>JAGOKS010000105.1 GCA_017994425.1 Bacteroidales bacterium | reverse complement strand
ATAATGTTAATCTTGATAAAGAAATATTGACAGCTTTTGAGCAACCTGATGATGAGATGTTCAAGGTTTTGCTATTATCTTTTTTAAGTGGAATTATTCAAAATGAATCAAAAGAAAAACAAAAAAACAAATAATTATGAAAACAAAAATTTTTTTCAAAATCTGGCTTGCCATTTTTATTATGGCAATTCAAAATCCTTTAAAAGCTGGTGTTGTTTATATTAGTTTAGACACAGCTGGTGTTTCCCCTCCCTATCCTGTTTGGCATAATTTTTGTGTCAGTGATGTAGATAGTGTTTATTTAATTAAACCCAACATTGCTGGTATGACTGGTGTAATATGGTATATTACCAACTATCCTTTACCATATATTCAAGGTGAAGATACTGTTCTTATTACTCCAGAATATGCTGGAATGGTTCAGATGACTAGTACTCAGGGATATCTACGAGAAATAGGGATTATGTTCTATTCAACCCCGCCATCGCATGCTAATTTTCACTGTCTTGCTGGTGGTGTAGTAAATTCTACCAAGGACACGTTGTGGATGTGTGAAAATACTGTATTTTTATCATCCAATGTTGACGGGAATGAGGCTACGTATTTTGTCTGGTATGGTCCTGATGGATTTATATCTTATGATGCACCGGTATCTCTATCTACGCCTGGAATGTATTATCATGAGCGAGGAAATCCTTGTGGTGTTGTTCGCGACACTATCGTGCTTATAAAGCTTCCGACAGTTATTCCCGTATGGTCTGATACCACTTTCTGCAACACTTCTGTGTTATTAACGCTGGACCCTGGTCCAGGATGGAATTATCTGTGGAATACGGGAGCAACCACGCAAACCCTTGTGGTAAGCGATTCTGGCTTCTATAAGGTCAGACTTTCCAACCAGTGTGTTGTGTTAGATTCTGCATGGATACACGTATCTCAGGTCAACTTTCCGTTACCTGATTTAGCGGCGTATTCTCAGATACCTGCGATTCTTTGTCAGAGTGAAGTAGTAATACTTAATCCTAACGCAGATCATACGTACGATACTTATCAATGGTATAAAGGCAGTACTCCTGTTGGCAATCAGCCGACATTGACGGTCGACTATCCTACTTTGGGTGAAGGATCTTATGTGGTTGAAGTCACTCAAGGTGGTTGCTCTGCAACTAGCATGGCCATGGTTATGTTCTATTCGGATCCTCAAGCTCCTATGCATTGCGTTTCTTCGTTTGATCCTCTTATTACGGGGACTAATATGACGGTCTTTGAGGTGGTTAACGCATTTGATGTAACGGAATATGTCTTGTCGTATAAACAGGGATCTACTTGGGTACCTGTAGATACGATTGCAGAAACCGGTCTTTCGTCTTATACTTTATATGACGGAGTGAACGATCCTGATCAGCAATCTCAGACGTATGCTGTGTTTGCTCGCCATCTTTGTGGCAACCTTTCTCCCTTGGGAGATTGGCACAAAACGATCAGAATAGGTATATTTCAGGACATTATCACTGGTGACTATATTCTGCAAATTTTAGATGATTATGCTACTTTAAGCGGATATGAACCTGATTTCTATACTATTTGGATCGATTCTCTCAACAATGGGAATTTCACTCAAATTGGTATTTTAAATGGCGGAAATATTTCGTTTACTATCACTTCTCCAGTGATTGGGGCTGCGTATTATATCTCAGTAAACTTGCCTTGGAATTGTGGTGGAGATAAATCGTTCCCTGTAGCCTTCAGTAATCGTAAAATATTCGCGATCAATGATGTTGATGAATACGGTTCCTTGAGCAATCTTACGATCTATCCTAATCCTTCTACCGGTATTTTCCAGATAGAAGGTGAATCTGTTTCACGGGTTGAAGTCAGAGATGTTTTCGGTCGTTTGCTTCAAGTTGTGGAGCATCCTACATCAACTTTAGATTTGTCTGGTATTGGTTCTGGCGTGTATAACGTACGAATCAGTAATCAGCAGGGGTCAACAAATCGACAAGTGATGATTATCCGTTAATTATTATAAGTCCTTCCGTTTTTTACGGAGGGGCTTTTTTTTTTTGTAGTTTGGTTTTCACCCGGGTGCAACTTTTTTTTCAAAAACGCTTCGCTATGACCTACTTTTGGCCGGCTCCAAAAGTAGGCAAAAGAGCCTTTTCTTTTTTTTCTCGCCATCAGAGCAATCTTACGTTTTACCTTATATCACGTCTATCTACGTATCCCTCCATTCTGCCTTACGGCAAACGAATGTACGGGATATTATGCTCGGACTACGGTGTACGTTGCTCGATTGATGGCTCGAAATCCTACGTTTTTTTTTTGTTTATCACCTCATTCCGGCGCTGTTTTTTTTATTCCTCATTCCGGCGTCCCGGATTGCAGCCGGAATCTCGTAGTAAAACCATAAGATTCCGGCTGCAACACTTAATGCCGGAATGAGGTAGGGACGAGGAATATGCCGGAATGAGGTAGGGACGAGGAATATGCCGGAATGAGGTGGTGTGACTGCTTGATTGATGGCTCGAAAATCATTAAAATTTGATTATTTCTCTTTTATGGTCTCGGGTGTTTCTGTCTGAGGATTTTTTTTGTGCTTTGGTTTTCACCCGGGTGCAAATATTTGACAAAATATTTGACAAAATTACTATTTCCGAATATACTTATATACGATACGGTTTACCTCTTTTTTTATAAAATCATGAAACATACATTTCATAAGGTGCATCATCACTTCCAGAAACATCACAAGAAATATCTCTTCTGATTGTTTGGCGGGTATGCTATCGTGAAACTTATTTTGCTGGTACTTTGACTTTCTACTGTACAATATGTCCATAGATCAACATTCGCACAATTGGAAGAGGGATGTATGATGACAGGAGAATATTATACGGGAGAATATCAGACGGGATGTATTGAAGTTCCTGAAGAATTTTCTGGTGGCTATTTGATTGATTGTCAGACTCTTCCTGGATATTTTACTGGGGGAACACTTAATGAATCAGGAGAACTGGTAGATCAGATACGAGTAGAAGAATCACAGACATGATGTACACTTACGTGATATACCATTATCCCTGCATATATTACCTGATGCTTTATGACCTGAGGCTATCGGACCTGAGGAACTATCGTTTGCGAGAGTTGAACGATCCAAACGGCTACAGAACAGACATGAACAGAACAGACATGAACAGAACAGACATGAGTGGATCAGCCACAGACCATTACGTTGTGAAACGGTGTCTGTGATAGTGGCGATATTGTTTGGTTGAAGCCACTCTCGTGAGATATTCTCAGAGATGGTATTGGTATCCAACGGACATATTCATGAAATGATTGTCTTTCTTGATTGTCTCTGCAATTGTGGGATCATAACTATCAGCGGATTTCCTTGGGATCGCTTACTTCTGGTACTGCTTCCTATACGTTCGATTCTAGAAGATTATATGGTTTCCAATATTCAGGTTTTTATCATATTATCGGCAATACCGGCGCAGGCAATTTCATGCTCTATTCTTGACAATATACCTGAGCATATTCGCGTTTTTTTACCTGATTTATAAAAATCATAATTTTTTTAAAAAAATTTATATTATGAACCAAATTTTTAAACTAGTAAATAATAAAAGAGATTTGCTTTTATTTAAAAATAAAAAAATAAATTATGATATTTATGCTAAAAGTGAAATAAATGGTAAAAGAGTTACTCTAGATCAGCACATAAATGATACTTTACATGCTTTATATTGTTTAATGTGTAATGTTAATAAGTTTAATTATTTGAAACCATATATTGAGATCGTACTTACATATCACGATGTAGGCAAAGTATTACCATATTTTCAAAGGAAAACTATTAATAATGAAGAATATAAACCATTTGATGTATATGCTAATGTTCCTCATTCATTATTTTCAGCTTTAATGGTTGACCCTGATGAATTAAAAAAATATCTCGATCAACAACTCCCGTGTACAGGAAAATCTGAAACTTATGTGCATTTTATATTATCAGCAATAGCATACCATCACTGGAGAGATAATTTTTTTGACATTATAGAAGGTTATACTGATGTATTTACAAATTTAAAAGCTTTAGTAAATAACAAACAAAAATGGTTTAAAATACTAATAAACCTTAATAAAATTTATTCAAAAATAAATTTTGCTAATCCAAATTTATTAAAATTAAATAAAAAGCAACTAGATGGTCTAAGTAATGGTATAACCTATTCAAAATATTTCACACCTCCATATTTAATTTCACATTTACCTCTACGCATAGATGCTAATTCCCAAATTAATAATTCTCTGCTTAATGATGGCATTTTAATCAGTGGATTTACGATGATTTGTGATCATTTTGCTTCATTAATAGAGAGTGGAGCTATTAATAATATTAATTTTAAAGATATAGAAATACAAGGACCAGATTTTAATATAATCAAAAATAATATATCTAATGAACTCAATAATAAGATAGGCAAAGAGAATAATGGGAATAATATATGGCAATTTAATGAGGTTAAAAATAATTTAGAAAAAAATATTATTTTGCTGGCTCCTACAGGTATTGGTAAAACTGAATTTGCATATTTATGGTCAAATGGTGAAAAAATGTTTTATACACTACCACTGAGGACTGCAACTAATCAGATATTTGAAAGAACCCAAAAAATATTTGGAAACGATAATGTTGGTCTTTTACATTCTGATGCTGATTTAAAGATTTTTGAACAATCCTATAGTGATCATTTAAAATATGATACAGAAAGTTTTCGAACATATGAGCTCTCACATCAATTATCATTACCAGCCATCATCTCAACGGGCGATCAATTTTTCCCTTATGCTCTACGACCACCTTTATATGAAAGAATTTTTGCTAAATTTGCTTATTCTCGTTTAGTAATTGACGAAATTCAAGCTTATAATCCTAAATCTGCTGCTATAATTGTTAAATTTATTCAGCACATATATAATATGGGTGGCAAATTCCTTTTAATGACAGCTACTCTACCAGAATTTATTAAAAATGAAATCGATAAAAGAACCGATAATAATGATTATATAACCATAGATTTATTTAATACATATGATAATCTTTCATCTTTTTCAAAACATAAATTTAAATTTATTATTGAAAACTATAATGATGATGAAAAGAAGGTATACTCAGATGATTTAATAAATACAATAATAAAGAAGTCTTTAGAAAATGATGGCAAAAGAGTTTTAGTAATAATGAATACTATTAAACAAGCTCAAGAAGTATATAATTCTCTGATACAAAATAATAATAATATAGATATTAGATTATTTCATTCTAGATTTACTCAAAATGATAGAAAAACTAAAGAAAATGATTTACTAGATTTTATCGGTAACAATGATAAATCAAGGGATGATAAAAGAGCCAAAATATTAGTTGCTACTCAAGTAGTGGAGGCTTCTTTAGATATAGATGCTGATTATTTATTTACTGAGATAGCACCAATAGATTCATTAGTTCAACGAATGGGTCGTGTGCTTCGCCAGGCTCATCCACAAGGTAGTGATTTACTAAATATAGCAAAAAATAGATATAACATAAATAATGTATCTAACTCTGTCAATGATATAATACCTGAAAATG
>JAGOKS010000104.1 GCA_017994425.1 Bacteroidales bacterium | reverse complement strand
TGCTATTTTTCTTATTTTATTAAAATTAAATATTTCAATTACTAATAGAAAAAATGATAATGATTAAAAAATAAAATTAGTAGTTATAAAAAGATATAAACTTGTCCTAAATACCTAAACCACCTTTCTGTGTCAACGAAATAGCCTTCTTTTTCGAGATTAAATTTTAGAATTTCACATAAACTTTCTTCATCATCAACGACCAAAATGCGTATTTTATCCATGCTGATTGTATTAATTATTTGCAAAGGTATAAAATTTATATTGCATAATTGTTACATCCTTGTTTCGTTTGTATGAATTATTACATAAAATACAGATAAAAAGAAACATAAGAGGAAGAAAAAAGCTACTGAAATGTATGCTTAAATTAAACGTATTCCATTGTCTTCGATACGTATCATTCGTTTTTTGTATAAATCTCCCACAGCTTTTTTAAATACTTTTTTACTGACGCCAAAATACGCATGTATTGTTTCGGGAGAAGAGGCATCCGTTACGGGAACAAAACCTTCATTTTCGCGAATGGCATCTATAAGCAAAACCGAAAAATCTACTACCTGATTATAGCCCGTTTTATACAAACTCACATCAATTTTGCCATCATCTCTTACTTTTTTGATATAGGCACTATGTTTTTCCCCGACATTAAGGGTTTGAAATACTTCGTTTTTGAAAAGAATACCGTCATAGGCTTGATTGACGATGACTTTATAGCCTAAATCTGTTAGTTTATAAATCATTACTTCCACTTGTTCTTTGGGAGTAAACGGAGGGAAGTCTTTGGTTAAAAAGTGTTCTATTTTTGCCGATGCGACTATGCGTTTCGTTTCTTCATCCAAATAAATATAAACGCATGCGTTATCACCTTCTTTCAATTTTATTTTTTGTTCGCGGAAAGGGACAAGTATATTTTTCGGCAAACCCCAATCAATAAAAGCTCCTATATTATTGACGGCTACAACTTCTAAACAGGCAAAATCACCTACTTCAGCCAGAGGTGTTTCAGTGGTGGCAATCAGTTTATCTTCGGAATCACGATAAATGAAAGCTTCCAGGAAATCGCCAATGTGAGTATCTTGCGGCACATATCGTTTGGGCATAAGTATTTCGCCTTCTTCCATGCCGTCCAGATAAATACCAAAATCGAGCTGTTTGGTAACTTTTAATGTATTAACTTTCCCTATTGAAATCATTTTGTTTTTTCATTGATGAGTGACCCCAGTAGGATTCAAACCTACAACCCTCTGATCCGAAGTCAGATACTCTATTCAGTTGAGCTATGGGGCCCTTACGACCTACGTATGATAAAAAAACTTGCCGTGATAAGACAAGTTTTTAGTGATCCCGACAGGATTCAAACCTGTAACCTTCTGATCCGTAGTCAGATGCTCTATTCAGTTGAGCCACGGGACCTTTATTTTTCAGCATTGCAAAAGTACTAAATATTTTTTTACAATCTTGGAATATTATTATTTTTTTATCCATCACATGTAATAATGAATTACCAAGGCACGAGTTGATTTTTTTTATCCAAGCGGAATCCATAATTAAAATTTAATCCGATATAATTAAAATATTTATAAAATTTGCCCGAAGGATTATGGTCGTTAAGCTTAATTTTCTCTAAATTAGAGAACTCAAATTCCCCTACATTTTTATGCATGATGGCTCCATTTAAAACAAGATGAAATCCATAGGTATGAAAATATTTGGTAGTACGTTGAATGCCGAGTTTTAAAAACAAGTTAGAATTATAGGCATAGCTTGTTCCGCAACCTATCTGCAATAAGGACCAAAGCGTATCATTCTGCTCAAAATGTCCTTGTACATGACCGGTATAAGAATACGAAGGTCCTAAGCTAGCCATATAGCCGGCATTGATATCAAAAAACAAACGAGGATTGATTTTAACGAGATAATTAACAGAGACAGGTATTTGAAAATAAAAATCTTCATTATTACCGGAATAATACACAGCAGGGAGGTATTGTTTCAGAGTATCGTTTGTTATACGAAAAGCATGAGGATGGTAGGTAAATCCTATCCCCGCTTGAATACCAAAACCTTTTCCTAAATATCGATAATAATACACGGAAAAATTACCTCCAACAGAAGGAATAGGAGATAAATAATCTTCAGCGGGTTGATCATATATATGAACCTTTTGATTAAGATTGATACCAATTTCCAGTTTCAACTGATTTTTAATCATGATAGAATCCTGAGCAGAAACATGATTTGTAAAGTATAAAATGCTAAGAAAAAATACTATTCGACGAAAATTCATAGCGTTAAATTTTGGGTAAATGTTAAAAGCCTAACGTAAAAAAAAGAAAATTGTTGTTATTGATTACGCATAAAATGTCGTGAGTGCCGTATTAAACTTCATTCATCATTCCCCTTGTAATTTTTAATTCGTAATTTCCTTTCAAGGGCTTAAGGGTGATATATCTTCATTTATTATTTGTTTTTCGATGAAACAAGTAAAGTGATATATTTGCAAAACGGAATTTGTCATAATTAACTAAACTATCTTAGCTTTTTCTCAAACAAAAAAACAGCCGAAAAAATCAAAAAATAAGATGAAGTAGAAAGAATAAACAAGCCTACCTCAACCCCATGAAAAATTATTGCGTCAATACTGAAAATTATTGCGTCAATAAAATTAATTATTGCGTCAATAATTTGAGCTGTTGTGGGAGGCTTCATTAACAAGGCGTTACAAGCCTAAAAAAACGGGTATTTGCGAAGCGATAGTTACTGCCAAAAAAGGCTTTTTCCTATTTATTTAACAAATCCTCAATGTCTTTTTCCAGGTCTTTAGGAACCGTTTGCGAAGGATATCGTTTTACGGGTATACCGTTTTTGTCCAACAGGAATTTATTGAAATTCCATGTAATTTTACCGGGCAAAGCGTTTTTAAGATAGCGGTAAATCGGATGGGTATTAGCGCCGTTTACATCAATTTTATCGAACATTTGAAAACTTACGCCGTAGTTAATCTGACAAAATTCCTGAATGTCTGAGGCAGTTCCGGGTTCTTGTTTTAAAAATTGATTGCACGGAAAGCCTAATACAACCAATCCCTGGTCTTTGTATTTTTTATGCAATTCTTCCAAACCGGCATATTGAGAGGTAAATCCACATTTGCTGGCGGTATTTACAATTAATACGACTTTGCCTTTATAGGTCTCCATAGAAATTTCTTTGCCTTGCAAGCTTATGGCTTTTAATTCGTAAAAACTTTTTGCTACCGGCATTTCAATGTTTTTTTTACTTCCAAATCCAAACAGTGCACAGATTGACATGGTTACAACTTTTTTCATACTATGTTACATTATATTTTATACTATAAAAAAACATCCTCAACGTGAGGATGTAAGTGATTTAAAAACCAATATATTATTTGGCGTAGATAAAATTTCTGCCTAAAAATCTTGCCGAATTTCCCAGGCTTTCTTCAATACGCAGCAGTTGATTATATTTACAAATTCTGTCGGTTCTGCTTGTTGAGCCGGTTTTAATCAAGCCGGTATTAAATGCTACCGCCAAATCGGCGATAGTGGTATCTTCGGTTTCGCCCGAGCGATGACTAATCACAGCGGTATAGCCATTCAAATTAGCGGTTGTAATGGCTTGTATGGTTTCGGTCAAGGTGCCGATTTGGTTTACCTTTATTAATATGGAGTTGGCAATATCTTTTTCTATGCCCATTTGTAAGCGTTGTACATTGGTTACAAACAAATCATCGCCTACCAGTTGAATGTCGCCACCCAGTTTATCGGTCATTAATTTCCATCCATCCCAATCGTCTTCAGCCATTCCATCTTCAATGGAAACAATAGGGAATCGTTTGCACCAATCCGCCCAGAAATCAACCATCTGAGAGGAGCTTAGTTTTTCTCCGCTTGATTTATGCAAATGATATACTTTTTCTTTTTCATTATAAAACTCGGAAGCAGCAGGGTCTAAAGCAATGGCAACTTGTTCGCCGGGTTTATAGCCTGCTTTTTCAATGGCTTCAACAAGAAAATGCATGGCTTCTTCATTTGATTTTAAATTGGGAGCAAAACCCCCTTCATCGCCAACATTGGTAGAATATTTATTCTTTGACAGAATAGACTTCAAGGTATGGAAAATGTTGGTTCCCATATGCAGGGCTTCGCTGAAAGAATTGCAACCGTAAGGAACAATCATAAATTCTTGAAAGTCGATTGAATTATCGGAATGTTTCCCGCCATTCAATACATTCATCATAGGTATGGGGAGGGTGTTGGCGTTTACACCGCCAATGTATCTGTATAATTCTTGTCCCACTTCCATAGCGGCAGCTTTAGCACAAGCAAGCGATACTGCGAGCATGGCGTTAGCGCCTAAATTGCTTTTGTTTTCGGTGCCGTCCAATTCAATCAAACGGGCATCAATCACATCTTGTCTATCGACGGGATATCCTTTTAATTCTTCTAAAATAATCTTTTGTACATTTTGAATAGCTTTTAAGACACTTTTCCCCTGATAGAATTTATCGTCATTATCGCGTAATTCTACTGCCTCGTGCACCCCTGTTGATGCACCGGAAGGAACGGCTGCTCTTCCCAAAGCACCTGCTTCGGTATATACATCTACTTCTATCGTGGGATTCCCTCTTGAATCCAATATTTGTCTTGCTGCTATGTGTATTATTCTACTCATATGATTATTATCCTTCTTTCTATATTTTTAATTATGTTAACTCGTTTCGTAAATACTTCTATCCACATTAATTGTCAATACCGGCACTGAAGAACGATTCACCAATTTTTCGCTAAAGGATGTTAAGGTAAAGCCATCGTCGCCGTATAAATCGGTTTCTTTCATGGCAATAATTAGATTAGCTTTAAGATCTTCGGCAATTTTAATGACTTGGTAAGGGTCTTTATCGCTTTCTATTATCGTAGATTCTAAGCGAATATCTTTTTTTGTTAAATAAATCTCGGCTTTATTCATATAGGCATCCACAAGCACACGTAAATCCCTGTATTTTGTGGTATACAATCCTATCAAATGAACTTTAGCTTGAAAAGCTTTGGCTAAGACAGCTGCCGTTTTCACTTTTTGTAAAGTTTCTCTCGATGAGTCAATGATGACAACCATATCTGTAAGATTGCGGTGTACATTGACAGTATCGCGTATGGATAAAACCGGACAATCGCAAATACTAATCATTTTCATGGCAGTACTTCCGACAAAATATTCTTCAAAACCGCTGCAACCGTGTGTGCCTATAACAACAACTGCATCTCCTTGTTCTTTTACTTCTTTACTCATTTCGCGAGCGGCTTTTCCGATGCGAATTTTATATTTTACTTTTGTATGGTAAATATGCTTTTGGCAATATTCCGTTAACTCCACTAATTTTTTTTCTGCAACTGCCAAAATATTTGATTTAAGTGTTACACTTGTTTCTTCAATTATTTTCGCATCCGGTGTTAAGCTGTAAAGAAGTGTTAATTTCGCTTTTAAGTTAACAGCTAAAGAAACAGCATGTTTCATCGCATTGATGGATCCGGCTGAAAAATCTATCCCTACAATAATGTTTTTCATGACAAATAATTTTTATGGTTAAAATTAAGATTTGTAAAAGTATTAAAAATATTTTTATGTTTAATGATTTTTCTAAAAAAA
>JAGOKS010000103.1 GCA_017994425.1 Bacteroidales bacterium | reverse complement strand
ACCTTGCGCAAGGTGCCAAGTATACCTTGCGCAACATCCCCTTGGTACCTTGCCCAAGGTACCCGGTATACCTTGCCCAAGTCAAAAAGTATAGCTCCCATCGGGGAAAAGATAAGCATGGGAGAAAAAAAAGTTAAGCTCCCATCGGGAAAAAGTTGGTAAGGCTTACTCATCTATAAAATTTTCCAATAGGATGAAAAAGCTCTAATTAACAATTCACTATGGGTGAATTAAGAGTGTGTGTTATAATTTATATGAAGTTTTGTATGAAGGTTTACAATTTAATAATTTTTTTATATACATTTGCAAATAAATTCACATCATTAATTAATATATAAAAATTGAATAAAATGCTTAAAATTAAATCTAAAAAATCATCAATAAACATTGCATTAATTGCATGTGTATTTGCTATGACATGGATGGTAAGTTGTAATAAATACGATAAACTGCCTGTTGTCGGAAAGTGGGAATGTGATATTAAAGAATTAAGAGGCTTGGATGTTGATTCCTGTAAAGAAACACTTCTTTTTAATTCAGGTGTAGATTATACCTATATTCAAGACTTTATTGAACGCAAACCCGGAAGTTTGGATAAATGGCAAATCAAAGGTAATTTTGAACGTAAGAACAACAAAATTACATTTTACAATCGTGTAAAAGATGGCACTCAACCTCAAGCGGAAGTAACCTACAAATATGAATTGGCGGAGAATGATAGTTTGGTGCTGATAGTAGAAGGAGAAGGTTACCCTGAAGACAGAAAAGTGTATAAAAGAGTTAATTAAATTCTATAACCTGTAAGATAAGGATTTTGGGTAAAAACAAAATCCTTTTTTTATTCCAAATAAGCCTTCAAGTATTCGGCAGTATAGCCTTTTCCTTTTTTAACAACTTGTTCGGGAGTGCCTTCACTGACAATATATCCCCCTTTTTGGCCGCCTTCTGGTCCTAAATCTATAATCCAATCGGCTACTTTCATGACATCCATGTTGTGTTCGATGACAACAATGGTGTTTCCTTTTTCAACCAACTGATTTAACACATCCAATAATATACGGATGTCTTCAAAATGTAATCCGGTGGTAGGTTCATCTAAAATATAAAATGTTTTTCCCGTGTCTTTTTTACATAGTTCGGCGGCTAATTTAATCCGCTGAGCTTCTCCTCCGGAAAGAGTTGTGGAGGCTTGACCTAAATGTAAATAACCTAAACCTACTTTTTCCAATACTTCGAGTTTGTGTTTAATGGAGGGGATGCCCTCAAAGAAGGAAATGGATTCGGTAATGTTCATATCCAGAATGTCATTGATAGATTTCCCTTTATACCTAATTTCCAAGGTTTCTCTATTGTAACGTTTCCCGTTACAGGTTTCACAATGCACATAGATATCGGGAAGGAAACTCATTTCTATATTACGGACACCGGCTCCTTTACACGCTTCGCATCGACCGCCTGTTACATTGAAGGAGAATCTTCCGGCTTGATAATTACGTATTTTTGATTCCGGTAAGGAAGCAAATAATTTACGGATTTCATCGAAGACACCTATGTAGGTAACCGGATTGGAACGTGGTGTCCGACCAATGGCTTGTTGATTTATTTCTATCACCTTATCAATATGTTCCAATCCTACTATTTCTTGATAGGGTAGCGGTTCTCTTTCGGCACGATAAATATATTTGTTTAAAATAGGATATAAAGTGGCATTGATAAGCGAAGATTTTCCGCTTCCTGATACTCCTGTTACACAAATAAATTTACCCAAAGGGAAATGCACATTGATAGATTTTAAATTATGCCCGTGGGCACCTTTCAGAACGATGCTTTCGCCATTCCCTTTACGACGGATGCGGGGAATTTCAATACGTTTTCTGCCCGATAAATAATCGGCAGTAAGGGAGTGAGATTTTACTATGTCATCATAACTTCCTTGTGCTACAATATAACCACCTTTCATGCCTGCACAGGGACCAATATCGACGATAAAATCGGCATTTTTCATGGTATCAAGGTCGTGTTCAACAACAATAACAGAATTGCCGCTGTCGCGTAAAGTTTTCATGGATTCAATCAACCGATGATTATCGCGTTGATGCAAGCCGATACTGGGTTCATCTAAAATATATAATACATTTACTAACTGAGAACCAATCTGTGTCGCTAGCCGAATACGTTGGGCTTCCCCTCCGGAAAGACTTTGTGATGAGCGATCTAAACTTAAATAATCAATGCCTAAATTTAATAGAAATTGTAATCGTGTTTTAATTTCTCTCACGATATCAAAGGCTATTATTTTTTGTTTCTCATCAAGATAATCATTGATATGATCAAACCATTCGTTTAATAAACGTATATCCATTGCCGATAATTCGGCTATATTTTTCCCTCCGATTAAGAAGTACAATACTTCTTTTTTTAACCGACTACCATTACATACATCGCAACATTTGGTATGCATAAATTGCTGTGCCCATTTACGTATGTTGGCAGGAGCTTCTTCTGTGTTTTGTGAAACGATAAAATTGATAATTCCCTCGTAATTATTAGAATAAGTATAAGTATTGGAAGTTTCATTTTTCATCATAATGGGTTTGCTGCTCCCGTAGAAAATGATGTTTAAAGCTTCTTCGGGGATTTGTTCAATAGGGGTATCCAAACTAAATTGATAGTGAAGCGCAATGCCTTCTATTTGTTTGAAAATCCAATTACTTTTATAAGTACCCAAAGGAGCAATACCTCCGGCGCGTATGGATTTTCGAGGGTCGGTAATTAATTTATCGATATCTGTTTCAGAAATATAACCCAATCCGTTGCAACGCGGACATGAACCATAGGGTGAGTTGAATGAAAAAGTGTTGGGCTCCGGCTCAGGGTAGGAAATGCCGGTAGTAGGACACATTAAAAAACGACTGTAGGTTTTTGCTTTTTTTTGATTTTCATCCATTATCATGAGTGTGCCTTTGCCGTATTTCATCGCTAATTCAATGGATTTCATGAGCCGGGTTCTGTTTTCTTCTTTAACAGAGAGCGTATCAATAACGATTTCGATATCGTGTGTTTTGTAACGGTCTAATTGCATACGAAGCATAATCTCTTTCATCTCACCGTCAATGCGTACATGCAAAAATCCCCATTTTAAGATTTGCTGAAATACTTCGCGGTAATGCCCTTTTCTACCTTTTACAATAGGAGCTAAGAGGTAAATAATTTTGTTGTGGTGTTGTTTTAAAATGAGTTCACAGATTTGCTTTTCCGTATAGCGAATCATAGGTTCATGGGTATGGTACGAATAGGCTGTGGAAACGCGTGCATATAACAAACGTAGAAAATCATATATCTCGGTTATAGTGCCTACTGTTGAACGAGGGCTGCGATTTACAGTTTTTTGCTCGATAGAAATAACCGGACTTAAGCCGGTAATTTTGTCTACTTCAGGTCTTTCCATTTCACCTATATAGCGACGGGCATAGGCAGTGAAAGTTTCCATATATCGTCTTTGTCCTTCAGCATAGATGGTGTCAAAAGCAAGAGATGATTTGCCGGAACCCGATAATCCTGTGATAACAACAAATTTATATCTGGGAATGACTAAATTCACATTTTTTAAATTGTGTTTCTTTGCCCCCCAAATTTCCAGATTCTCTTCTCTAATTGACATAAATGATGCTTAACGCGTATGATGTTAGTAGTTTATTCTATTGAATGATTGTTTGTTAGAACAAATTAAAACTGTTTACAAAAGTAAGAAAAAAAGCCTTATGAGCTTGTTAAATATTACAGCAAATTAAAAATATACTATTTTTTTAAAGTTTTAAAGGAAAGTATATGTGTGCTAACAGCCACAGCTATGATAAACAATAGTATGCGAATCCAAACAATTTCCACAAACACAAATGCGGAAATTAAAATGCTTGTCCACAACAAGGAAATTGTAAATATCTTTGTTTGTAAAGAGATAGCTTTATTTTTTTGAAAATTTAGTATGTAGGGACCCAAATACTTATTCCTTAATAACCACTCTTGTAAAGGGGGCGAGCTTTTCATAAAAAGAAATGAGGACAATAAAAGAAAAGGCGTTGTGGGCAAAAGCGGAACAAAAATACCGATTATGCCAAGAATGAGTGTAATAAAAGCGAAAAAAATGAAAAGGATACGTATCATTTTATAAAACTGATAATAGCAATGATGATACAAAAGAAAATACTGATGTTGCGAGCTAAAAACCATCGTATCATGAATTGGTCTATGCCGGCATTTTGTATGGCTTCCCATTTTTCCATAGGTCCCATCCAAAATCGGGGTTTGTATTTGTTCTCAGGATGGTTTACATATTCTGATAGTAAATAAAATAAAACAATAGACAATGGAAGTAGTAAGAATGATGTTAAATAATAAATGGAAATATAGTTCAATCCGATGCCTAATAGAATGATACCATAGGGAGAAAATGTAAATAGAAAGGCTATGACTAATTGGAATGTTTTATTTTTAATGATAACTGCCAAGGTTTGTTTATGTATGCTTTTATCGGCTTTATAGTCCATGACCGAATGTACATATAAAATGTTAGCTACCAATAAGCCAACAACGGAAGAAACAATCCAAACATCGTTTGAAATACATCCACAAGCAGCATAATAGACTCCCGACATTAGTAAAGGACCAAATATCAATCCGATAATTGGTTCTCCCATGCCATGATAACTGAGGCGTAAGGGATAGCCGGAATAGGAAACGCTTAAAAAGCCGGTGATTAGAATAAAATATAAGATAACGATCCCTCTATGCGCAAAAATAATTCCTCCCAAAACGAAAGCCAGCGTAAAAAAAATAAGAATGGCTTTTAATAATTGTTTTTCGCTGACTTTTCCGGATAATAAATAATTGCATTTCCCTTTACGAATGGGTGATATGCTGTTATGATTTTGTATGCTTTCGCGGTTCTTTTTGTAATCGAAATAATCATCGGTTAAATTTGCCCCTAAGTGAACGAAGATGACTCCGAAAATGGCAAAAATGGATAGTAGAATAGAAAAGGTATTGGTTTGTAATGCCATACATACGGCTAAGAAGGCAGGCATTAAACTTTGAGGAAGTGCTGTTGAACGAGCATTGTTTAACCAGAATCGTATTACTTCAATCATATTAAAAAAATAAAGTCATTGTAGCTTTACAATGACTTTATAACGTAATTACGAATATTTAATTATTCGCAAATTGTTCCAGATTTTTTACCATTTACATCTGTTGAATATGCACTTAAATCTTCACAACTAATCCCGGTAATCATAGGTTGTTCACTTGTTGAGATAACAACGTCTTCTTCAACTTCTTTACAAGAACAAGTTTTAACACATGAATTGAAAGTGATAGCAAGTACAATAAGACTAGCGCCGCATAAAATAAACTTTTTCATTTTAAAATCTGTTTTTAATTAATAATTGTTTTAGTTAAAATTACGATGCAAATGTAAAATAAAAATTGATTCTTGATAATATTTTTAAAAAAAAAAAAAATATTTTTATATATCAATATTTCATTTATTTATGTAATAATAAGATGTTTTAGGTAATTAGTAAAAGTTTATATTTTTTTATAACTAATTATTTTTATTTTTCAAATATATCTATTTTTATAATTAATTTTAAAAATAATTTAATTTTATGCAATTTTGTTAAATA
>JAGOKS010000102.1 GCA_017994425.1 Bacteroidales bacterium | reverse complement strand
CATCCGGGAGGAGTGTTAGGTAAAAAGTTATACCTCAAAGTTGAAACTTTATGCAAACAAAATGAAAAACCTCAGGTTAACCCTTCCGATAATTTAAATACAATTATTTACGAAATATCATCCAAACGCTTAGGCGTTACTGCCGTTATCGATAACAACAAGATTGTCGGTATCATCACCGATGGGGATTTACGACGCATGTTGCAATCCTCTCAAAACATTCAAAATATCAAGGCTGAAGACATTATGTCTAGGGCACCTAAACTTATTAACGAAAATGAAATGGCGGTAAAATCGCTGGAAATCATGCGAACAAACAATATCACAAGCTTATTGGTTATTAACGACAATAAAGAATATGTCGGAGTGGTGCATCTGCATGATATTATAAGGGAAGGAATTATCTAATTTTTTCGCATCAAGCAACTATTAAAATAAAGATTACGTCTATAAAATGTTATTATTTAAAATATACTATAATGAACCGTCTGATAATTATTAGCATTCTATGTATTTTTAGTTTTTCAAATCAGCTTTTTGCTCAGAAGAAAAAAACTCCGAACAAAAAAGAATTAAGCTATCAAATCATTTTTAATTTACCCGGTATTCCCGATACCGTCTTATTATTAGCCAATTATTACGGAGAACACACCTATTTGCGTGACACTTTATATCCCTCGAAAAAAAATCCTTATAGTTTTATACTGGAAGGTACCGACACTTTAAAAAGAGGAGTGTATATATTAGCAGGGCAAAACAATGTGAAATACATGGAATTTCTTGTTGATTCTTCCTTCTTCTTTACCGTTCAATCAAAAGAATTAGACCCTAATAATCCGAATGTCTCTAATAATGTGAGTTTCATTAATTCTCCCGAGAACGATTTATTCTATGCTTTCACATCTTACATGATTACCCAACAAATAGCCGGTTCAACTGTAAATAAAAAAATCAAAGAAGAACAAGCCAAAGCTTCTCCTGATAATAATTTGATAGGATCCTATAGAGCTCAAATAAAAATCATTTATGATTCTATGCAAACATATTCTAATCAATTTATTGAGAAACACCCTACTAATTTATTTGCCAAAGCACAAAAGTTAAATAAAGAAGTGGAAATACCGGAAGTAAAACCGGAAAATTATCCCGATTCAAATTGGAAATACCAATATTACCTCGAACATTATTGGGATAATTGTGATTTTTCCGAAGAAGCCCTGGTATATACTCCTGTTTTTGCTCCTTTTTTAAATCAATATTATGAAAAAGTAATGCATCCCGCTATTGATTCTATCATTAAATACAGTGATATATTGATAAACAAAAGCAAAGACAATCCGGAATTATTTAAATACATTGTTTGGTATCTAAGTAGTCGTTATGAACGAAGCAAATACTTAGGACATGATGCTATATTCGTTCATCTTATTCGCAATTATTATGAAAAAGGCTTGTGCCCTTGGGTTGATACAACGGTTTTGGAAAACATGATTGAACGAGCAAACATTTTAGAACCTATACTGCTCGGGAAAGTTGCTCCTTGGCTGATAATGCCCGACATAGATGGGGCTTTTCATACCAATTATGATTTTAAAACCGATTATACCATTATGTATTTTTGGGATACCGATTGCGGACATTGTAAAACTACTACTCCCAAATTACTCGAGTTGTATAATCGGGCAAAAGATAGTTTAAATTTTGATGTTTTTGCTGTTTGTTTAACAGCCGACACTGTAAAATGGAAAAATTACATCCGCGAAAAGAAACTCCCTTGGATAAATGTGGGAGGCAATAAAGCAAATATCGATTTCCGTGAAGCCTATGATATTAAATCTTCTCCCAAAATTTACGTACTGGATAAAAACAAACGCATCATTGTTAAAAACATAGATATTGATGAATTAGAAAATTTTATCATTAACCACAAAAAGGGACTTATTAAATTTTAATTACACATGGCTACTCCATTAAAAATCTACCATATACTCAAAGAAACAGAAAAAATCGGAATCGGAAGCATTGTAACGATTAAAGGCTGGGTTCGAACCAAAAGAGGAAATAGCAGTATCGCTTTTATTGCATTGAATGATGGTTCTATCATCCATAACCTACAAGTAGTTGTTGATATGAATCTTTTTGACGAACTGCTGATTAAACAAATCTCTACCGGAGCGTGCATTTCGGTTACCGGAAAATTGGTAAGCTCTCTTGGAAAAGGACAAACTATTGAAATTCAAGCTGAAAAAATCGAAATACTCGGTACTGCCGATCCCGAAAAATTCCCTTTACAGAAAAAAGGTCATAGCATGGAATTTCTTAGAGAAATTCCTCATTTACGTCCTCGTACCAATTATTTCGGTTGTGTGTTGCGATTACGTCATGCCATGTCCTATGCGATTCATACCTATTTCAACGAAAAAAGATTTGTATACATCCATACCCCTATCATTACCGGTGCTGATTGTGAAGGAGCGGGAGAAATGTTTCAGGTTACTACCTTAGACATGAACAATCCGCCAAGAACCACTGAAGGCTGTATTGATTACAGCAAAGATTTCTTCGGAAAACTGACGAGCCTAACGGTATCCGGACAGCTAAATGGAGAGATGTGTGCCATGGCACTGGGAAATATATATACTTTCGGTCCGACTTTCAGAGCCGAAAATTCAAATACCCCGCGACACTTAGCCGAATTCTGGATGATAGAACCTGAAATGGCTTTCTACGATATCCGCGACAATATGGATTTAGCGGAAGATTTTATCAAATACTTAATTCGTTATGCCCTGCAAAATAACTGCGACGATTTACAATTCTTAAACGACATGTTTGATAAAGAATTGATAGAACGATTAGAATCTGTGATTAAAAATCCATTTGTACGTTTAACTTATACCGAAGCCATTGACATTTTACTGCAAGCAAAACAAAAATTTGAATTTCCTGTTTCCTGGGGTGTAGATTTACAATCGGAACATGAGCGTTATCTTGTAGAAAAACATTTCATGAAACCTGTCATTATTATTGATTATCCAAAAATAATTAAAGCTTTCTATATGAAACAAAATGATGACGGTAAGACCGTTCGCGGTATGGATATTCTTTTTCCGAAAATTGGCGAAATCATAGGAGGCTCCGAAAGAGAATCAGATTTACAAAAACTGGAATCCTTTATCGAAGAACGTAAAATGGATAAAGAAGTCCTGCATTATTATCTGGATACACGGCGTTTCGGAACAGCACCTCATAGCGGGTTCGGTTTAGGTTTTGAACGTTTGATGTTATTTATTACCGGTATGAGTAATATTCGCGACGTAATTCCATTTCCGAGAACACCTCAAAATGCCGATTGCTAATCAAAAATTTGCATCTATTAATATCAAGAAAATGAAGTATCTTCTCCTTATATGTTTAGTAATACCAAGTCTGTTTATATCTTGTGAAGAAAAGGTATATACACCGAAACCAAAAGCTTACTATCGTATGGAATTTGCTCCTCACAGCTATCAAGCATTCGACACTACTTACCCTTATCAATTTGAATATTCAAAAATCGCGATGATTTTACCTGACAAGACTATTCAAGCAGAGCCGTTTTGGATTAATATTGTTTATCCCGACTTAAACGCCAATATCTATGTCAGCTATAAAAAAGTAACAAATAATTTAGATACCTTGATTAACGACTCCAAAAACTTTGTTACGGGACAAATAAAAAAAGCGGAAGACATTATAGAATATCACATCATCGACACCGTCAACAATGTATATGGTATTGCCTATGAAATCCTCGGAAAAAATGTCGCCTGTCCCTATCAATTTTGGTTAACCGATAATAAATCCAAGTTTTTCAGAGGAGCATTGTATTTTAATCAAACGCCAAATAATGATTCATTATCACCTGCCATAGACTATATCAAAACAGACATACTTCATCTGTTTCAAACTTTCAGCTGGAAAAATAAATAAATTATTTTTCTGTATCATTTATATCCAGTAAATTAACAAGCTTTTCATTTTTATCTTTGTGTAATGATGTGTATAATACATCTGCATATTGCTGCAAATAATAAAATATGCCTTCGAAATTTTCGAGTTCCGATGCTTCCACCAAACGTAATTTTATTTCCGAAATCTGCTTCAATTTCATTAAAAAAGGACGAAACACATCAAATGTCATAATATTAATTGGAATAACATAATCAATTTTTTTTTCAAAAAGTACGGATTGTTCCTTCAAAAAAGACTTCATTCCCTCCCATCGTTTTTTTTCTTCGTTACAATTTTCTTCTGTGGACATATTCACAGTATCATCTTCCAATAAGAGCGATAATTGAGGTAATTGTCTGTTTTTTTTCTTTTTTTGAATTTTAAAAATCGCTTGATTATCATATCCTATCAACTGATAAGACATATTACCCATCGCTTGATTTTTAATCATACACAAAAAATTATCTTCGAGCGTTTCATTATCAACATACACAGAAAAAGAAATCAAATTATCATCATACGTCAATTCCATTTCAGGAAAAGACTTCTTCAATACATAATGCGTTGTTCGTAAAAATTTTGTCAATAAATGCAAATCATCCATTTCGGAACGTAAAAGCAGAAAAGCATAATTATTTTGATTAATTTTCTCTTTTTTAACATTAATCCACTTAGAGGGATACAAACCAAATCTATTGCTACTTTCCATATTTTTAGCGTTTTTGATAGTTTAGTATAAGGTATTTAAATCCCAATCGACAGGATCCAATCCTTTTTGCTTTAGAAATTCATTGGTTCGTGTAAAATGCTTACAACCAAAAAATCCCCTCGATGCTGACAAAGGAGAAGGGTGAACCGTTGTAAGGATGAGATGCTTTTTGGAATCAATCATACTTGCTTTTGCCTGAGCATACTTCCCCCACAATAAAAAAACAACACCTTCTTTTTTATCTGAAACAGCTTGTATAACTGCATCAGTAAATTGCTCCCATCCTTTATTTTGATGCGAGCCTGCTTGATGTGCTCTCACCGTCAAGGTAGCATTCAACAGCAGAACCCCCTGTTTTGCCCATTTCTCCAAGTTGCCGCTTCGCGGTATTGTCATACCTGTTTCATCGTGTAATTCTTTGAAAATATTAATCAATGACTTAGGATGCGGAATCCCGTCCGGCACAGAAAAACATAATCCATGTGCTTGCCCTACATTATGATAAGGATCTTGTCCCAGTAAAACTACTTTCACTGTATCAAAAGGTGTTAATGAAAAAGCATTAAAAATTAATTTGCCGGGAGGGAAAATAGTATATTTTTGTTTTTCCTCAACTAAGAATTGTTTTAATTCGGCAAAATACATCTTGGAAAATTCAGCTGTTAATACCTTTTTCCAACTTGCTTCTATATCGGGATTTATTTTTTCTTCCATCAATTTTTATGTATTTCTTAACCTAACCTGAAAAACTTTGCAAAAATATACATTTTAATTAAAATAAGTATAATCTCATTGTTTATTATTATTTTTTATGTACTTTTGCAACATAATTATTAATTTAAACGTACATTATTTAAATTGTTATACTATTATCAACATGAAAAAAATATTTTCAATCTCTATACTCATACTCTCCATTATTTTTATTCTTGCAGCATGTAATACATTTGAACGTTGTCCTACGTATACTGATGCAACAATAGAAACAAATTC
>JAGOKS010000101.1 GCA_017994425.1 Bacteroidales bacterium | reverse complement strand
ATTGATAAAAGGAGGTGGGAAAACTGCAGGACTTGAAAATAACACAAACTGATGAAGCCTGGTACCTTATAAGCTTCAAATTTAAGCCCGAGTATCTGGCATTGATTAAAGGCATGGGCTGCTGCGGATCAGACTGGAAGTATGAAAAGGAAGGCAACAAATGGTACATAAGCAGCTGCAGGATAAAAGAGTTTATAGAAAAAGTAGAAAAGAAATATGCAATAAGCCTGGCCAAAGAAAAGGAATCAGTAAAAAACTCTACAGGCAATCAAAGCACAATACAAAATAAAAGGGAATCAAATATAAAAAATGAAACAGTAAAAGTTATAGCTTTTCCTGAGATAAAAAAGAAAACTCATATAGAGCTGCTTGACTATAATAATATGCCGGATATAAGAAAGCCATTCGCACATCAGCTTGAAGCAGCAGACTTCCTTCTCAAAAGGAAGAAAGCCATACTTGCAGACGAAATGGGCGCAGGAAAAACCTTCAGTGCATTAATAGCAGCCTATACACTACCACCCCCTCGGCTTATAATAAGCCCGGCCAGTGTGAAAATAAATTGGGGACTAGAAATAAGAACTTTAGACAAAGCAGGGAGCATACAAATACTAAATGGTAAAAACACATTTGATTGGAAAACAGATTGGACTATAATCAATTACGACATACTTGAAAGATACTCTGAGATAATTCAAAAAATAAATTGGAACAGTCTGACTGTGGATGAGGCACACTATATAAAAAGTGTAACCTGTACAGGCAAGCCTAACAGTAAAAGAGCAAGTAATGTGCTGGATATCTCCAAAAACATTGAGTATGTATCGCTATTGACAGGAACTCCTATGACTTCACGACCGAAGGATTTGTTCAACCTGTTAAAAGCTGTAGGTCATCCATGTGCTAATGATTGGATTGGATATGCATATGCTTACTGCGGTCCGGAACAAACAAGCAGAGGCACCACCTTTAATGGCAGGTCGAATATAGAAGGCCTCAGAAGAAAACTTGAAGGATACATGCTTAGAAGGTTGAAAAAGGATATGCTTGATCTTCCGGAGAAAATAAGGACCTTCAATTACGTTGATATTAATCTGGCAGCTTATAAAAAGGAACTGGACGAATACATGCGCAGTAAGAACTATTTTATAAATATAAGTGAAGCATTATTGAAGCTGACCAAGATGAAAATGCTAATAGCCGAGCAAAAGGCTGCAGCAACCATTGAAATGATAAAAAGCTATTTGGAAAACGATGAGCCGGTCGTAGTTTTAACAAATTACACCAATGTAATAAATAAAATAGACAACAAATATAAAAACGAATGTGTCCGTTTGACCGGAGAGAGCAGCCAAAGGCAAAGGCAAGAAGCTGTAAACAGGTTCCAAAGCGGGGAAAAAAAGGTCTTTCTTGGCAATATGATAGCAGCTGGCACAGGAATAACCCTAACAAGGGCAACAAACACAATAATAAACGATATGGATTGGGTTCCGGGCAATCATCTGCAGGCTGAGGACAGAACGCACAGAATCGGCCAGAAGAATGCCTGCAATATAATATACCAGGTTGCAAAAGGAGCAGAAATAGACGAAATAATGGCAAGACTGCTGTCAAATAAATTGGCGACTATAAACACAATAATTGACGGAAACGAAGGAGAAACAGGTGAAGACTTTGGCATGGCAGCCGAAGTAATAAAGCAAATGCAGGAAATGTTAGCATCATAAAACAGCACATTCGGTGTGCTGTTTTTTTATTTGTAAGTCATATATTAATTTGATTAACTTCTTCTTTAATTATTCTTATAACATTATTATATGCATATATCTTACCCCTCTCATACTGCTCTTCTTCCTTGTTCCCTGTAATGCTGTATACCTCCCTCATTCTTTCGGAATCATTACTCAATGTTTTTAATTTTAAAATAACACTATCAACATTGAACATATCTCTGTCATATTTCCCCCTCTCATTGTTCTGCTTGCTCTATATTAATTCTTAACTATAAATAGAATAGAAATGAATTGCAAGCCGAATTACTATTTTAATTTTTATAAAGTCCACCGAGTGGACTTTATAAAATCATTTATTATGATGTTAGCTGCTTTTTTAACCATAAGTCCACATATTCAATAAACTCATCGTATTTTTCCTTTGGTATCGTGTTTATAACCTTTATATACTCTCTGTCAGTCTTTGTTAAAGTTTCGATTATTTCTTCCTCACTGCTGTTGGTGTTGATATTGAGTATTCTTTTATTGGTAAGGTATAGTGCGTATTGATTGACCAATTTAATCTGTAATTCCTGTGGGAGATCGGAAAGAACGGCACCGGCTTTTATGGATATTATATTTTCATCAATAAGTCTCATTAATTCAGGTATCAGATTTCTCAGTTTGTAATATACAAACACCATTGACCTTCCGATTTTATATTCTTCCGATATTACGTCAGCAGGTCCTTTTGCATTTGAATGCCTTTTCTTTCTGCCCAGGGATCTATACTTTTCAATTATGCATTTAGACCGTAATGAAGGACTTAAATCACGCTGCACAAAATTTGTATCTATTATTATTGTCTTTGCATCTTCATCATCTATTTCGTCCTTGATTTTTACTGTGCAGTATATTCCCTTATACTTCTCATCCCCGGTCCTTTTAAATAATTCAGCATAGGCCCTTTTCCTGTTATGGCCAGACAAAACCATGTATCGTCCATCCCCCTGGTCCCATACTATCAGCGGAACCAACAGCCCGTTTTCACTTATAGAGTTTATCAATTCTTCAAACTTCACATCCTGAAGTGGCGGGAAGAAGTTCCAATCCGCCGGAGCATCGAACAGTTTATCCATGTCAATTCTGTAAATGTTCATTGTGCTGTGAACGGCAAAAAGGCTGGATGTAGGAATATTGTTATTGTCTTCAGGATTTCCTTCTTCTTCGATTTTGCTATCAGGATTATTGTCCGGATTATTATCGGGATCTAAAGTTACTTCTTTGTTGTCTTCTCCCTCAGTATCTATTCCGGACTCTCCACCGGACTCTTCGTTTTTATTCAAATCTGAAGAACCGCTTAATACTTTTTCTTCGTCTTCCCCTTCGGCAATCACTCTATACCTTTCAAATATTGATGCATTTAATAAACTTTTTTTATTGTTTTTTTCATTAGATTGGTTCGACAATCTTAAGCACCTCCTTGGCAAGCTCTTTGTATTGCTTTGCAATTTTACTGTTTTTGCTGTGCAGTATCACTGGCACATTAAAGAACTGCGCATGCTCAATGGTAGAATCTAAGCCTATCTTTGTCTCAAACATATTTGCATCGGCAAAAATTTGTTTGATAACCATTTCGCACTCACTGTTAATGCTTTTCTTTCTAAGGTCATATTGATTCACCATTATTCCGGCAATTTTAAGATTGTTATTGGTCTTTTTAACAAGCCTGATGTGCTGGATCAAAGTGTCAAGCCCGTCCAAAGAAAAAGCTGCAAGCCTGACAGGAATGATTGCATAATCGGAAACATTAAGTATGTTGTAGTTCAACATTCCCAAGTGATTGTCGGTATCTATGAAAATAAAATCATATAATCCGTTGCCGACTATGTTCCGTATGCAGTTTTTCAGGCAGTTCTCCCTCTCAATTTTTGTGAGTAATGTCATTTCTATTGCAGAAACGGACGGATGGGATACTATTATGTCAATGTTTTTATAGGCCGTGTTCTTTATGTACTTTGTAAGGTCCTCATCCTTCTCCATGGCAGTTTTTATATTCATGGTTTTATCCGGCTCCATGCCGAAGGATCTTGTGAGATTGTTCTGAGGATTACCGTCAATCATAAGAACCTTAATGTCCTTGCCTATCATATCGGTGAATGCATATGCCAATGAACCGCATGCGCTGGTCTTCCCGTCCCCTCCCTTGTTCTGAACCAGGGAAATGATCCTGGTATTTCTGAAGTTGGGGAAATATATGCTGTCCAGCTCAATCTTTAAGTAGTTGCATATCTTTTTTAAATTTTTGATGTCTCCGATCATGCGTCCTGTCTCTATCTGTTTAATTACGTTTATGCTCACACCGGTTGCTTCGGAAAGTTCCTTCTGAGAAATGTCTAAATCCATACGCTGCTTGGTTATAACATCGTTCAATAATTTACCTTTCATACGCAGCTGCCGTAAAATTTTTAGTTACGACAAACAACCCTCCTTTTCCTCTGTATATTTTAATATCTATATAATATCACACAAATGAAAAAGTTCAAACTATTTTTTTGTAAAAAGTTCAAACTTATAATAATTATCAGCGGTTATTGTTGCCCTGCCTTGCACTATAAGGCTTTCTCTATTAATAATATATAATAATATAATACAGTATAAAAATAGATACAGTATGGAAGTATGCAGACACTTGAAAGAGCAGGAAGGAGAAGGGATTGAAACGCAAGGATGAATAAGCAAAATAGGAAATGCACAGAAAAAAAGTCTAAAAAACAGCATGAGTAAAAGACGGTTTTAGAATATACACAGATACATAATATATATTATGTAAATTTCTGACTTATGGTATGCCTAAATACGTGTATAACTACCTATTTGAAGCAAAAAAGAATTAAAAACACATGAAGAATATAAAGAACTGATGAAGGGCAGAAGTAAACTAAAAAAAACAAGGATTCTGATACAAAAAAGGCAGTAAAAAAACCTGTTATAAGGCATTGAAGTGAATACACTTATAATTGTCAATGTGGATCGGAAATTTTCTTTTTTAAGTCGGCCAATCTGGACATCATGGTTGTTTCAATTTCCTTGCACCTGAGAGGGCCTAAGTAGCTGATATTCTTTATATATTTCAGAATAACCTCTGTAATAAGATAGAAGTGGTTTTGCATATAAAGACAAATTAATTGGGTAATACTTAAGAATTCACTATCCGGGAATAGCTGGTTGCTTAGTTTATATTTTTTCTTATAATAAGAAAGCAGATGATTGGCAAGTACATAACCCGTGGAGAATACAGGTTTCACACAGTACTGGGGCAGCAGCTTCAAACAAACAAAAGAATCATCCATTTCATCAAACGTAATGGAAAAAAACCGGGTTAAAGTCTCAAGGTAGGATGAAAACATATCGAAATTGGTTGTATCTGCATAATTCATTAAAGTGCCTATAGCCAGCTTTTTTGTGTGCTTATGCTTGGGATCACGGATTTCGCCAAGTGACAAGATATTAATAATCAGTAATTTTTCATTGAGTTTCAAAGTTTTAAATTCTTTAGTATGAAAAATATCCATATGTGTGTTTATATAACGCTTATTCTTGTGTTTTTTCTTGTTTAGATAATAAATATTGTCAACAAAGGAGAACCTCCAATAGCGGTCCCTGGTTGACATTGCATCCCAATAAATTTTAATAATGCCAAGCTTTTCGGCAAGGGCCATGTAGTTATAGAAAGACTGATGGCATATATCAGCACGGCCGGCAATATCCTTATAGTAAATTCCGCTGCAGTACCCTCTCACGTCTTGCAGCTCTGAAAGGCATAATATAAAATCAACAAACTGCTTGGATGTATTCCTAAGCTTTTTGATTATATCAAAATTAAGTTTTCCGGTGCTGATAATTGTTTGTGTCATAAATATATACTCCGATCGCATATATTTTAGATAATACGAATAAAATCGTTAAAAATATTAAAAAAACACTGTCAATACTTTGTGAAAATGTCACCCTAAAAGTGACTTAATTATCGTATGAAAATGTCACTTTCAGTAGGAGAAAAATTTTTAAGGATCCCGGTTGACAACGAGCCTCTCCTATATGATGATAA
>JAGOKS010000028.1 GCA_017994425.1 Bacteroidales bacterium | reverse complement strand
TGTGTTTTTGTGCCGAGTGCCGAGAAGGGCTCTCAGCCTTTTCCCTTTTACCTTTTACCTTTTTTTAACCGCAGAGAACGCAAAGGTTTTACGCAAAGGACGCAAAGAATTCCGCTTACAGATTTCCACGAATTAAAAAAGCTCACAGCTGTCAGCTGTCAGCTATCAGCTATCAGTTTTTCAATGCGTTGACTCACTTTTCACTCTTCACTTTTCACTCTTCACTCTTTTCTCGGCACTCGGGACACGGCACTCGCGACGTTTTTGTCAGCTGCCAGTTTTTTAGCGCCTTGCATCAAATTTAATTCTTAATTGATTTTCGGCACCCGCGCTTTTTCGCATTATGGTAACAGCAGTTGCCTTGCAGCATCGATAGCGGTATCGGTGAGCTTTTCATTGCTAATCATTTTAGCAATTTCAATAATACGTTCTTCCTGATTGAGTTGTTTAATATCGGAGACTGTTTGAGATGCATCACTTTCTTTATAGACAAGGTAATGCTGACTTCCTGCTGCGGCTATTTGAGGCACGTGAGTAATGGCAATTACCTGGCTGTAGGAAGCAATGTTTTGCATAACTTTTCCCATTTTAGCCGATACTTCACCGGAAACACCACTGTCGATTTCATCGAAGATAATGCTTGGAAGAATATTTTTCTGAGAAATTAAGGATTTAATTGCCAACATCAAACGGGATAATTCACCCCCGGAAGCTATTTTATCGACCGCCTGCATGGCAAGCCCGGGATTGGCGGTAAACCAAAAAACGACGGTATCCAATCCTCTCTCGTGTAAGTTTTCCGATTGCTGCATGCGTAATTGTATACTCGCATTGGGCATGTTCATTAATTGCAATACTTTTTTTAAATCCGCTTCCATTTTTGGAAGCACACTTTGTCGTTTTGCCGATAAGGCTTGTCCTAATTGCAACAATTGACATGTAGCTTCTTCGATTGCCTTTTGTAATTTTTGTTTATTCTCTTCGGAATCATCTATCAATTGCAATTGACGGGCAATATTATCTTGGATTGAAATAAGTTCCGCTTCCGTATTCACTTTGTGTTTTTGCTGAAGGGAATAAAGGGCATCGAGTCGTAGATTTATTTTTTCAATTTGTTGCGGGTCGTAGATTGTTTTTTCCTGAAGTTTGTCTATTTCAAAAGCAATGTCTTTTAAATCTACGATTTGAGATTGCAAACGTTCCGTCAGTTCTTGGATAGATTGTTTAAATTTAGCGATGGCTTGCAATCGATTCAAAGAATCAAATAAAATACCAAGAACATTGGTTTCTCCTTCTTGTAATTGGTAATTAACAGCATATAAATTTTGTTTGATTTCTTCTGCATTGCTCAAGACTTCCAATTCCTCTTCCAGCCTTTGTTGTTCTCCGGATTGTAAATGGAAATCCTCTAATTCTTTATATAAAAATTCCCAGTAATCTCTGTCTTGCAGGGATGTATTTTCATACAGTTGCCGGTATTCTTTTTGCAAAGTAGTAAAGCGTTTGAAATGTGCACGATAATTAGCAACTTCGGCTTGAAGATTGGCAAATTGGTCAATGAGTAACAATTGAAAATCTTTATTTTGCAGCAATAAATTCGTATTTTGAGCATGAATATCCAACAAGATTTCGCCAATTTTTCGCAATACCGTTACTGATACGGGTGTGTCGTTGATAAAAGCACGTGATTTTTCCTGAGGTGTTATTTCCCGGCGAATGATACATTGCTCATCGTAATCAATATCATTTTCAGCAAAGAAATCTTCTAATCCATAGTTCTTAATATTAAAGACAGCTTCAATAATACTTTTTTTTGTTTTATCGAGTAATACGGAGGTATCTGCGCGTTGCCCTGTTAATAAAGCCAAGGCTCCCAGCAGTATGGATTTACCTGCGCCGGTTTCGCCGGTGATTACGGAAAATCCTTCTTTGAAATCAATAGAAAGTTCCTTGATGAGGGTATAATTTTTTATGCTGAGGTGTTGTAACATGATGCATTAAAATTATACAAAAGCTTATTCCGCCAATTTACTATATTTACTCTCGTTGAGAGGATCCATTTGTTTGAGTAAATTATACGCCCGACTGCGTTTTTCTTCTGATGCACCGGAAAAAACATTCACAAATTCATCGCTTTTGGCAGTAAACAATAAACCATACATCAACGCTCCGGATTTACTATTGTTAAATTCTTTTAACCCTTCCAATGCCATCAATATATTTTCTAAGGCTTGGTCAATATCTTTATGCATCAAATCCAAGCCCAAGCGATGGTATTTGTAATAAAAAGTGCGTATGGCTCCAAAAGTGGGATTGCTCATATTTTCAATCAGCCAATAGCGGTTCATTTTGTCTCTCGGATCCCAGCCAATGGTTTCAGAGCGAGAATAATTCATGATAGATTGACATTGATTATAGTAAGGCGTGCCCCCTTCGTTAGAGAAGGAATCAAATGTTAATCCCAAAAAGAAATTCATATAAAAACCTATGGTAGATGTGAGCACATGTTGAAAACTATTGTTGTCATATTCCAGGGGTTGATTAATGGAATAGGTAAATATGACATCATTGTCTTGAAATGCAAACAAGGAAGATAAATAAGAGGAATTAAAAACAGGACGACTTAGTTGAACCAATAATTTGGCTCTGTATTTTTCCGGTGAAATTATTTCTTCTATACTGAGTTGAATATTACACTCTATTTTTTCTTCGCTTTTAAATGTATGATTCGACCATTTCCTTTCGTTGACAAAGGAATTGAGTTCTTGTTCCAAGGTAGTAAATGGTGTTTTATCAACTACTCCTTGCAGTTTTTGAGTGTTAACACTCACACGGCCTTTAAATTCCTGGGGAAAACCTGTGACTAAACATGCTGTTAAAAATATACTGATGAGTATTTGTTTCATGGTTTTTAATGTTAAAGTATTCTTTGTAATACATGGTCGAGTATTGTTTCCGCCACCAATTTTTTCGACTGTAGCGGAATGTCTGTTATGTTGTCTGATGCATCGATGAGACTTACTTTATTGGTGGTTACCCCAAAACCGGCACCTTCATCGTTCAACGAATTTAGAACGATGAAATCGGCATTTTTAGTATGTAATTTTTTCTTGGCATTTTCTATTTCATTGTTTGTTTCCAGGGCAAATCCTACGACTATTTGATGTTGTTTCTTCTTCGCTGCCAATGTTTTCAATATATCTACCGTAGGTTTAAGTGCGAGAGTTTTAATAGTGTCTTCTTTTTTTAACTTATACGAAAGTTTTTCTACCGGGGTATAATCCGCGACAGCAGCAGCCATCACTAATAAAGAAGCTTTAGTAGCTAAAGGTTTACAAGCCGCTAACATTTCGGCAGCGGTCTTAACATTGATACGATTAATAAGCGGATGTTGTACTTGCAGAGAAGAAGGACCACAGACCAAATCAACAGTTATTCCTCTATCTGCCAAGGCTTCTGCAAGGGAAATTCCCATTAATCCGGAAGAGTAGTTTCCAATAAAACGCACAGCATCTATGGGTTCATGCGTAGGTCCTGCCGTTACCAATGCTCTGTGTTTTGATAGAATGGTTTTTTTTTCAAGATGTTTTGTTACAACATCAAAAATTATTTCCGGTTCAGCCATTCTACCTTTTCCTTCGGTTTGACAGGCAAGGAATCCTGTTTCGGGTTCTATCATATGTATGCCGTTTCCCCGAAGATAATAAATGTTTTTTTGAACAGAAAAATGCAACCACATTTTTTCATTCATAGAGGGAGCCAGAAAAAGAGGTTTGTTTACTGCTAATAACAAAGTGCTTAATGCATTGTCTGCGATGCCGGAAGCTAATTTTCCTATACTATTTGCTGAAGCCGGGGCTACGATTACGGCATCAGCCCAATCAGCTAAAGAAATATGTTCAACTTTTCGTTCGGAAGGCAATGCAAAAGCATCGCAGTAGAGGGGATGATTACTTAAGGTTTCAATACTTAACGGTGTTACAAATTGTAAGGCATTGTGAGTGGCAGCTACTTTAACATCATACCCCGATTTAACAAATAAACGAATGAGAGATAAAGTTTTATATGCTGCTATACCTCCTGTTATTCCGATTAATATGTTAGCCTTCGATTTCAATAAATATTATGATTCTTCCGGTTTACGAAAATATATCTGATCGGAGAGAAATTCTTCTATGGCAAGTAAGGTCGGTTTTGGCATCTGTTCATAATGTTTTGCCAAATCGATTTGTTCTTTATTTTCAAGAATTTCTTCCATAGTATCTTTATTGCTTGTAAATTCCTGCATTTTTTCTGATAATTCTTCTTTTATTTCTACTGCAATTTGATTTGCTCGTTTTGATAAAACGACAACCGATTCATAAAGATTACCTGTTTTTTCATCAAATTTATCAATATCTCTTGTGATTGCTAAGGTGTTTGGTTTTACTTTTTTAACTTCTTTAATTTCTTTATTATCCATGTATATAATATTTAATTTTTTTCAAGCATTGTTAATAATTTTTGTATTTTTTTCTCTGCATCTGCTGCAATTTGATTTGCTTCATTTAAATAAGGCGAAGTAGGATATTTTGCCTTAAGTACATTTTTTACATCAATAACCATTTGAAAGCGTTCAACTTTTTTTGCTTCCACACTTTTGGTTGCAAATTCATAATTATTTTTAACCCATATAAATAAGGCTTCTTCTATGTATCGACTATCAGGAAAATCTTTTACCAGGTTTTGAAATGCAATTTGTGCCGATTTGTAATTCTCAGTGCGATAATACATGGAAGCAATTGCATAATTTTTCTTGGCTAATTTATTTCTTATACTGTCTAACATAGTGTTGACTTCAGTAATATACTTGCTTTGAGGGTAATAATTGGAAAACAATTCCAAATTTTCTTTTGCTAAATAGGTATCTGTTTGATCTAAATTATAATTGGGTGAGTTTAAGAAATAAGATTTTGCTTTTAAAAATGCAGCTTCTTCCACACGTGTACTTTGCGGATATTTACGCATAAAATCGTTGAAATAGAAAGCTGAAATCAGATAATCATGATTATAAAAATAACTGCTGGCAAACAAAAATAAGATGGAATCTCCCCTATTGGTTCCTAAATACAGCGGATAAATCTCTTCAAAAAGCTGACTGGCATTAAGATATGAACCTTTGTCATAATACATTTTAGCCGCTTCGAACTTTTCTTCCTTTGTTTTGTATTTCCGAAACTTTCTATTCGTTTTTGCTTTCTCTTTGTTTTCTATGATTTTTTCTTTCCGCTCTTTCTGCTGAGCAGAAATAGGCAAACACATTATAGACAATGAAATAACTAAAAGAAAAACTATTTTTTTCTTTATCATCCGGGTATTTATTTTTTAGCGTGCAAAATTACAATTTTTTTTTAATTGCTTTTAAATTAATATATAAAAATATTAAAGATGTAACTAACTTAACCCCGTAAATCGAAATTTATTGTATCACTAAAAATAAACTTAATAATAGCTGTTTTATTTTTTTCCTACAACTATTTCAATCCATTCATCAATGTTGAAATAAGTCTTTGCCAAGGCAAGCACTTCCTCTGGGGTTGTATCTCGGATTATCCGAAGAAAATCTTTCCAATAATCAATAGACAAACTATAATCATTAACATCTACATATCGATCGAAAACCGAAAAGATTCCATCGAACTGCCGTAACAGTATCCCTTCGTAATAATTTTTAACCAAGTTTAATTCTGTTTCCGGAACCGGTTCATTGGCTAGCATTTCCATACATTTATATATTGCTTCGAGAGCTTCGTTTGTTTTATTAATATTCACATCTGCAGAAATATAAAATATTCCGGCATACTGATAGGAAATCATTCGAGAATAAATACCATACGCGAAGCCTTTCTTTTCGCGGATTTCAGTCATTAAACGAGAACCGAAATATCCGCCTAATATCATATTTAAAACGCTGAATTTCATCCAATCGGGATGTGTACGTGTTAATAACTTTTTTCCTATACAGATACTGGATTGTAAAGCATCGGGCTTTTCAATCGTTTTCTTTATGGCTTTCGGTAAAAGAAAAGATTGTTCTTGTTGATGATAGTTGACCGCTGTTTTTATTTCACCCAAGCTTTGATCTAAAAGTTTTTTTACATTGTCATCAATGTTTCCGGCAATAAACACCCTCATATCACTAGCGTGATAATGAGTAGCATAAAAATCAACAACATCTCTGCGATCAATAGCATCATAATCACTAATTTCGTTTAATTTAGCATATGGATGAGTATTAAAAATTGTTTTTGTTAACTCTCGAAAAGCAAGTACCGATGTTTTTTCTAAACTCACCGCAAGGGATTGTTTTTGATTTTCCTTGAATACCGTTAATTCGTAATCAGGAAAGCCGGGAGTTGTAAATACTTCTTTTACTATATTTAAAATATCTTTTACAGCGTAATAGGGCATATAGATGGAGATGGTAGCGAAATCTTTATCTGTTATTCTATCTATAAATGCTCCTTGAAAATCAATTGCATTGAAAATTTGGGTTCGTGTATGTGATGCCGTACCTTCGAACAATGTTTTCAGTGTCGCTAAAGCAACTCCTCCTTTTTTTTGAAAATAGCTTCCGGCTCTCAACCGAATATCTAAGCGTATAATTTTATAGGTATTATCATGCAAAACTATCAAGGGAATGCCATTTTTTAATTGCTGATACTCTGCATTAACAATTTGCAATTCGGGCAAATAATAAGTAGGAGGTTGTTGTGAACGTATAGAGTTCATGAAATTTATGATTTTTATATAGTTATTTTAATATTTATCAAATAAAAATTGACAGTAAGTTTGATGATTGAAATCCGCTTATAAAACCAATGAATGCAAAAATAAAGTTTATATAGACATGAATGAACATAAAAAAAAAATAAAATTAAATAAATTGATAATGTTATATTTAAAACTTTATTATAAAAAAAAACATTTTTTATTTAACATTTTATTTTTAATAAACCAAATAAATGTATTTTTGCAATGTAAAAGCATAGAAATCACAATATCAAAAAGAAGTGTTTAATTGTAGTGATAAACAATCTTTTAGATAGGTTATTTTTATATTATTACGGGATGTTCTTTATTTATTCTTTTTTATCTCATTTTTGAAATACGATATATAATACGCATAAATATTTGTATATAAATTTGTTGTGAAACAATTTTTTTTAGTAAAGGAAATGGGGAAAAGTGGGAAAAAATGGGGAAAAATATGCCAAAATTACAAATTTTAGATTAAAATTATGTTTACATCGGAAGGAACTTATAGCAGCACTCTTGATAATAAAGGCAGATTTCAACTGCCTACGGTGATATTACGGGATGTCAACGATAAAAATGAAGGGCGATTTATGGTTAACCGAAGTACGGAAAAATGTTTAACACTTTATCCTATAAACGTTTGGAATGTTTATAAAGAAAGGCTGAATCGTTTAAATTCCTTTAAACCTACTTATCGTCAAGCTATTCGTTATTTTATGGGAAGTGCAACAGAAGTTTATTTAGATGCTAAAAACAGACTATTAATACCTAAGCCTTTATCACAATACGCAAGATTAGACAGAGAATTATTGATTGTAGGGATGACAACTTTTATTGAAATTTGGAATCCGGAATTGTATGAACAAGAATTAAACAGATTTTCACAAGAAAATCCTGAAATTATTAATGACATTGCTAATCAAATTTTTGGAGATGGAGACTTCTATGAAAAATTACCATGATCCGGTTTTGCTTACGCAAAGTATAGAAGGATTGAACATAGATCCTAATGGGATGTATGTTGATGTTACTTTCGGTTCAGGGGGTCATTCAAGAGCCATTTTGCAGAAATTAGGTCCTCACGGACAACTTATTGCCTTCGACCAAGATGAGGATGCTTTACAAAATACTATTGCAGACAAAAGATTTACATTGTTACAAGCCAATTTTAAAAATTTAAAAAAATTCTTAAAACTATATCATATTGAAAAAGTTAACGGAATATTAGCTGATTTAGGAGTGTCTTCCCATCAATTCGATGATGAAACAAGAGGTTTTAGCATTCGATGGGATGGCGCAATGGATATGCGTATGGACAAACGGAAGTCATTGAAAGCAAGCGATATATTATCTGATTATGAATCCGATGAATTATTACGTATATTTCGTCAATACGGAGAAGTAGAGAATGCTAAAAAATTAACGATGACTATCGTTAAAATGCGTGAACAGGTGAAGATAACCCACTCAAAACAATTTATAGAAATAATCAAAGATTGTGTGCCTAAACAGAAGGAAAATAAATATTTAGCTCAAGTTTTTCAGGCATTACGCATCGAAGTGAATGAAGAATTGCTTGCCTTACAAAACCTCTTACAACAAAGTTTAGAAGTATTATCTGCAAACGGACGTTTGGTTGTGATTTCTTATCATTCTTTGGAAGATAGAATGGTAAAACAATTTATGAGAAGTGGAAATTTTGAAAATAGAATAGATAAAGATTTCTTTGGAAATCCTTTAATTCCTTTTCATCTAATCTCGAAAAAGGCAATCGTTCCCGATGCATTAGAATTAACGAATAATCCAAGAAGCAGAAGTGCAAAATTACGTATAGCAGAGAAAAAATAAAAAAATATGGCAAATAGAATAGACCCTTCTTTTTTACATTCTGAAGAACAAGAACCTATTCTTGATCAACCGAAGGTTCAAACACCTCCTAAAAAAAGAATTCCGAAAAAACCAATAGAAAATTCTTTTATTAAAGGAATACATTTGATATTAGTAGGCTTTTTCGGAGGAGGTTTTTTAAAATTAATTAATTTTAAAAAGAATTGGCTGTTTATTCTTTATATTGTTTTAATGCTTATCTTTCTTATATATAATAATTTATCGATTCAATCAAGCAGAAATAAAATTGAGAAACTGAAAGACAATAAAATCAAAATAACAACAGAATACATGAAAATCAAACAAAAAACAACTTACCTCGATGAATTGCAAGGACAACAACTTCTGGAAAAGTTCAAAGAAGAAGGATATGTGGAAAATAAAAGTTTAGAATATAAAATTACCATAAATAAAGAAGAATAAAGCAGATGAAAAAAGTTACTTTAAGTACATTCTTAATTTATTGTATTATTTTAATAGTAGGGATTTTTGCTGCTATTCGTATCATTTCTTTAGTAGTTAAAAAAGGAACTGCATACAAAGGTAATTTTGAAACACCAAAACATATCGTAGAAGATCGTTTATATTCATTAAGTTATGAATACAAAACCGGCATTCGCGGCAACATTTATTCCGATGAGAATGACTTAATGCTTTCTACAATATATATTTATGATTTGTATTGGTTCCCTTCGGAAATACAAGATTCTGCTAAATTCATGCAAAATGTAGATTCACTAATTTCCATATTTAGAGAAATTAATCCTCGCATGAGTGTTGCTGATTATAATTCATTGATTAAAGAAAACTATTTAAATTATAAACAAAAATATAGAAAGTCTTTTGCAAAAACGAAAAGTGAAGATAAAAACATACAAAAAGAAGGTCATAATGAGTTAAAATCACTTAAAAGTCAGTTTAAAATTATTAAAATCTCCAAAGCAACCAAAGCCAGTGAGTGGGTAACACAAGATCATTGGGATAAAATATGTTCATTATTTCCTTCTAAATCAAATTCTCATGGAGGATGTAAAGTTGATAAAAGATTAATTCATAACAATGTTTATAAAAATTGTGCTTCGGCTACTATTGGAAATTTGAATATTAAAAACAGTTCAAAGTTCACAGACTCTATTATCTACGATAAAGGTATAGAAGGCTTTTACGATGATTTATTAGCAGAAGAAAGACTGGTCTCGCAACGATTGTATGTTAATAAAGTGTTAGTGCCTCTCCGTAAAAATAGAAAAGTAACTCCAAAAAACGGAGTAGATCTTATCACAACAATTAATATAGATATTCAAAGAATTACAGAAAATGCATTACAAGATCAATTGGAAAAGATTGAGGCTAGTTGGGGTTGTGCGATAGTCATGGAAGTTAAAACAGGAGAAATAAAAGCCATTTCAAATTTAACAAAAGTAAGTGAAGGCGTTTTCGAAGAAACTATCGACCATTCAATTACTGAAGCTTATGAGCCAGGATCAACCTTTAAATTAATTACTTTGCTTGCCGCATTAGAATCCGGAAAAATCGATACTTCCAGCATGGTTAAATGTGAAGAAAACAGAATATTTACGTTAAAACGTGCTTTTGAAATATCTGATAATGATGGATTATATAACGCAGCCAAAATTTCTTATTCTAATTTATATGATTATTATAAAGCCATTTTAAATATGTCTTTACAAAAAGATTTAAATCTGGAGGTTACAAAAGCACAAATTCCGGTTCTTATCAGTAAGACACAAAGAGAAATAGATTTTGTGAATGTTACCCATGGATATAGTATCAAACTACCTCCCATTTATATGTTGGCATATTTCAATGCTATCGCCAATAACGGGAAATACATTCAGCCTATTTTAGTTAAACAAATCCGTTATCCTAATAATAGAGTTAAAGATAAATTGGCAGCCGTCATCAATCCGCGTATTTGTTCACGATCAACCATCGCCAAAGTACAGGCATGCCTCGAAAGTGTAGTAACACATGGAACAGGCATAAGAGCAAGGGATGAAAACTATAAAAATGCTTTACGTGATACGACTATCAAAGCAAGACCTTTGATTGCCGGAAAAACAGGAACAGCTTTTATCTTCGATGATAAAGAAAGAAAATATTCAAAAGAAATCAAAAATGCCTCATTTATTGGTTATTTCCCAAGTGAAATGCCAAAATATACTTGTTTGGTTTTTATCTCGGGAACGCGATCTGATGGTGGCTATGTCGCTGCTCCCGTATGCAAAGAAATAGCAGAGAAAATTATTAATCGTGACAATGAAATTGCATGGAGTCAGACTTACAAAGGTATTATGGCAAATGCTCCTACTGCCCGTTTCGGATATGCCAATGACTTTATTACAATTTTAAAAGAATTAGGATATAACATTAATAATAAAACTAATAAAACCGATTGGGTAGAAGTACAACAAGTCGAAAAAGGAGGTAATTTAATATTCAACCGAAAAAACATTAAGAAAGAATATTTAGCAAATCAACTTCGGGGCGCGAATGCAAAAGATGCCGTATATTTACTCGAAAAAAATGGTTATGCTGTTCAATTAAAAGGAATTGGAAAAGTATATTCTATTATATTTTCCGAAAATACAGCTATCATTGAATTGAAAAATTAATAAATTTTACTGTCTACATGAAACATTGCGAAGAATTAGTATCGGGCTTAAACATAAAGAACATCATTGGGCAATTATCTTGTGGTGTAACTTCCATATGTTTTAATTCAAGACAAGTTGTTCATCAAAGCATGTACATTGCCCAAAGAGGGACACAAGTTGATGGGCATAGTTTCATTCCTATGGCTATTGAAAAAGGAGCTTCTTGTATCGTATTGGAAAATATGCCAAAAGAAATTAAAAAAGATATTACATACATTCAGGTAGAAAATTCTTCGTTTGCGTTAGGTCATATAGCATCAGCATTTTATAACCATCCTTCAAAAAAACTGAAATTAATTGGTATTACCGGTACTAACGGTAAAACAACTACGGTAACATTGCTGCATACTTTATTAACAAACTTAGGATATAAGGTAGGCTTATTGAGCACAATAGAAAATAAAATTATAAATAATATTATTCCTTCTTCACATACCACTCCCGATGCAATACGCATCAATGAACTTCTTTCCGAAATGTATAAAAATGGATGCGAATATTGTTTTATGGAAGTAAGTTCACATGCAATCGTGCAAGATCGTATCGCCGGTTTGTCATTTGCAGGAGCTATATTCAGCAATTTAACACACGACCATTTGGATTATCATAAAACGTTCCAAGAATATTTAAAAGCTAAAAAATTGTTTTTTGATCATTTATCTCCGGAAGCATTTGCATTGAGCAATATGGATGATCCCAACGGAAAAGTGATGTTACAAAATACAAAAGCCTCAAAATATTATTATAGTTTATTAAATGGCACTGCTGATTTTAAAGCAAACATTATTGAATATAACTTCCAGGGCATGCAACTTCTATTGGATGGAAAAGAAGTTTGGGTGAAACTGTCAGGCACTTTTAATGCATATAATCTCTTGGTAATCTATGCTACAGCAAAATTACTGGGAATGGACAAAACGGAAACTCTCTGTAAATTAAGTGCTTTAAATCCGGCTGAAGGTAGATTTTCTACCTTTCAAGGCAAAAACAATATTGTGGCTATCGTCGATTATGCGCATACTCCCGATGCTTTACAAAATGTATTAAAAACAATAGAAAAAATTAAAACATCAAAGCAACACATTATCACAGTTATCGGTTGTGGAGGAAACAGAGATAAAAACAAACGCCCTATAATGGCAAAAATAGGATATGATTTCAGTGATACACTTATTCTTACTTCAGATAACCCGAGAAATGAAAATCCGGAAGAAATTTTAAATGATATGTTAAAAGGAATCGCAAACGAAAATAACGAAAAAGTATTTGTGAATGTTGATAGAGAACAAGCTATTAAACTATCCATTAGCATAGCTAAACCGTATGACATCATTTTAATTGCCGGAAAAGGTCATGAAAAGTACCAGGAAATTCAAGGAGTAAAACATCACTTTGATGATGTCGAAATTGCAAAAAAATATTTATTAATAAATTAAACTATGTATTATGTTATATAATTTATTTCATTGGATTGATAAAACATTTAATTTCCCCGGTGCAGGAATATTTCAATATATTTCGTTTCGTATGGCAATGGCTACCCTATTGTCTTTGTTTCTATCCATGATTATTGGAAAATATGCCATTCGTTTTTTACAAAAAAAACAAATTGGTGAAAGCATTCGCAACTTGGGTCTTGCAGGTCAAATGGAGAAAAAAGGCACTCCTACTATGGGTGGGATCATTATATTATCCAGTATTTTAATTTCAGTTCTTCTCTTTAATAACCTAAACAATATTTACATCCTTATCATGATATTTACAACCGTCTGGTTAGGAATCTTAGGTTTTATAGACGACTATATTAAAGTTTTTAAGAAAAATAAGCAAGGAATGTCCTCAAAAATGAAATTAATAGGACAATCGATATTAGGGCTTATCGTTGCATTGGTCTTATTTTTTCATCCCGATGTCGTTATTAAAGAAAAAAATGAAACTACTTCTTATGTACAAAAAGAATCCGTTTTTCAAGTCGAAAATAATTCAAAACAAGGAGTTAATACGTATGAATCCGTAGAATCTGTAAAATCAACGAAAACAACCATTCCTTTTTTTAAAAACAATGAATTTAATTACGCATTTCTATTAAAATGGATGGGAGATGGTTATGAAAAATGGGCATGGATTATATATATTCCTATTATTATCTTTATTATTGTTGCTGTTAGTAACGGAATGAATTTAACTGATGGATTGGATGGCTTAGCCATTTCCTCTACAGCTATCATAGGTGCAACCTTAGGAATATTGGCATACGTATCAGGGAATACCATTTTTGCCGATTACTTGAACATAATGTACATACCACAAACCGGTGAATTAATGATATTTACAGGAGCTCTCATTGGAGCTTCCTTGGGTTTTTATTGGTGGAATTGCTATCCGGCACAAGTATTTATGGGTGATACCGGTTCATTGGCTCTGGGTGGAATCATTGCAGTTTTTGCGGTTATCATTAGAAAAGAATTATTAATCCCGATTTTATGTGGTATCTATTTAGTACAAAGCCTTTCTGTAATACTTCAAGTAACTTATTTTAAATATACTAAGAAAAAATATGGCGAAGGAAAACGTTTATTTTTAATGGCTCCGATCCATCATCATTATCAGAAAAAAGGATGGCACGAGTCTAAAATTGTTCAACGATTTGTCATTATTGGGATTATATTGGCTGTAATGACTGTAATAACACTTAAAATACGATAATAAAAATATAGAACTTATGAATATAGAACAATTATTACTGCATGACATTAAAACTGTCGGAAATAGAACCGAGAATAAATTGGTGTACGTCAGGAATAAAAATCTACAGGCTATTTTGAATAGATTTGATAAAGAAGAACATCGCTTAGAATTGGTTGCAAAATTTAGAGGAATTACTTTTATCAACGATGCAAAATCTGCCAGTGTAAATACCGCTTATTATAGCTTTGAAACCTTAAAACAAAATGTGGTATGGATTACCGGAGGAAAGGATGAAAGCACAAATTATGATGATTTAATGCCATTTGTTTTAGAAAAAGTTAAAGCAATTATTTGCATTGGAGAAGATAACAAAAAAATTATTAGTAAATTTTCTTCAGTGGTTCAATGTATCTATGAAAGGACTCGGATGGAAGATGCCGTTTCTACCGCTTTTTATTTTGCTGAGCCTAATGAAACCGTTCTCTTATCTTTAGCTTGTGAATGTGATGAAAAATATGGAAATTATAAAAATTTAGGAATGGCATTTAAAAATGCTATAGCACAATTATAAATATTTAAAAATTGAAATTAAAGAATATAATAGGTAAATTTGAAGGTGACAAAATCATTTGGATTATTGTAGCAATTCTGAGCATTTTTTCTATGATTGTTATCTATAGTGCCGCTTCAGGATTATCCGATGATTTAATGAAGCAGAATTTTTTATTCTATCTGCGTTCCCACGGTTTTAATCTAATCTTAGGATTTATCCTCATTTATATTGTTCATCTAGTAGATTTCCGATGGTTCAGTAAGTTTTCGAAAATAGGAATTGTCATAGGATTGATATTATTAATTGCAACTATTGCTTTTGGAAAGGAAAGTAATGAAGCAAAAAGAGAATTATTTGGCATTCAAACATTTTATGTTGTTGAATTTGCAGTTATTGTTTTCTTAGCTCAATTAATAGCAAAATTTGGCAATGAAATTAACGATATAAAACATAAATTTCTACCATTAGTAGGTGGAATATTATTTTTTACCGTCCTAATGATGACTCAAAATGTGTCAACAAGTATCATAATGTTTGTTACATGTTTTGTAATGCTTTTCGTTTCAGAACTTAAGAAAAAAACATTTTTTATTACTATCATAATTTTCGGATTATTTGGAACTTTGTTTATTTCTACCAATGGATTGGGAATACCCGGATTTAACCGTTTTGACACCGTTAAAAATCGTATTGAACGCTTCTTTGTTAATACAGAAATGGATTTAGAAAGTCATGTAAAAACTATTAATCCTGATAATATTCGACAAGAAATTTTAGCCGAAGGTGCCATTGCGACCGGCGGTATTTTACCAATCAACGGTCCCGGCAATTCTATTTATAATAATTATTTACCTCAATGTTATTCTGACTATATTTTTGCAATTACTATCGAAGAGTATGGTGCTATTATAGGTATTTTATTAATGGTACTTTATCTGATTTTGTTTTTTAGAGTATTTCAAATAGTACGAACTATTAAATCACATTTTGGTGCATATCTGGTTGTAGGCTTAGGATTTTTAATTGTTTTCCAAGCATTAATACATATTTTGGTGAATGTCGGTATGATGCCAAGTACAGGACAAACCTTGCCCATGTTTAGTTGGGGTGGAATGTCAATTATGATTAGTTCCGTTTGTTTCGGCATCATATTAAACATCAGCAAAGAAGTTAAAAAAGATAAAAAAATAAAACCCGATCAATCTAAAACAGAAGAATGAAAACAAAAGTTATTATAGCAGGAGGAGGAACTGGGGGACATGTATTTCCCGCTATTGCCATTGCTAATGAATTAAAAGAACAAATATCGGATATTAATATATTATTTGTTGGTGCAAATAAGCGAATGGAAATGAAACGTGTTCCCGAAGCAGGATATGAAATTAAAGGAATAGATATGTATGGCTTGCAACGACAACTAACGTTTAAAAACATTATCGCCAATCTTAAACTTCCGTTTCGTTTATGGAGAAGTCTACGAAAAGCAAAACGCATTATTCTTGATTTTAAACCGAATATTGTCATAGGTGTAGGTGGATATGTAAGCGGACCAGTCTTGAAAATGGCTGCCGGACAAAAAATTCCAACACTCATTCAAGAACAAAATTCATATCCGGGTATAACCAATAAAATGTTAGCTAAAAAAGCAAAAATAATCTGCACTGCTTACGACCAATTAGATCAATTTTTTGATGTCAACAAAATTGTTAAAACAGGGAATCCTGTACGCAAAGATATTATTCATCTTCCTGATGATAAAACAGATGCATATGCATATTTTGAATTAGATGCAAATAAAAAAACCGTATCGATTGTTGGAGGCAGTTTAGGTTCTAAAACTATCAACGAAAGTGTCATGGATATCATTGCCGATTTTGTAAGCGAAGATGTGCAATTGATATGGCAAACAGGAGAATATTATTATCAATCTATACCGGAGAATTTAAAAAAATTAAAAGGTATTAAAATAATGCCTTTCATTCAACGTATGGATTATTTATATCAAGTATCAGATATTATTGTGTCCAGAGCAGGTGCTCTCGCAATTTCCGAATTATGCATTGTAGCTAAGGCTTGTATACTCATACCTTCTCCTAATGTAGCTGAAGATCATCAAACAAAAAATGCAAAAGTACTTTCTGATGCAGGAGCTGCTATTTTGATTGCCGACAAAGATGCAAAAGAAAAACTGGGATATGTAATTTTTGATTTAATTCAGAACAAACATAGCTGTGATGAAATGAGCAAAAATTTAAAAAAATTGGCTATCCCCGATGCAACTAAACGTATTGTAAATGAAATAAAAAAATTATTGTAAGCATGAATACCTTCCCCATACATATTAATAATATTTATTTCTTAGGAATAGGAGGAATAGGAATGAGTGCCCTTGCTCGATATTTCAAAGAAAAAGGATGTATGGTTTCAGGTTATGATAAAACACCTTCTTCTTTAACTGATAAACTTCTCATTGAAGGGATTGACGTTCACTTTGATGAAAACATTGCTTTACTGCCGGAAGCATTGGATTTAGTTGTATACACCCCTGCCATTCCTTCCTCTAACATAGAGTTTCAATACATAAAAGAAAAAGGTATTCCTATGATGAAACGCTCCGAAGTACTAGGTAAAATAGCTGCAGATAAATTTACCATTGCCATCGCCGGTTCACATGGAAAAACATCCATTACCGCTATTTCTAGTTTGTTGTTATCTGAAAATTATAGATTGCTTTCCTTTATTGGCGGCATTGCGTTAAACTTCAATTCTAATTTTATTTATAATGTGAATGCCGAAATGATGATTATCGAAGCCGATGAATACGATCGATCCTTTCTACATTTACACCCTGATATAGCCATTCTATCTTCAATGGATGCAGATCATTTAGATATATATACAAGTGCTGAATCGATGGATAAAGGATTTAATGATTTTGTTAATAATATTAAACCGAATGGTTGTTTGATAACAAAAAGAGAGCTTTTACCTCGTCTTCAAACAAATTGTAAAATCTATACCTATAGTCTTACTGATAAAAAGTGCGATTTTTATGCATCAAAAATAGACATTCTTAACGAACAATATGTGTTTTCTATTCATACTCCACAAGGCGATATTGAAAATATTCAATTTCAGGCAGCAGGACTCCACAACATTGAGAATGCTATTGCTGCTGCTGCCTTTGCTGATATAAAAGGGGTACCCCATCAAATTATCAAACAACAATTATCAAAATACAAAGGAGTGAAACGAAGATTTGAATATATAATTCGCAGAAATGATCTCATCTACATTGATGATTATGCACATCATCCGAATGAACTTAAAGCTGCCATACACTCTATTAAAGCTTTACACCCTAACCGTAAACTATGTGGTATTTTTCAACCTCATTTATTTACACGTACCCGCGACTTTGCCAATGAGTTTGCGAAAAGTTTGGAATTATTAGATCATATAATATTATTGGAAATTTATCCTGCCAGAGAATTACCCATTGAAGGAGTTAATGCACAAATGCTCCTTGATAAAATAAAAAATAAACATAAAATTATACAAACAAAAGAGAACTTAATCCCTTATTTAAAATCCATACATCCTGAATTAGTCGTAAGTTTCGGAGCCGGTGATATTGATAGATTAGTAAATAACATTAAAATGGCATTTACCTTATGAAAATAAAAAAAATCATAATCATTATTGTTGTCGTGCTTGCTGTTATTAGCACCTTAATTGCCAATGCTATTTTATCGAAAGATAGAAAATTTAATAAAATCATTTATCACATTGAATATCCTTCCGAAATGTTGTTTACTGAAAAAGAATTGGATGAATTTGTAAAAGACACCTGTGGAATATTGATTGGAAAATTTGTAAAAGATATAAATTTAAATGTAATCGAAAAGAAAATTGCCGATTATCCCTTTTTAAAATCTGTAGAAGTTATTGCAAATACCAGAGGACATATCATTGTAAAGGCTGTTCAGCACAAAATTATTGTACGTGTTTTTAACGCTTACAACGAATCGTTTTATATATCGGAAACCGGTAAAATGGTACCTACAACTAAACTGCCCAGGGAAAGAATATTAATTGCAAATGGTTCTATATATGAACACTATCGTCCAAATTATAAAATAGAAAATCAAAAAAACAACACATTATATTCTATTTGGAAGTTATCGCAATATATCGAAAAAGATGCATTTTGGAAAGCTCAGATTGCACAAATTTATATAAATTTGCATCAACAAATTGAATTAGGTCCAGCATTTGGTAATCATACTATTGAATTTGGAAACATTAATGCCATGGATGAAAAATTTAAAAATTTAAAATATATTTATACGAAGGGCTTTAAAATTACCGGATGGGATAAATTTGCTACTATTAATTTAAAATTCGGAGATCAAATCCCTTGTAAAAAAAGACAATAACTAAAAAATAAGTATACTATGTTTAAGCGTAAGAAAGAAAATGAAACAGTCGTAACTGCAAAAACTAATAAAATAGCAGTCGGACTTGATATCGGAACAACAAAAGTAGCTGCTTGCGTTGGGCAAAGAAACAAAGAAGGAAATATTGAACTCTTAGGCTATGGAGACCATACTTCTCTTGGCGTTCAACGAGGACAAGTTATTAACATCGTACAAACAGTAGAAGCTATAAATCATGCTATTAAACAAGCAAACAATACTTCCGGCGTTATGATAGATACCGTCGTTGTAGGTATTGCCGGACAACATATAAACAGCTTCCAAATGCAAGGGGAAATCAAACGAAGAGATGCGGAATCCGAAGTTACCAAAGAAGATGTAAAAATGTTAATTGAAGACATGTTTAAACTTACGGTTAAACCGGGGATACAAATCATTGATGCTATTCCTCAAGAATTTTTCGTAGATGATTATTGTGATTTAAAAGATCCTATCGGTGTATTAGGAACACAATTAGGCTCCGTTTTTAATATTATAACCGGAAATTCTCAACATATTAAGAATATTGCCCGTTGTGTGCAAAAATGTAACTTAAAAATGGAAGGATTGGTTCTTGAACCTATTGCTTCTTCTGAAGTAGTATTAGATCCAAAAGAAAAAGAATCCGGAGTTGCATTAGTGGATATTGGTGGTGGGACAACAGATATCGCTGTTTTCTACAACGGTCTCCTTCGTCATTCTGCCGTTATCCCAATTGGTGCCGATGTAATTACTGATGATATCAAAACCGTTTTTAAAGGAATGATAAAAGAAAATGCTGAAGCTATTAAATTAAAATACGGCTCTTGTATCCCCGATAAAAGCAAACCGGATCATATCATCTCTGTACCCGGCATCAGAGGAAGACCCCCGATTAATATTCAACAAATAGAATTATCTGAAGTTATCAAAGCGCGTGTCGATGAAATTATTAATAGAATAATGGGTGAAATTAAACATTCCGATTATCTGAAAAAACTCGGTTGCGGAATGGTTATTACCGGAGGTGGATCATTGCTTAATTCATTGAAAGAGTTTACTGAATATAAAACCGGAATGACTGTGCGTATCGGAAACCCCGAAGAAAAAATTATTCATACCCAAGATTCAAAAATAAATAATCCTATGTATTCGACAGCCTTAGGATTGATGGTGATGGGTATCGAAAAAGAAGAAGAAGATTTTGAAGCTCAAGAAGAAACAGAAAGCAAAGAAGTATCGAAAGTAAAAAAAGAAAAAAAATTAAAGGTTCCGGTAAAGAAAAAAGAACCTAGCTCCGGAACTAAATATAATACCTGGGAAAAGGTTAAAAGTTTAGTTGAATCTTTATTAGAAGAAGATACGGATATGCATGATGACGATGATGATTTTGATAATTAAAATGAAATTACTTATTTTTTAACTATATAAAAACAATAACAATGTTAGATATTAAAATTGATAATGAAGACTTAGAACAAATAACACCGATTGTTGATACCAACAATCAGCCTACATTGTCCATCATTAAAGTGATGGGCGTTGGCGGTGGTGGTGGAAATGCTGTCAAACATATGTATAATATGGGGATAAAAGATGTAGATTTTATGATATGTAATACCGATAAACAAGCATTGGAAAATACCCCTATATCATTAAAAATCCAATTAGGTGACGGAGGCTTGGGGGCTGGTGCCAATCCTGATGTTGCCCGTCAGGCTGCTATCGAAAGTGAAGCTGTGATTAAAAAAGCGCTTGAAGGTACTAAAATGCTTTTTATCACTGCAGGAATGGGTGGCGGAACAGGGACAGGAGCATCTCCTATTGTAGCCACAATTGCTCGCGAAATGGGAATCCTTACCGTCGCTATCGTTACGTATCCATTTAAATTTGAACAAGCAGGAAAATTTAGAACCGCCGATGATGGGATTAATGAACTACGCCAAAATGTAGATGCTCTCATTGTAATTAAAAACGAATCATTAAAAAGTTTCTACCCCGATTTAAAACTCTCAAATGCTTTCGCAAAAGTAGATGATGTTTTATTAATCGCTGCAAAAAGTATTGCCGAATTAATTACAGTTCACGGTATTATAAACGTAGACTTTAATGATGTGAAAACAGTATTGCAAAATAGCGGTACCGCTATCATTGGCTCCGGAGCCGCTAAAGGCGATAATAGAGCATTAGATGCTGTCGAATCTGCTACTAATAGCCCTCTACTTGATAAAAATACTATCTACGGCGCCGAAAATGTATTGTTCTTTATCTCCTACGGAAGTCAATGTGAAGCTACCATTGAAGAACTCGATACTATAACTGAACATCTTGAAAATAAAACATGTTCTGAAAAACAAACATTAATTTGGGGACATGGTATCGATGATAATTTAGGCGATGAAATACGTGTTACCGTTATCGCTACCGGCTTACACGATAATGTTTCCGATTTTAAAAAGAAAGAATATCACAATGACAATAGCAACAACAATTATTCTCACGAAGAATTAACAAATAAAATTGAAGAGAAAGATAACTCTTTGAATAACAATGAAAATATAGACAACCGAGATTCAGGAGAAATCGATAATCAACAATTAAGAGGGATGACACAAGAAGAAATGGATGAGTATTTATCAAAACCTGCGTATATAAGAAGACAAATCGATCAACAAAGAGACCCCTATAAAGATGAAGCTTCTACTTTTAGAGTTTCCTCCGCTGGCATGATTGAAAATCCTCCTTTTCTTACAAATGCAGTAGATTAATTTAAATAAAAAGGATATATCGTATTTCTGTTTGACTGCAATCATATGTAATATTTCTAAAAAAGGAAAAAATGACTCTAATTAAATCGATATCAGGGATAAGAGGAACTATAGGTAATTTCCCCGGGGATAATTTAACTCCCTTGGATATAGTAAAATTTACTGCTGCTTATAGTATGTTTTTAAAAGAAAAAAACGATATCAATGAACATATTACTGTTGTTGTGGGACGCGATGCCCGTATTTCGGGCGAAATGCTCAGTCATCTGGTTTGTGCTACCTTAAGCGGGATGGGTATCAATGTGGTTAACATCGGTCTCTCTACAACTCCTACAGTAGAAATGGAAGTCTTACATTCCAATGCCAAAGGAGGTATAATAATCACAGCAAGTCATAATCCTATGCAATGGAATGCCTTGAAATTTGTAAATGAAAAAGGAGAATTCCTTTCCGCTTCAGAAGGGGAATATATTTTAAATCTTTCTGAAATAGAAAAATTTAAATTTGCAGAAGTAGATAAATTGGGAAGCATATGTACAACAAAAGATGCAATAGCCCGACACATTAAACATATCCTTGATTTGAATTTGGTTGATGTGAATGCCATAAAAGCACGTAATTTTAAGATTGTTATCGATTGTGTACATTCTACCGGCGGCTTGGCTTTACCTCCTCTGTTGAAAGCCTTGGGCGTTGACAATGTCATTACTTTGTATGGCGAACCAACAGGTATTTTTCCTCATAATCCCGAACCTCTTCCCGAACATCTTGAAGATATATGCCTTGCTGTTAAAGAAAATAAAGCAGATATTGGCTTTGTCGTTGACCCCGACGTTGATAGATTGGCAATCATTCAAGAAAATGGAATTGTTTTCGGAGAAGAATATACTTTAGTCGCTGTTGCTGATTATGTTTTACAAAATCAAAAAGGGAATACCGTTTCTAATTTATCATCAACACGCGCACTTCAATTACTCACCGAAAAATATGGAGGAACCTATGCAGCTTCTGCTGTCGGTGAAGTAAATGTGATTGAAAAAATGAAACTACAAAATGCCGTTATTGGTGGCGAAGGAAACGGTGGAGTCATTTATCCAACACTACATTATGGTAGAGATGCCTTGGTTGGCATTGCTTTGTTTCTATCCTATCTGGCAAAAACAAAAATAAGCTGCTCCCAATTGAGAAATACATATCCTGATTTTTATATCTCTAAAAATAAAATACAATTACAAGCCGGAATGGATACGGATGCGTTACTTTTGTTTATCAAAGAAAAATACAGCATGCAACCTATTATTGATATCGATGGGGTACGTATCGACTTTGATAATGAATGGGTCCATTTACGAAAATCAAATACTGAACCTATCGTTCGTATGTATGCTGAAAGTAATACGAAAGAAAAGGCCGATCAATTAGCACATAAAATCATGGCTGACATTGAATCATACTTAAAATTACATACTAATCATTAATATTTAAAAAATGAAAGTGCTTGCTTGGATTGTTCATTATAAATTTATTATAGTATTCGTTTTGTTTCTTAGCTATTTGTTTTTTAGTGAGAATAATATCTTACTTCATTTTACTTTAAAGAAAGAAATCAGTGCGCTGGAAAAAGAAAATGAATTGTTACAAATCAAGAACAACCAAATGAAAATATTTAATCAAGAAATTAACAAAAACAAAGATGCAATGGAGTTATATATGCGTGAATATTATTTTCTTAAAAAAGAAAATGAGGAAATATTTCGCATAATTTATGTAGAGGATAAAAACGAAAAAAAGAAATAGAATCAATGAATCTACTCATCCTCCATGGTCCTAACTTAAATTTACTCGGCAGCAGGGAACCTGCTATTTACGGGAACCTGCCTTTTGAAGTGTATTTAGAAAAATTAAGAATTAAATTTCCAAGATTTAAAATAGACTATCTGCAATTTAATGATGAAGGGGAATTAATAAACGCTATTCAGTCAGCCAATAATATTTATGACGGTATTATTTTGAATGCCGGTGCATATACCCATACATCCATTGCTCTCTTGGATGCCATTAAAGCCATAGATATTCCTGTAATAGAAGTTCATATTTCCCAAATCATGGCAAGAGAACCTTTCCGCCGTCATTCGTATCTTTCAGCGGCATGTAAAGGAAGTATTTCAGGATTTGGATTAAACGGATATAAATTAGCCATCGAGAGTTTTATCGACGATAAAGAAAAATAGCATTAATTAATTCGTTGAAGTAAAACAACATTTTCCACATGTTGTGTATGTGGAAACATATCAACAGCTTGAACTTTACTAACAGTATATTTTTCAATCATCATTGCAATATCACGCGCTTGGGTAGCCGGATTACAACTTACATACACTATTTTCTCAGGCAATATCTTCATTATCTCTTCTATTACTTGCGGTTGCATCCCGGCACGAGGAGGATCGGTAATGATAATATTTGGTCTGCCGTATTGCTCAACAAATTCATCAGTAAGTATTTTTGCCATATCTCCGGCGATAAACTCAACATTATGAATGTTGTTAATTAATGCATTCTCTTTTGCATTTTCAACAGCCGCAACAACATATTCTATGCCTACAATTTTTTTCGCCTGCTGCGCTACAAACAATGCAATCGTTCCCGTACCGGTATATAAATCATAAACAATATCCTCATGCTTGATATCAGCAAATTCTTTCACTATTCCATATAAATTTAAAGCTTGCCGTGAATTGGTTTGATAAAAGGCGTGGGGATGAATTTTAAATGCTAAATTATCCATATTTTCTATCATAAAATCCTTACCGGCAAACAATTGTATGGGTAAATCTGTTATCACATCATTTTGTTTGTCATTTACAACATAGAATAAAGAAGTTATTTCCGGAAAATGCTCGTGAATCATATACATCAACTTTTCTGCCTCTTGATTGTAAGAAGAAAAAACCATAATCAACATCAAATCACCTTTAGAAGAAAAACGAATTACCATGTTGCGAAGAAAGCCTTTTACTTCTCGAGCATCCCAAAAATCAAGGTTGTTTTCTATAGCATACGTTCTAATAGTATTACGAATTTGATTCCCGATATCAGGATGTAAATGACATTTTTCAATATCCAATACTCTGTCAAACATGCCTTGCATGTGAAAGCCTAAGCTTCTGTGATCAAACATTCCGGGAGTAGTTATTTCTTCATCCGTCAACCATCGCCGCGTTGAAAAAGTATATTCAATTTTATTGCGATATTCATAAATATTTTCAGAAGGTAAAATAGTTTGTAGTTTTGGAAAAGAAAATTTACCGATACGTATAAAATTATCTACTACTTGTTTTTGTTTATAATACAATTGCATTGCATACTCCATTTGCTGCCAGCTGCAACCACCACATTCACCAAAATGGCGGCATAATGGCACTACCCGCTGAGGAGATGATTTTTTTATTCGTATGATTTTAGAATGATAATAACTTCTTTTTTTAATGGCTTTCACGTCTACGATATCCCCCGGAACAGCATAGGGTACAAAAACAACAGCATTATCGTGTCTGCCAATGGAAACTCCTTCGGCTCCGGCATCAATAATTTCTAAGTCCTCAATGATAATTTCTTTCTTTTTTTTACTCATAAGCCATAGAAAATAAAATATTTGTTTTAGGGAATACGCATGTATTTATGACTTTGTAAAGATATTTTCCACCTTGGATGTGTAAGAATATAGTCTATGATTGGTGGTAATATCAACTCTCTTTGACTCCATTCAGGTTGAAGATATAATTCACAGGTTTGCTGCATACTATTTGCATTTTTTTCTGCCCATTGTAAATCGGAAAGCTCCTGAATAATTACTTTCAACTCATTGGCTTGTTGATAAAACTCCGGTTGAATTTGTGTCCCTTTTTTAGGAGAAAAACATATCCAATCCCAATGTCCGCTTAATTTTTCCGATCCCGATGTTTCCAAATGCAATGCAATGGAATGTTTTGAAACTTGCTCGCATAAATACGATAAATTATACAAACAAGGTTCTCCTCCCGTTACCACTACCGTATTCGCCTTATAATATAAAACGTTTTCAATGACCTTGTCAACATGCATTAATGGATGACGTTCGGCACTCCACGACTCTTTAACATCACAAAAACTACAGCCAACATCACAACCTCCTACCCGTAGAAAATAGGCTGCTTTTCCGGTATGAAATCCTTCACCTTGTAAAGAATAAAACTCTTCCATAATAGGAAGAGTTATTCCTTCTTTAAATGCATCTGTTGTTTGCAATGATGATGGGTTTAAATTATATTTTTATCCCGAATGTTAAGATAAAATGTTGATTCTTAATTTTAGAATCTACGATGCTGCTGTTGGGGGTATCGTAAAGCACGCTTTTATCATAGAAAAATCGATGCACATAGGCAAAATCCGTAAAGAAATGATCCGTTCGTAATCCAAAACCTCCGGTTATCAAATGATAACTGCCATCGTTATTCGCTGCTGCTTGATACGGATTGGAGGAATACATATACCCCAAACGCAAAGAAACGGGCGAAAGATTTACTTCACAGCTTATCCCTATATTGTGGACTGCCTGATAATATTCACGTATTTTTTCATTCTCAACATCAAAATCATAGTATCGTGAAAAAAGTTGCATGGAAGAATAATCGGTGAAGTCATAATGAACATTCACAAAACCATATTTACCGAAAATAAATCCTATATCTCCCAACACTCTATACGGTGTAGTGAGAGTATAGTCAAATTTTCCGTTAAAGGTATAATCATCATATTTAGCTCCTAGCCATTTTGTTTCATATTCAAAAGAGTAATATTCTCTGATATTGTTATAAAAAGTGGGGGTATGAATAGCCGCTCCAAAACGGAGAAATTTAAAGGGTTGATACAATACTCCTATTTTAAAATTGATTCCGGTACCTTTTGAAGACAAGGTATGGTTCGAAATCAAAGAGTCAAATAAGCTTTGCGTATGCAAAGAATCATGCAGGATTTCTGTATACGTATAGGAATTTGTATAGGAAAAGAAAGGAATGCCTAATGTAGCGCCTATAAAAACAACATCATTATAGTTTGCCCCTCCCGAGAATATATATTCGTTGGCAGAGCCCGTTGAAATCATGTTTTTCTGCTGATTTACGTTTAATCCTGCTAAATGACTAATGTATTGATTAGCAATAGGGCTGTTTGTGTCGGGGTCAATAATGTAATTTTGATATGCCCAATTGGATAGACCGGTTAAGTTTGAATCGGCAACACCATTACTTATCTGTGCAAAATAATCTGTTATAGATGTTGTGGTATTGTCGATATACCCTTGATTTATCCCTTTAATAAGATACCGATTGTTGTAATTATTAAGACGATTCAATCCCGTTCCAAATTGCACAAACCATTTTTTGGCAACAGGCATAACAAAAACAGCTCCTAGATTACCGAGATTAAAATTAAATTTAAAATCATACGGATCTGAGGCATTGTATGTAGATGTTATTTTGGAATAATATAAAGAAGGGGAAATGGTAAATTCAGTTCGTTTATAAACGCCTATGCCGGCAGGATTTGAACTCAGGCAGGAAAAATCGGCACCAAAACCTCCCATAGAACCTGCCAAGGAAGAGAAACGAGCGGTTCCTGTGGGGATTAATTGGGAATAACGAAAAGCATCGGTTTCATCCTGACCAAAAGCATTGAAAAAGGAAAGGAGAAGTATTCCTAAAAGTACTGTGTTTATCTTTTTCATTTTTAAATTTTTATAATGTTATTGTTTGTGATTATCGTCTGTGTGTATTACTTCCGCCACTGCTGCTACCACCCGAACGGGAACCTCCACCGGAACTTGAAGAAGAACTGCTGCCGGAACTTCTACTCGAGGAAGAACCGGAATTGTAAGAGCTTCTGTTTGAGGAAGAACTTGAATTATATGTACTTCTGTTATTGCTCGGGGAACTTGAATTTGGAGTTTCATTATAACTTCTCGAATTACTTTCCCTTCTTGGAGCGGATTGTGAAGGAGTCGTTCTTGTAGGTGTACTACTTGGTGTTGTCCGTGTAGGCGTAGGATTGGAAGAGGGTTGCGTACTTTGCCTATTATTCTGACTGGGCGTTGAATTATAGTTATTGGGTGTAGTACTGCGATTATTATTTGGTGTTACATTTTGGTTGGGTCTATCATTCGGATTAGACGCAGGAGGATTCGACCGATTATTGACAGGCTCATTCACATTTTGATTATTGCTCCTTGTATTAGGATTAGATGTAGGATTATCATTTTGTGTAGGAGTTACTTTGCCGGGCACGTCCGGTTTTTGATCACGAGATGTTGCCGTATTATTAGGATCAACGCGTGTAGGTGTTGTCTGTGAAGGATTGGTATTGGTGCGTGTCGGCTGGGTAGTAGTTACATTTTGATTATTCGTTGGTGTAGTAACTCCCGGGTTAGTACGCGAGGAAGAAGAAGCTCCACGATAGGATGCATTTGAATTGACAGCTTGTTCGTAACGTTCTCCGAAACTTAAGTTTTGATTTCTATCATCGCCGGCTTTTTTCGAAGGGTCAGCACTCGGATTTGAACTTCTTACATTTCCTTTATTAGCGGTACCGTTTACTCCGCCTTGCATATTACTTCTATGTCCATAGGCATAGGATCGGTTATTATCATAAC
>JAGOKS010000027.1 GCA_017994425.1 Bacteroidales bacterium | reverse complement strand
TTGCTTTTTTATTTTTTATCTGCAAATTATTTCAATAAATCTTTTAAATCACAATTATAAACAGAATTATAAAAAATAATCAACTAAATCAAAACCCTACAAATTTTAATAATTACACAGCCTCTAAGGTCTAAAGACGGTTTTTTCGTGCCGAAAAAATAAGGGTAGGCTGTGTAAATCTATTTGCGTCCTCTGCGTAAAACCTCTGCGTTCTCTGCGGTTAATTATAATCAATTAAAAATTAAAAATTAAGAATTAAAAAAAAAGCCAAAAATCATTCAAAAAAAATTACAAGGCTTTCCGGCAATCATTTGTACGCATACAAATAGTAATTTGTACGTATACTTTTTATCATTTGTACGCATACAAATTGTCGTTTGTACGCATGCAAATTGTCGTTTGTACGCATGCAAATTGTGCTTTGTACGCATATAAATTACTAGGAAGGAGAAATCAATTAAAAATAGCTTGAAAAGGGGGGATGTTAAAAGAGGGAAAAGGGGAAAGAAGCTGATAGCTTTCACGAATTATAAATGTTGAATTGGTTTTTTCGTGCCGAAAAAATAGTCAGGGTGTGATTGGGATTCACCCCTTGAATTATCCAAAACCTCCATTCTTTAGGAATGAAAAGCTCGGTAGAAAATGCGTTAACCCAACCGATAATTGACAAAAGTTTTTTGTGGTCATCCTATTTCAGGCATTGACATTTCGTTCCGAATAAAAAAGGTTAGGAGAGGAGTAGGAAAAATATTTCCTTCATTCTTAGCTATGCATGTTGAAGGAAAATTTTAAGTGTTCCGTTTATTTCTCATTTTAAGCACACTTTTTCTCAATTAATAGTATTCCAATATACGTTCTTTAACATTCATTTTCAACAACTCATCTTCATTCTTTCCTCTATATTCTTCTTTTTTTATCCAATTCCCGTAGGAATCATACTCGTAAACAAAACAAATGATATCTACAATCTGATTATCGGAAGTATATAATTTTTGTTGAGTAATATTTTTGTGCTTATCGTAAGTTGTAATGAGTTTACTGCATTCCTTGAAAATCAAACTGCTAAGAAAAAATGGTCCTCCTACTAACACTTCTTTTTTTACTTCTTGTCCAAGTTCATCATATTCATAAATAAAATGAAACCCTATAACAGTATCCTTCTTGTTATAAATATAATAACCTTTTACTTCAATTTCTCGCCCGTGTTCATCATATTGATAATATTCATCCGTATTATGGGGTTTCCAATCACCAATACTGAAAGACTTAATTTTTCTATTGTTTTCATCATAAACAAACCCTTGTGATGGAGCATATTTACACTTGGCTCCTTTATAATTTTTACAATATCCTTGCTCTATTTTATTGCCAAGTGTATCATAGATATAAATATCTTTACCGATATTGTTACCCCGCGTTTTAGATATAAGGTGATTAAAAGCATCATATTCATATTCTGCACTCTCATATAAACTTGACTCCGAAATTAGTTTTTTGTTTTTTCCCAAAACATATTGCTCCATTATTCCATGTCTATAGGTGCGTTTTTTTATAAGATTATTATTGTCATCATATTCTAAAGAATCTATCATTACTACACTTGATAAGTCTTCTATTTTCACTATTAAATTATTGTTTAAATCATACTTATATGTAGTCTGAATGTTTGTTTTTCCATTATTTGAAGAAATTTTAGAAATTAAATTACCATTCTCAAACAGATAAACTGTCTCCTTATGTGTTCTTCTATTTGATTTGTCGATATGAAAATTTATATCCTTTATTAATGTAGGAGATAAATTGCTGTTAAAATAATAAATGATTGTATCACAGCTACATTTAATTTCGATTAATCTACCGGAATGCATAGTTTGATTATCAGCATCATCTATGAATGATGATATTGTATCGCAAAGTTTATCCGGTGAATATGTGATTTGTTTTATCTGCTTTACTTTGCCATTTAAGACAATATTGAGTTTTTTTAACTCTTTATTTTGATATGATGTGATGATTTCTTCTTGAGCATTACAAAAAATATATTGCATTAAAAGAAGAAGTATAATCCATTTTTTTTCTAACATTTTCAACTGTTTTGGTAGTTTATTTATAATTTCAACTCTTTAACTGTACGTATTTTTTTGCAAAAATAGTCTTTTTTTTAATGAAACAAGAAAAAAGCATTTTTTAGTGAATCCATTGAAGCTAACAAAATTTTATGTACTTTTGCTTCTCATAAATGATAATAAAATAATTATGTCAATTGTCGTTAAAAATATAACGAAAGTATATGGTATTCAAAAAGCTTTGAATGATGTTTCTTTTGAAGTCAAACAAGGCGAGATTGTAGGTTTGTTAGGTCCTAATGGAGCAGGTAAATCAACTATGATGAAAATAATTACTTGCTATAAACGGCAGACTTCGGGATTTGTCAGTGTTTGTGGACTGGATATAACGGAGGATGCCAATGCTATTAAAAATTATATTGGTTATTTGCCGGAAAACAATCCCTTGTATTTGGATATGTATGTGAAAGAAAGTCTTGCTTTTGTTGCGAAGATTTATCATATGAAAAATGTTAAAAGACGAATCGAGGAAATTATTCAATTGACAGGTTTACAGAATGAACAACATAAAAAGATTGGTGCTTTATCAAAAGGCTATCGTCAACGTCTAGGATTAGCACATGCCCTTATTCATGACCCTCAGGTTTTAATATTGGATGAACCTACTTCCGGCTTAGACCCTAATCAGTTAATTGATATTCGTGCCCTTATTCAAGAAATTGGCAAAACAAAAACAGTTTTATTTTCTACACACATTATGCAGGAAGTAGAAGCCATTTGCAATCGTGTGGTGATTATTGATAAAGGGATTATTAAAGCGGATGATACAATTGATAATTTAAGGAAATCCATTAAAGCACAATTTGCGCTGCAAATAGAAGTTGATAAACGTATTAATAGTAAAAAACTACATGCTATCGAAGGAGTTGTACGGATTACTGAAATAGGGAATAATACATATCTTATTGAATCTAAAGTAAACGTAGCTGCAGAAGTGCAAAAAATACTTGCCGCCGACGAGATAACGCTTTTAAATATGCATCGCAAAGAATATAATATGGAAACTATTTTCCATGAATTAACAACCAACAATTAGAAGTGACTAACTTAGCGTATGTTTTTTACTAATCCATTGTTTTTGTTTGCATTATTTGCCCTGGCAATTCCCATTGCCGTGCATTTGTTTAATTTTAGAAAATACAAAATCTTTTATTTTTCAAACACTCAGTTTTTACAAACATTAAAACAACAAACCCATCGGCATTCTCAATTACGAAAATTAGTAATTTTGACATTACGATTGTTAGCCATACTTTCTATCGTTTTTGCTTTTACGCGTCCCTATATTTCATTGCAGGAAAAGAATAATGCATTGAAAGGTAATCAATATGTGCTTATTTATATGGATAATTCTTTTTCTATGGAAAGTGTTTCTTCGCGGGGAACTCTTTTGGATGAAGCCATTGAAAAAGCAAGTTATATTGTTGAAGCCTTTGCAGAAGAAGACAGGTATATGCTTGTTACTAATGATTTCAGTCCGAGACATCAGCAGTTTTTTACGAAAGAAGAAATGAAAAAGGAAATCAAAGAAGTGAAAATTTCTGCCAGCACGCGTGACTTACCTATGGTGATGGAGTATGCTTTGCATTTTTTATCACGACAAGCTTCGGATAATAAAAAAATATATTTGATTTCCGATTTCCAGCAAACAACGGCTTCTATATCAAAAATGCCGAAAGAAGAAAAGGTATTTACTTATTTGGTGCCCTTAAAAGCTAATAAAATAAGCAATGTATATTTGGATACATCTTGGTTTGAAGCGCCTGTATTTACAGTCGGACAGCCTATTAATATTCACTTCATTGTGAAAAATAATTCAGATGAAGATGTGGAAAAATTGCCGATTAAATTGGTTGTGAATAACGTCCAAAAAGCCGTAGCGTCGGCTGATATTAAAGCAAATGGATTTACTGAAGTACAAATGAGTTTTACTGTTTTTGAAAAAGGCATTCAGAATGCGTATCTCGAAATCTTAGATTACCCGGTTACGTTTGATGATAAAATGTACTTTTCTTTTTATATTAATCCTTATCAGAACGTTTATTGTGTCTTTGGCGAAGAGGAGAGTGACTATTTGAAAGCATTGTATGCTAATGACTCAACTATTCTTTATCAGTCAGTTAGTGATAGAAATATAAATTATGCTGCTTTAAAAAATCAAGATTTAATTGTTCTGGATAGGGTAAAAGAACAAAGTTCAGGCTTTCTTCAAGCGATAGATGAGTATGTGCGTTATGGGGGAAATGTGCTTTATATTCCATCTCCGGATGCGGAAATTACGTTAAGTAATGTTTTTAATCGCCGATTAGGCTTACCGTTTTTTGTTAGCCTGGACACACAGCGTACACGAGTGGCGTCTTTGAATATGGAACATGATTTATTTAAACATGTCTTTGAAAAATTTAGTGGTTCCATAAATCTTCCCGAGGTTTTTCGTTATTATACCTTTAACAAAGGAATTTTTCCGGGAAAGGAAAGTCTTATTCTTTTAGAAAGCAATAACGATTTTTTAATTGTACAAAAAGTTGATAGAGGCAATGTGTTTTTACTTGCCACTCCTTTATTGGATGATTACAGTGAATTTCAAAAACATGCAATTGTAGTTCCGGCATTGTATAATATGGCTATTTTGCAATCAAAACAGGATCAGTCCTATTATATAATAGGAGAGAATAGTCGTATCGTTTTAAATAAAATAGATTTAGAAGTCGATAATGTGCTTGAGATTCTTAATCCGAAAACAAAATTTTCATTTATCCCTGAAATAAGAAAAAACAGTGCTGAAATGAACCTTTTTGTTCATGATCAAATCACGGAAGCAGATAATTATCTTTTAACGAATAATTCCGATACAATTTCCGGACTTTCATTTAATTATAACAGAAAAGAATCTCAGATGTCTTTTTATGATAAGTCTGAATTAGAAGAACAAATAAACCGCTATGAGCTAAAAAATTATAAGGTATTGAATTTACAAAATAAATCTACGAATGCCATTATAAGTGAAATTCAAACAACAGGTTTACAGCTTTGGTATTATTTTGTGATTTTCGCTTTACTTTGTTTGTTGGCAGAAGTTATCTTATTAAGGTTATGGAAACAATAACTATTGATGATATTTTTTCGATTGATACCGAAGAAGCTTTTTTCGATAGGGTATTGCGTGTTTTTCGATACCAATATACCTATTGTGATTTATACAGGCAATATGTAGATGCAACTTCATCTTCTGTTACTTCCATAAATGAATTATCTCAAATTCCATTTTTGCCTATTGAGTTTTTCAAAAATCACCGTATCATTAGCTCAAAGGAAAAAGAAAACATTGTTTTTCGCAGCAGTGGCACAAGTGGGATGCAAAGAGCGGAACATTATGTGGCAAACCTTGCAATCTATGAGCAGAGTTTTTTGCGTGGTTTTCGTTATTTTGTGGGTCAGCCGGAAGATTATGCTATTTTGGCGTTACTTCCTTCTTATTCCGAAAAAGGAGATTCCTCTTTATTGTATATGATGCAATGTTTGATGCAAAAAGCAAAGCAACCGTTTTCTAAATTTTACTTAACGAATACCGATGAATTAGTTGATAATTTAAAACAACTTGCCTCTATTAAGCAAAAAACAATACTTTGGGGAGTTAGTTATGCCTTATTGGATTTTATAGAAACTCATCAGGTATATTTACCCGATTTACTTGTTTTTGAAACAGGAGGAATGAAAGGCCGACGCAAGGAGCTTTTACGAGAAGAGCTTCACCTTCGTTTACGAAATGGCTTCGGAGTAGAAAAAATTTATTCTGAATATGGCATGACAGAATTGTTGTCTCAGGCATATACCTATGGTAGTCAACGATTTTACTGTCCTCCTTGGATGCGTGTTCAAATAAGGGATATATATAATCCTTTACGGCTCCTGACGCAAAAAGGTAAAAGTGGCGGAGTCAATGTAATTGACCTGGCTAATCTCTATTCATGTTCATTTATTGCGACTCAAGATATTGGTAAATGTTATGAAGACAACTCTTTTGAAATACTAGGTCGCTATGATAATAGTGATATACGTGGTTGTAATTTGCTGGTAAATGAGTAAGAATTCTTATTAGTAAATATAAGGAATAATCCGGTATTTGACTTTGTTTTTATACGTATCCCACAAAGGTCCATATTTAGCACCGCAAATTTTATCATCATCCCATTGGCGTGTAAATAACAATAACACATAGTACAAGGGATATAACCACACCCATACGAGTCCGGGATAACCTACGCTCAAAGCAATGGCACTACCCATAAGTATTTCTCCCAAATAATTGATATGTCTGCTTAATCCCCAAAAACCATTTACCAAAATGGATTGATTGCCGTTTTGGAGTATTTCCGGTTTAATGCCAAGAAAAGATTTATCCGGTTGGATTTTAAAGTAATATTTTTGCATGTTCGCACCACGTGCTAAGCTCCATCCGCAGAAAAATAACACGGCAAAAGTAACACTTAACCACATTGGAATTCCCGGATTTTGCATGTCAACTGTTGCCCAAAGAGAGATAAGATAGAAGTAAGGATAAAAGGTTAAACAACCAAAACCTAATTTAAAGCCGACACGTTCGGCAATAAAATCATAGGTATATAAATGCACTTTTTCGAAAGTCAAATAATCCCAAACGAAATACGTTAGTAGCGCAGCACATAACATAATACCAGGATTTATAGTGTTATATGCCAGAAAATGGTGTGCTGCAAAGCTTAATACATTCAGTTGAAGCATTACAGCTCCAATCAAGTATAACCATATCTTAGTGTCAAAACGACCGTTTTTTAATTGTGGATTCTTCAGTCTTCCCAGAAAAAGATCAGCAAGTAAAGATTTTCCCGTTGAGGGGTAGGGAAGTACTATTAGAAAAGAAAATAATAATCCCATCGTAATGGCACCTGCTAAGCTATACCATCTTATGGTATATAACCATTCATAGGAAACCAAACCAAAATATCCCAGTAGAAACCAAAGAAGGACACAAATTGCTAAAACATAAATGCCGTTTAAGCGATACTGTAGGACTTTATTTGTTTTTTCGTTTTTAACATAGCCTTCTAAGCATTTTCCCGGTAAAAAATAATACAATAAAGTAATGATAGCGTAGACTATCCAAGGAGTGAAAAAACCAAGTAATACGTTCATTATGATAAATTTTTTGTGTTAGTATACATTATATTAATAGCTAATTTTCGTGGGAGTAAACGAGTTGTAAGTATGCGAGCCAGTTTATTAATGAAACCGGGTACAATAATAGGACCTTTTCCCAATGCATTTAATGTTTTGTCAGCAACTTGATAAGGTTCCAAGGTACCGGGGGCTTTTTTTTGTTGAGCCGTTTGATAACCCGGAGTCAAGATAGCACCTGCACAACTGGCAATAACATCAATATTATACGTTTTTAATTCTTTCCATAAACCTTCTGCTAAAATAGTATTAAAAGCTTTGGAAGCTGCATAACTTACGATTTTTGGACTGCCCTGATTTCCTGCTAATGAAGACATAAGAACAATACCTCCTTTTTTGTTTTTAATCATTGATGACGACAGGAGTTTGGTAATCAAAAGAGGCGTTTTAACGTTTACAACTACTACTTTTGCAAGTAAATCCTCCGAAATGTTTTCAAAATAACCAATGGGTGAAAAAGCAGCATTATAAACCAATAACCCTATGGGAACATCCAGTTGAGAGACAAGGTGTTTTGTTTGAGAAAAATCTGATAAATCAACAGAAAAATATTTAATGTCTACCGCATAGTTGTCGGATAATTTTTTAGCGATGATTTCCAGTTTTTCCAAACGTCTGGCAAGCAATATTACATTTAATCCGCGTTGTGCCAATGCTTCGGCAAAAGCAGCTCCCAATCCTTCCGATGCTCCGGCTACCAATGCCCAAGGTCCGTAAGTTGTTTTGAAATCTTTCTTCATCAATCGATCTTTTTGTAATTATTTTAGATTTGCAAAAATACTCAAAATTAATATTGAAATGTTGTGTGTTTAAATAATCTGTTTTATCAAAATAAAGAACGTAGAAAATAAAATAAAATATAAATACAAACAGCCGTCAATAGGAGGGATAATATAAAAAACAATAGATTGCGGTTTTTATGTTTTGTTTTATAATTATTTATTTTTTCAGCTTGGGTTTGTTTTTCCATTTCCGATAAACTAGTTGTTTTTGATTTTTTCTTAGTCGTTGGATAGTGTATTTCTTTGTTTTTGTTTAAATAAGAACGTTTACTGAGCATATCTTTGTTATAATTGATACGTGCTATCATATCCGCAATAAATCCGCCGCCACCCATTATTTTGAATTTACAATCGTAATAATATTTAGTTAAATTATGATGTTGCAAATGTACATAAAATTGATTGAAATCCTAGTCCGATATAAAAAAAATAGAATTTATCAGAAAATAAACACTATGGATATAGTATTTATTATCATATTCATGTGAATAATGTATTGAAATGGATAGAAAATTATTTACTTTAAAATAAAAAAACACGTAAATAAAAAACGTATTTTTGCAGCATGAAACATTTTCCATACTTTATCAAAGCATTTGTTTTAGCAATATCTTGTCTAATGCTATGTCTATTATACATATCTTGTGCCACTCAGGCGACATTAACCGGAGGAGAAAAAGATGTAAGTCCTCCTAAAATACTTAAAACATTACCTCAGAATTATACAAAAAACTTCAAGGAGCGTCAATTAAAAATTAGATTCAATGAATACATCGCATTGTCATCTCCAACGGAAAATATTATTATTAATCCTACAACTTTAGAAGCACCAAAGTATGAAATACAGGGAAAATCACTGGTAATAAGTTTTAAAGATGATTTAGATTCTAATACAACCTACAGTGTTTTATTTTTAGAAGCCATTAAAGACATTACGGAAGCGAATGTGTTATATACTGAATCAATTGTTTTTAGTACCGGTGCAAGTCTGGACTCTTGTATGTTACACGGAAATATCAGAGATGCTTATACCTTAGAACCCAGTAATAAAATTGCAGTGATATTGTACGAAACAGACAATGATTCCGCTCCCTATACACAGCAACCTTTGTTTTATACCTATACTGATAAAAAAGGAGATTTCACCTTTTATAATCTACCTCAGAAATCATATAAATTGTTTGCGTTGGAAGATAAAAATCAAAATAAATTATTTGATCTTCCCGATGAAATGATAGCATTTTCAGATACACTCTTATCAACTTTTCCAATACCTAAAACAATTCGTGATAGTATAGAAGTAATCGATAATGAAAAAATTGATTCTACTAAAATACAACTTTATCTTTTTAAAGAGCAGGATACTACACTTAAATATCTACGTCGCACATTGGTAAAAGAAGGGTATTATCAATTTGTTTTTACGGGTGAAGTCCATGATTTTCTACTAAATCCCGTCAATAATAATTATCAGGATCTCTATGTATGGGAATCTAATCGAACAAAAGATACCATCGGAGTTTTTTTTATTCAGTTACTCAATGAAGATATAGACTTTGTTATTGAAGCCAACGGGCAGGTTTTTGATACCGTTACGCTTAATCCTGCAAGTAAAGTCATGGGATTTCAATTTAGAAAAAGTGCAAAAGATTCTACTGAAGAAAAAAAGAATACTTTCAATCCTCAGGTTCATTATGCCGGTGAAATACAAAAGAAATTGACCTTAGAATTCGCTTATCCGGTGAAAGAAATAAGCAATAACAACTTTTTATTGTTGGAATTAAAGAAAGAAAAACGGAAACTGAGTCTGAAAGATAGTTTGGGTAATGATACCATTGTGGAAGTAGATGATTACGATACGCTTATGCCCAATTATTATTTTTTAGACAGCCTGCATCGTAAATGGATCATAGACTATGAATGGAAGTATAATAAAAACTATGTTTTTTTATGCCAAGATTCTGTGTTTTATTCGTATCTCGAAACATTTAACGATACTATTTCTGTCGATTTTAAAATGAAAACGCCGCATGATTATGGGGAAATTCAAATGGAATATCAAATTTCTCATCCCAATCAATATATCATTCAATTATTAACGGACAAAGGAGAAGTAGTTGCCGAACAAATCATTCAAGAAAGTGATACAATAAACTATCCCTATCTTCAAGCCGGAAAATATAAGATTCGTGTTATTGTTGATGTAAATAAAAATAGCAAATGGGATACAGGTAAGTATAGTGAAAACCGTCAAGCTGAACCCATTATTTATTATTCTAAAGTATTAGAAGTTAGAAATAAATGGACATTACAAGAAATATTTTTAATTAATGAATAAAAAATGGTTTGATTTTTGTATACGTTAACTTGTTTTAACATTTTGATGTATATGAGTAAACATTTACCTTTATTAGTTTTATTATTTCTCTTAACTTTTTTATCATTAGGGAGTTATATGTATACTGATAGACTAGTGAAAGATGAAATTAATGAAGCTTTTAATAAAGGGAATTCAAAACAATTATCTACATTTCTCAATGATATGATAGATATGTCTATGGAAAATATGGAAGCAACCTATAGTCGTTATCAGGCTGAATCCATTCTCAACGAGTTTTTTGAAAAGAATCCTCCTGCTTCATTTCATGTTGAAAAAGAAGGGGTATCTTCTGAAGTTTCAAATTTTGTAATAGCAACATACACAACAATACACGGGTGCTCATATAGGGTTTATTATGTTTTAAAAGAAATTAATAAAAACCAGAAAACAGAGCGGATTTCTGTGTTAAATATTGCTAAAAAACAAAAATGTCAATCGAAGAAATAATTATCAAAGCCTTAGAAGAAGATGTTGGAAATGGCGATCACTCTTCTTTGTTATCAATCTCACCCGAAGCTCAAGGAAAATCAAAATTATTAGTTAAAGAAAACGGTATCATTGCCGGTGTTGAAGTCGCAGAGAAAGTTTTTAAATGTGTCGATAGTCAATTAACATTAGATGTATTTATTACAGACGGAAGTAAAGTCAATATTGGCGATATTGTTTTTATAGTATGCGGTAGCGTGCAATCGATATTGAAAGCAGAGCGACTGGTACTGAATATTATGCAGCGAATGAGTGGAATAGCTACTACAACACATTATTATCTTGATTTAATTTTTGGAACGCAAACGCGCTTATTAGATACACGAAAAACAACGCCTAATTTACGGATTTTAGAAAAAATGGCGGTGAAAATTGGCGGAGGTTGTAATCATCGTATGGGTTTGTACGATATGATTATGTTAAAGGATAATCATATTGATTTTGCCGGAGGATTGAAAGTTGCTTTGGAAAAAACCAATCATTACTTAAAAGAAAAGCATTTAAATTTAAAAATTGAAATTGAAACACGAAGTCTGAAAGACGTCGAATTAGCTTTACAGTTGGGTGGTTTTCATCGTATTATGTTCGATAATTTTACACCGAAAGAAGTTAAAGAGGCTGTAAAATTTGTCGATGGACGTTATGAGACAGAAGCTTCCGGTGGAATCAACGAAACTACTATACGAGCTTATGCAGAAACCGGTGTGGATTTTATTTCGGTTGGAGCTTTGACAAACAGTGTGAAAAGTCTTGACCTTAGTTTAAAAGCTTTTGAATTTAAATAGTAAATCAATATACATATTATTTTACCTGAATTTAATGAAAAATAATCATAAAGTATTAAAACATATTGCTGTTTTAACTTCCGGAGGAGATGCTCCCGGTATGAACGCTGCCATTCGTGCCGTTACACGAACGGCCATCAATAATCAATTGAAAGTAACCGGTGTTATGGAAGGCTATAAAGGCTTAATCCAGGGTGATTTTATAGAATTATTTTCTCAATCGGTAAGTGGTATTATTCAGAGAGGAGGGACAATGTTACGTTCCGCTCGTTGTTTGGAATTTATGCATGCTGACGGATTGGAAATGGCTATAAAAAAAATGAGAGAAGCATCCATAGATGCTCTTGTAGTTATTGGTGGTGATGGTACTTTTAGAGGGGCTGTTGATTTAATGAAAATGTATAACTTTCCGGTAATAGGTATCCCCGGTACTATCGATAACGATATTTGCGGAACAGATTATACCATTGGCTTTGATACCTGTTTGAACACTGTTGTTGAAAGTATTGACAAAATCAGAGACACCGGAAGTTCCCATAATCGTGTGTTTTTTGTGGAAGTCATGGGTCATAAATCAGGTTTTGTAGCCTTGAACAGTGGTGTTGCCTGTGGAGCCGAAATTATACTGGTCCCGGAACAAAAAAATCATTTGGAAAAAACACGTAACTTTTTAGCTAATCATGCTCATCTTCATAAGCTTAATCTTATTATTGTTTCCGAAGGTTTAGAAGAAGGTAATGCCATGCAAATAGCCCGACAAATGAAAGTGGAATTTCCTCATTTCGATATGAGAGTATCAGTGCTTGGTTATATCCAGAGAGGTGGCAGCCCAAGTGCCTATGATAGGTTAATTGCCGGTGAATTTGGGGTTGCTGCCGTGAATGCTTTATTATCAAAAAAATATGGAATGATGGTTGGACTTCAAAAAAATAAAATTGTTTTGGAACCTTTAACAAATGTTTTTACTATGCATAAATGTATTGATGAATCTTTTGTACAGACTGCTGAAAGCATAGGTACCTATACACCTCTTGGTGGTTAATATGTAGTTAAATACAAATATAAAATCGTAAATTTTATAAAATCGTATCATTCTTAAAATATAATTTATTACTTTTGCTATATTGGAATATTTCAATATTATATATATAATAGTTTAAAAATAAATATAATGGCAGTATATTTTATTTCCGGAATACAACAAATAGGTATAGGAACAGAAAACCTTCAAGAATCATGGAAATGGTATATTGATATGTTTCAAACCGATGTTAGAATCCTTGAAGATGATAGTGTAGCTTCCTTGATGTTGCCTTATACCGGCAATGAACCTCAAAAACGACATGCGTGTATTGCCGTAAATTTACAAGGTGGAGGAGGAGTGGAAATTTGGCAATATACTCAACGAAAACCGCAGTCCCCTTTATTTGAAATCCAAATCGCTGATTTAGGTATTTTTGCAGCTAAAATTAAAAGTAGAAATCCGGCAGAATTGCATCAGGAAATAAAAGCTAAATATGATAATATCAGTGATATTGCATATACTCCGGACGGTAAATCTACCTTTTATCTGCAAGATCCTTTCGGTAATTATTTTCAAATCATTGAAGATGCCTATGTGTTTGTTGATGAAAAACGTTTTGCCGGTGGTGTAGTGGGTCCCATGATAGGAGTAAGCAATATAGAAAAGGCATTGCCTGTTTATCAAGATATTTTGGGCTATGATACCATCGTTTATGACAAAACAGATGTTTTTCATGATTGGGGTTTTATCAAAGGAGGGGATCAAAAATACCGGAGAGTATTGCTGAAGCATAGTCAAAAACGAAAAGGAGCTTTTGCCAATATGTTTGGTCCTTCTGAAATCGAACTAGTTATGGCTTGTGATCGCCAGGCAAAAAAAATATACGAAAATCGATATTGGGGCGATCCGGGATTCATTCAAATTTGCTTTGATGTGAGTCATATGCAGGAATTAAAAGCCTATTGCAGAGAGAAAGGATTCCCATTTACTGTAGATAGTTGTGCTAATCAATCTGAATTCGATATGGGTGAAGCAAGCGGACATTTCACTTATATTGAAGATCCTGATGGTACACTTATTGAATTTGTTGAAACACATAAAATCCCATTGATTAAAGCATTGGGTTTGCATATAAATCTTCTTAAACGAAAGAGGGAGAAATTGTTGCCTAAGTTTCTATTTCGACTAATGGCATTAAATAAAGTAAAAATTGATTAATTATGGGAAATTTAACCGATTTATTTAAACAAGATATACGTTTTAAAGAAGCGTTGAAAGCTTGCATGAACTGTGGTATATGTACCGCAATTTGTCCGGCTGCAGAGTTTTTTCCTTACGACCCACGACAAATTTGTGATATCGTTCAAAGAGATGATGAAGAAGCCATAGAAAAATTATTACGATCAGATACTATTTGGTATTGTGGTCAGTGTATGTCGTGTAAAACACGATGCCCGAGAGGGAATGTTCCCGGTGAAGTCATTAATGTTTTACGTAAAATATCTCAAGAATTGGGATATAATAACGAAAGTGTTGAAGGAAGAAAACAAAAAGAAATAATGCAAGGAGTAGGTGCAAATATTTTAAAAATAGGTTATTGTGTACATCCAGATACGGTAGATCCTAAACTTCATCCTGAACAGGGACCCATTTGGGCTTGGTATGTTGAACATATAAAAGATATAGCTCCACGTTTAGGTGCCAATTATAATGGCGATGGTCCGGGTGCATTAAGAAAAATAAGGCAAGTAAATCTTGATGAAATCCGTAAAATCTTTGAAGTTACCGGTGGAATAGAATTGAGAAAAAAAGTAATGGAAGATAAAGTGTAAGTTTACGTATCGATTTGTAATTAACTGTTAATATGATTAAATTTGGATTCAACATATCAGAAACAAGGGCTATCAATTTAGAAGATTGTGATTTGGAGAATGTAAAAAAATTACATCGAGAAGTAAGCTCTTTTAAACTATGTGTCTCTTGTGGTGCTTGTTCTGCTACTTGTTCGGCCCGACAATTTACCGATTTTAATATACGAAAAATTCACGCTTCCTTTCGTCGAGGGCAATATGCCGGACTGCAAGAGGAATTGAAAGCTTGTATGTTATGTGGAAAATGCACTTTGGTTTGCCCCAGAGGTGTAAATCTTCGTTCTATGATTATCAATATGCGTAAAATATTAGTTGAATCGAATAAAAAATAAGTATGAGTATTTATTTTAGCCCATTTGTTATTCCTTTTCTTATTGGTGTTATTGCATTGATAGTGATTTGCTGTATCAAATATATTCGATGGTTTAATAAATTTGATAGGGTACAAAAAACACTGATTTTAAAAAATATTATTTCTTGGAGATTTCTATCAGCTATCTGGGAAACCATTATGGAAGCATTGCTGCATCGTAAAGTTTTTAAACGCAGCTTCCTTTTGGGATATATGCATAGTAGTATAGCTTTAGGATGGTTTTTATTGATTGTAGTGGGTGCTATTGAAAGTGAAATTGCTATTCAAACCGATAAACCATTTTGGATAGGGATTTTCTATCGGTATTTTGTGCATGATAGTCATGCTTTTAAACATGCCCAGCTTTTTGCTCATATCATGGACTTCTTATTATTGTATGTGCTTTCGGGTGTTGTCTTAGCCTATATTAAATCCATATATTCTCGCATCGTGGGGATGAAAAAAACAACCAAACATGTTATTTTTGATACGTTTGCCAAGTTTTCTCTTTGGTTGATATTTCCTTTACGATTTATTTCCGAAAGCTTTACGGCAGCTTTATACAACAATGGGGGTTTCCTGACTCAAGCATTTGGCAATATGATTAATTATTCAGTTGCTGATGTGTTGGAAATCCCTGCATGGACACTTTATTCTTTTGCATTAGGAACATTCTTTGTAGCCATGCCTTTCTCCCGTTATATGCATATTTTTACGGAAGTAATTTTTATTTTTCTTAAGAAATTAGGGGTAAGTGAAAACGAGCAAGTCTCCGGTTATACAATGTTTGAATTAAGCGCCTGTTCTCGATGTGGTATTTGCATCGATAATTGCCCTTTGCATAAAGATTTACAATTACCCGGGGTACAGTCTATTTATTTTCTTCGTGATTTGCGTTATAAACGTCCAAAAGAAGAAATAGCCGATAATTGCCTGATGTGTAATCGTTGTGTAGCCGAATGTCCGGTAGGACTCGACTTGATGACTATTCGCCGACAGATGCGGTATAAAAAAGACTTGGATACCCACGCAAATTATAATTATATTGATAATTTACAGCCTTTTAACTCAATTGGTAGGATTATTTATTTTGCCGGTTGTATGTCTCATCTTACTCCGGGTATTATTGATGCCATGACTACTATATTTGAAAAAGTGGATCAAAAGTATTGGTTTATGGATAAAGATAGAACCATTTGCTGCGGTCGTCCTTTATTGCAACAAGGATTTTCTATTCAAGCCGCGGAATTAAGAAGAAAAAACACCCAACTGATTAAACAATCGGGTGCTACAATGCTGATAACCTCATGCCCAATTTGCTATCAGTCGTTTAAAAAAGAATATAATCTGCCTATACAAGTCATGCATCATACCGAATATATTCATATGTTGATTAAAAGCGGTAAGTTGAAACTTCGTAAAGATGATTTAAAGGTTGTATATCATGATCCTTGCGAATTAGGAAGGGGGTGTGGAATTTATCGCCAACCGAGGGAAATCCTCAAAACAGTAACTCATTTGTTGAAAACAAAAAATGAAAAAGAAAAAAGTTTGTGTTGCGGTTATAATCTTGGTAATACGATAATAAATTTGGAACAACAAACCAAAATTCGTGATGCCGCCATGAATAGCCTGAAAGCTAAAAAACCTGATTTAATTGCAACAGCTTGCCCCATGTGTAAAAAAGCTTTTAAAAGAGCATCCGATTTTACGGTTAAAGATGTGGCTGAAATAGTGAAAGAAAATATTATTTCTGAGTAAATTATAATAAATAAACATAAAATGGGAAAATATTATTGGAATGAATATCAAAAAACTATTGCAGATGATAATTATTTTTATGAAAGAAGTTGCATTCGACAAACCTTCTTCCCGGGTTCCGAAACCGCATTTTTACGCATTATAAAAGAAGTGTTAGGAAAAAATATTTATGATGAAGAAAACCAACATACATGTACCGGTATAGGCTATCACACGGATGTTGTTCCCTTGGAAACAACGATGACTGTAGTGGCTCGTTTATTTTCATTGATGAAAGATGCAGGTTATGAAAATTATGTGCCTTCCTGTGTAACATCTTTCGGGGTTTTTTCGGAAATGATAGAGATATGGAATCATCAACCGGAAACGCTGGAAAAGACACGTGAGTATTTGCGTAAAGCTACAGGAAGAGAGTTTGATATTCCAAAAAACCTTGTTCATCCTTCGGATATTATTTATAAATTCCGTCATGAATTGAAAGAAAAAATGAAATATTCTTTAGTGAATCGATTTACAGGGAAGCCCTTGCAAATAGTTGAACATATAGGTTGCCATTACGCAAAAATATTTCCGGAAAAGGGTGTAGGTAAAGCGGAATTTCCCCATGTATTGGCAGGGATGATTGAAAGCTGGGGTGGGGAAGTGCTGGATTATCCGGAACGTCGCCATTGTTGCGGCTTTGGGTTCCGTCATTATTTAGTACAAGAAAATAGAGGTTATTCCATTGCCAATACCAAAAAGAAATTTGAATCGATGGAGCCTTTTGAACCTGATTTTATTGTTGCTAATTGTCCTGGATGTGCGATGTTTATGGATAAATGGCAATATACAATAGCGGAAATCGAAAATAAAACCTATGATAAGGATGGTTATGGTATTCCTGTCTTGACGTATGAAGAAATGGCCGGTTTACTGTTGGGTTACGACCCCTGGGAATTAGGATTGCAATTACATCAAATACAATCGGAGATATTACTCGATAAAATAGGGATACCGTATAATCCTAAAGAAAAATATAAGGGAGCTTCGGGTAAGATTTTACCAAAACCGGAACGACCTAATCATTTATTAGTATAGAAAGCATTAATTGATAAAATTAACTAAGTATGAAAAAAATAGCCGTTATAGGAGCCGGTCCCGCAGGTATTGAAGCCGCATCGGCACTGGCAATTCAAAATATGGAAGTCTTATTGTTTGAAAAATCTTCCAATACGCTAACCAATATCTTAGATAAAGCTTTTTTATTTCCGGATTTTTCTCTTGCTAACGATATGGTGGATAAATTAAACAAGAAATTACTTCACCAAAATATCACACTTCATGTAGGAACGGAAATAGTAGATATAAAACAAGAGGGTCATGAATGGAAAATCATCGATAAAAAAGGAATGTCTTATATTGTTGCTGCTGTTTTGTTGTCAACAGGATATACCCCCTTCGATGCTAAACGTAAGGAAGAATTGGGTTATGGTATCTATAATGGTGTGCTTACTTCTCTTGATTTAGAAAAAATGATTAAATACAATCATATTGAAAATTCAATGAGAGAAAAACCTAAACGTATTGTTTTTCTACAATGTGTTGGCTCTCGTGATGAAAAGTCAGGGAATAACTATTGTTCGAAAATATGTTGTGTAACTGCCGTAAAACAAGCGATTGAAGTTAAAAAGCTATTGCCTGATACGGAAGTCTATATTTTTTATATGGATTTACGCATGTGGGGACAGTCTTTTGAGGAAATGTACCGTGAATCACAGGAAAAATACGATGTTTGTTATGTAAGAGGTCGAATTTCGGAAGCAGCAGCAACTTTCGATAAAAAAATACAATTCAAAGCCGAAGATACATTGGTAGGGCTTCCTTTGAAAATGAATACGGATTTATTGGTGTTAATGGTAGGCATGGAAGCTTCTTGTGGCACAAAACAATTAGCAGAAAAACTATCTATAAAAGGAGAGTATGGATTTGCTCAAAGTTTACATATACATTTACAAGACAATGAAACAACTTCTAAAGGCTTGTTTATAGCAGGGAGTTGTAAACGCCCAATGGGTATCAATGAAACTATAGCCGATGCCCGTTCGGCTGCCCTTGCAGTAATAGAACATCTAAATGCTAATCTTAGTAGTAACGAAAATGTGATTAATAAAAAATAGACTACATTTTTCATTTTTCTGTTTTAGCGTAATATTTAGATACGATTTCTTTCAAAATTGCTATATACTATCTTGTATTAATGCTTTTTGGTTTAAAATCTTCACTTCGCATCTCTTTTTTCATATTTTTTTTATTTTATAGTTCTAACTAAAAAAAAAAAATATATATTTGCAAAATATTTATTAAACATATTTATTACGTATTAAAAAATTATTAATTTAAATTCTAAACAATGAAAAAGTTATTTATCTTATTTTCAGTTTTATTCATGGGGATGAATGTCTTTGCTCAATCCGTTACCGTTTCCTTTACAGGAAAAGATATCGATGATAATTATGTGCAAATTGACAGTGTTGTGATTATTGATTTAACAGAATCATGGTCAGCAAAGTTAATTTATCCCGACACCACAGCCGATTTAGCGAAGGTAGGAATAAACGATTATGAAAACCAACAACATACATTTATATTATCCCAAAACAATCCCAATCCCTTTAACGGTGTTACAGATTTTTCATTATCGTTGCCTGTAAGAGAAAATGTAACTATAGAGGTTCGTGATTTATTAGGTAAAAAAATTCTTGATTTTAACAGGAGTTTAGATGCCGGAAATCATACTTTTACGATTAGTTTGGATGTTCCTCAAATGTATCTTTTAACAGCAAGAACAAAAAATCATACTGCTACTATTAAAATGGTAAATACTGTAAAAAGCGGACAAGCTTGTGCTATTGCCTATAAAAATAGTGATAATTTCATACATCCGGAGCATAAAGCAATTCAATCCAATGCCTTTTCTACAGCCGATACTATGCAATATGTGGTATATTATCAAGGTAAGTACACCACTCGCGTTCAAAAACAAAGTGCAAGTGAAAATATGACTTATACTTTTGATCCCACTGTCTTTGTTAACACAACACCGCAAAATAGGACTGTTTTATTGGAAGAATTTACCGGTGTAAATTGCGGATATTGCCCTGATGGACATAGAAGAGCAGATTCTACTGTTGCTGCTAATCCCGGAGTTATTTACAACATTAATATTCATGCCGGAAGTTTTGCTCCAAATTTTAAAACGAATGTAGGTACCTTATTGAATAATTATTTCTATGTTACCGGTTATCCTACCGGTATGGTAAGCCGTGAAGTTGTGAATGAAAGTGGAACGTATAAATATCCTATTTCAAGGGGTTCTTGGGGATATGTAGCAGCTCAACTCTATATTAAACCTTCTTATGTTAATGTTGCTGCCAAAACAACTATCGACACCAATACACGTCTAATGAAATGTACTGTTCAAGCACATTTTACAGGTAATAGCGCTGCTGTTAATGGAAAAAATTATATCCATGTCGCTTTGATTCAAGATAGCATTTGGGGTCCTCAATCCAATGGAAAAGCATATTATCCGCAAATGTGGAGCGATAGTCTTGGTAAATATTGCCATAATCATATGTTGAGAGAGTTAATATTAGGTGTAGACGGTGAAAATATGGGAGGTACTTCATCAGGTACTACCTATCAAAAAACCTTTACTTATGATATACCATTGACCTATCAAGATGGTTCAAATCCGGCAGTAGATGCTGTTCTTGAACATTTAAGTGTTCTTGTTTTTGTTACTGAAGGAGAACCCTCTAATAGAGAAGAATACCAATATAACAAAGAAAGAGTAATTTATGTTAATAAAAGTGAACTGATATTAACCGGGACTACCGAATAATAAGTTAACAAAATATTTAAAAAGGCGATATGTTTTAATATCGCCTTTTTTTATGTCGATAAAAAATGAAACTAATGTACATCTTCACTATTGAGAGTAAGGCTCACGGCTTCAATTTTACCACCCATAGGAGGATTTAATTTACGTACTTTTACTTCTATGTGTTTTACTTCCGGATATTCTTTTTCTATTTGTATAATAATACGATAGGCAATGTTTTCAAGTAATTGCGATGATTTTATTAATTCATTTTGTATTAATAAATATATACTTTGATAATTAATGGTTTTGCTTAAATCATCTTTTATCGCTGCTTCCTTAATATCACAGTCTAAACAACAATCAACCGTGAAATACGTACCAATTACTCTCTCTTCTTCAAAACAACCGTGATGGGCATAAAAATGCATACGTTCAATCTCTATCTTAGCCATATAGTTTATGTTTTTTGGATTGCAAAATTACATAAATTTATTGCATCAAGTTAAAAGGAAGGCAATTTTTTTTTTTATAACACTAAGCTTTCGGTATAATTATTTCTAATATTCTTTTATTCAATTTTTTATGTTTTATCTATCAGTGGGAAGAATAAGAAAATTAATCACAGTTTGTTGTCGAAAAAATACAAATAATCTGAAGCTTTGTATCTATTTTTTGATTATCTTTGCATAGATTCAAAAAAAATAAAAGAGCAGATAATGAATGATATAGAAACAAAAGAATTAGCATCAGCGAATTATACGGCTGAAAATATACAAGTGCTTGAGGGATTGGAAGCTGTACGTAAAAGACCTGCTATGTATATAGGGGATATCAGTGAACGTGGATTACACCATTTAGTGTACGAAGTAGTGGATAACTCCATCGATGAAGCTCTCGGCGGTTATTGCGATAGAATTGACGTTACAATTCATAAAGATAATTCAATTTCGGTGTTTGATAACGGTCGTGGTATACCTACCGGGTTGCATGAAAAAGAAAACCGCTCTGCTTTGGAAGTCGTTTTAACGGTTTTACATGCAGGTGGTAAATTTGATAAAGGTTCTTATAAAGTTTCAGGCGGTCTACACGGAGTCGGGGTTTCTTGTGTCAATGCATTGTCAAAAAAACTCAAAGTAGAAGTCTTCCGTGAAGGAAAACATTTTTTGCAGGAATATGAATATGGGAAACCATTATATCCTGTAAAAACAATAGGCGATACCGATAAAACAGGAACCTATATGTGGTTTTTGCCGGATGACGATATTTTTATTGTCAAAGAATACAGCTATGATATTTTATCGTCTCGTTTGAGAGAATTAGCCTTTTTAAATAAAGGTATTACGCTGACTATTACTGATGAAAGACCTAAAAATGGCAATGAAGAGTTTTTAAGCCAAACCTTTTATTCTGAAAAAGGCTTGGTCGATTTTATTAATTATTTAGATGGCAACAGAGAAAAATTAATGGAAGCCCCGATTTATATGGAAGGTGAAAAATCGGGAACACCTATTGAAATAGCCATGCAATACAATACAGCCTATTCTGAAAACTTACATTCGTATGTAAATAACATCAATACACATGAAGGAGGGACTCATCTAACAGGGTTTCGTCGTGGGTTAACGCGTACTTTGAAAAAATATGCTGACGATCAGAAAATGCTCGAAAAACTCGAAAAACAAAAGATTGAAATCAGTGGTGATGATTTTAGGGAAGGGTTAACAGCAATCATTTCAGTAAAAGTACAAGAGCCTCAGTTTGAAGGACAAACCAAAACAAAATTAGGCAATAGTGAAGTGGAAGGTATTGTAAGTCAGATGGTGAGTGAAATGTTAACCTACTATTTGGAAGAACATCCGAAAGAAGCACGATATATTGTTGATAAGGTAATTTTAGCTGCTACCGCTCGACATGCGGCTCGTAAAGCCAGAGATCTTGTTCAAAGAAAAAGTGTATTATCAGGTTCCGGTTTACCGGGTAAACTTTCTGATTGCTCCGATAAAGATCCTGCAAACTGTGAGTTGTTTATCGTTGAAGGTGATTCCGCCGGCGGTACTGCCAAACAAGGTAGAGATAATCGTAATCAAGCCATATTGCCTCTTCGCGGGAAAATATTAAATGTCGAAAAAGCTATGCAACATCGTATTTTCGATAATGAAGAAATTAAGAATATATATACGGCTTTAGGGGTAACTATAGGTACGGAAGATGATTCCAAAGCCCTTAACCTTACAAAATTACGTTATCATAAAATAGTTATTATGACCGATGCCGATGTAGATGGAAGTCATATCACTACCTTACTTCTTACTTTTTTCTTCCGTTATATGAAAGAACTTATCGAACAAGGGCATGTCTATATTGCTACACCTCCTTTATATCTTGTTAAAAGAGGCAAAGAAGAGCAATATTGTTGGACAGAAGAAGAACGAATTGCTATAGTGAAAGCATATCACGAACAAGGAAAAGAAAAAGGAATCTCCATACAACGTTACAAAGGTTTGGGGGAAATGAACGATGACCAATTGTGGCAAACAACCATGAATCCGGAATTCAGAACCCTCCGACAAATAAGTATCGATAACGCCATCGAAGCCGATTATGTATTCTCAATGCTGATGGGCGATGAAGTCCCTCCTCGTAGGGAATTTATCGAAAAAAATGCCCGCTACGCTAATATTGATGTGTAATATAGCATATTATCATTCGATACATTATTGTAGGACTTTTTTAGCTTATTGCCTCTTTGTTTTATAAGCTATTTATTCAACACTACCTATTATCAGGTTTATTTAATATCAACAGCAAGCTTATTGTTGTTTTATCGACTTAGTTTAAAAACAACAAAAGTTTGAAGATTTAAAGAAATACTGAGGTATTGTGCCGGCTTTTTAGGAAGTGTCAACTCATAGGTGTAAATTTGCCCATCCATTTGTGGAGTTATAGGATAAGCATAGGTTTCATTGTTGTATGCAAACATCAACGTATGATTCTTTGGATTTTTTATCTTTATTATAATGTTTTTTTGTCCGGATAGTTCAATAATGCCATCGATAGGTTCTATCACTTCTAAAAACGAAGTAAAATAGCTTCTGTAATATAAAGGGAAATTCGCAAATTCGTCAGGAGATAGGGGAGTTAGTAGCCATTTGCTGTCTTCGGGATAGTGATTATAGGCAAATTTTTCCGGGCTTAAAAAAAAGTAAGCATCTGTAAAATCATGTATATAGGTATTGTTTTCGTTTACATAACCTGCACCCCAGGTAACATCTACTAATTTCCATTCCGTTCCGATTCGAACGGCATTCCATGCGTGATTCGAGTTGTTGGGTAATTTACCAATCTCTTGGGGAAAAGTTTTAGCTGTACCGTGAATGATTTCACTTTCTATACCTGTTTTATCGCAAAGGTATTTAAATAGATTTGCATAATCTTCACACACACCTTTTTTCTTATTCATGCTTTGTACAACGGAACGATAAAAAATCTTTTTTTCTTTTTTTTCTTTTTCTTCCATTGTGCGGTAGGTAAAAGTAATACTTTTTGTTTTTTTATATAATGCTGATACATCGTATTTGATATGCAATGCTATCCAAGTGTAGATAGCTCTTGCTTTTTCTTCTTTTGTTTGAAACTGTTTATTAATTTCTGTTGCTAACTTATCCGGATGTGAATAGGATGGGAATGCCTCCCTTACAATACTATCAACTTTATGATAATCTTGTGCATAAAGTGTATTTATGAACATCAAAAAGAAAAAATACATTAAAACTGTACGTTTGTGCATTGTATAGAAAGAATTAGTTTTTCTTCTGATAAAATCATTTATTTTCCATCTCGGCTTTAGCATTTTGGATTAGTTCATCCACAATATGAGTGTTTTTAGGTCTGAGTTTTTTCGATGTTTCCCAATCTGCAATGGCTTTTTTATATTCTTTCATTTCAGCATAAATAATTCCTCTTACAATATAAGCTTCATCGTCTTTTTTGTTTAATTTAATGTTTTGATTTAAATCCGCTAAGGCATTGGAATATTCTTTTAAGTCGAAATAAGTGTTACCTCGCATTCTATAAGCTAAATCGAAATCGGGTTGTAATCGGATGCATGTGTTATAATCATCAATAGCAGCTGAATAATTTTCCATAAGTCCATACGTTGTACCTCGAAAATAATAAGCATAATAATCATTGGGATTAAGGGATATAGATGTGTCCAGATACCTAAGCGATGTATCGTATATTTCGATTTGATGATATATAATACCCATCCAAAGATAAGCTTGTGAAATGCCGTAAGGCGGCTTTAATGCAATAAAGTTCTTAAATAATGCTATACTTTCTTTCACTTCTTTACATAGAACAGCTTCGCAATAAACGCTGTACAGACTGTCTTGCCTCCCAATGATACGATTAGCTGTCTCTTCATCCTCATTTAGAAGATATTGTTGAAACAAAACTTCAGTCGATATCTCTTCATGCTGTGCATAGAGTAGGTTGGTTAACAGTACAAAAAATAAAAATATGCAATGATGCCTCATGTTTAGTAAAATTTTACAAAAATAATCTTTTTAATATAACTTTTAAGCTAATTTATTTTATAATTTTCTTTTTCCTTTTAAAATTACCATATATCGAGTATCTTGTATTTTAGAAAGTAGTCCGCTCATTGTAGAAAATCCTATATGTCTTCCTTAATATCTATTTGATTACACGTAAATACATAAAATTAATCTTTTGAAGAAAAAATCATTGACAGCAGTTCTCCATTTTATCAGCATGTGCGGAAAATATAGTAGTAAGGGGGTGAATCCAAATCACCCCCTTACTTAATTCTAAATCACAATACATCGCATTGAAAAACTGAAAACTATTTTAACTTTCATTTTTTTCAAATACTTCCAATTCTTTCAAAAATCGCAAAGTGTTTTTTAATTTCTTATCATAAAGGTTTTTATATATCCAAATCAAAATGGGGTAGGAAATTATTAAAACTATGATAGTGGTGAAAATATAGAGTGTGTAATTTGAGAAAAAATCAAAACCTCTAAATCCTTTTCCAAATATGGGAATTAAAGAAACAGCAAATAAAGGGGTATATGTTAATTCTATTTTTTTATACTGCAAGTATTTATTCTTAAATGTTAAAACATTTTTTTGTAAATCTATAACAGACATATTATAGTAATCTATTCGTGTTAATATTTTTAATTTTTGAAAAGAGAAAACAAATTCGGTAAGACAAATGAGAATGGATAAGAGTCCGGAAACTAAATAAATGATTTCAGAACCATACCTATAGGTATATCCTGAAATTACAATGATCAGAAGTCCAGTCATAATAAGAGAGATAGTTTCATAATAAAAAGGACCTTTCATTTCTCTCTTCGATTTATCAAGATTCAGTTTGCGAAGTAATTCTTCGTTTAATTTTAGGCTTTTGTTTAGTTTTTCATCATAAGACGCCCAAGTGTTTTTAATGTCATCAAGTTCCATAGTACATAATTTTTTATTGATTATTAAATTGTTCTTTCAGATGGTTTTTAATACGGTTGAGTTTGGTTGCCACATTGGTCTCGGTAATACCAATAATTTGTGCAATTTCTTTATAGGTATGTTCTTCGAGATAGAGTAGGATTAAAGCTTTATCCAACTCATTGAGTTGATGGATGCAGTGATATAGAAACTGAATGTCATCCTTTTGATTTATTTGTTCTTCCGGAAGAGAAATAACCGACTCATCAATAGCAACATAATCCTTTTTATGCTTTTCATTGTCTCTGTAAAATGAAATGGCGGTATACAACGCTATTTTATATATCCAAGTTGATATTTTTACACGACCGTCGTATTTGGAAAATGAATGCCATAATTGCAGTAATATTTCCTGTTCCAGATCTTTTCTTTCGTCAAAGTGTCGGCAATAAGATGAACATATCTTAAAAATAATTTTTTTATGTTCTTTAATGACTGATATAAATTTTTCCTTTTTCTCCATAAAAAAAAGTGTTTTCCCTTATTATTCGCAAATATATAAAAAACATCACAAAAAGGGACAATTATTTTTTTAATGTTGGAAAGAAAAGAAATGGAATAATAAATTATTATTGTTCGATATAAATTCCGATATTGTTAAAGATTCTTTGCTTCAATTCCTTACGTACAGAATATTTCGCCATTTATCGGGCAACAGTAATTATTTTATTATATAATAGTTATCGTCGGGGAAAGCATCGGGAATGTTTCTGTCGCCTAATTTGATGTTTGTGATTATTTTTGTAAATGATTCATTGTAGTTCCATTCCTCCTTGTCTTTCCACACCATGGCTGTTTGATAAACGATTTCGCTTGTATTATCTTCATAAGTAATTGTTATTTTAATCGGGACAGGCAGACTTCCATTGTTCTGAATGGAGAGTTGCAGCTTATTGTCTTTATAAATCACATTTTTCAATGCTAAATCGGCATAAGCGTAGGTATTGAACCAAGGATCCCAAAACCATCCCCAATCTTGCTTTGTTACGGAATTCAACGTAAAAAATAAATCGGTAGGAGTAGGGTGTTTACTTTCCCATCGTCGGATGAATGTTTTTAGTAGGTTTTTAAAAGTATCATTTCCCAACATATCGTTCAGGAAGTAAAAACCGGCGGCGGCACGTCCGTAGTTTTGCATAAAATAAGTGTTTTGTGTTAAGTGAGTCGTGGGAACAGCCATGGGAATATCGTTGATGCTTCCCATTGCGTATTTGTTATAGGAATTGATATAATAGTGGGCGTTGAAATTACCGTAATCCAATTCGATGGCTTTAGGGATGAAGGTTATCAAGCCTTCATCTATCCAAGCGTAATAAATTTTGTTGGTTCCGACCATAAAAGGAAAATAAGAATGAGAAATCTCGTGTGACGTTACAAAGACTTCATATTGTTGAGATGTTTGCGTAATTAGAAAACTAGAAAATGTTTTAAGCAAAACAAATTTAACAGCTAAGATTCAGTTGTCAGGGACAATAAGATACTTAACAAACAATCACCAACATATAGTTATCTATACTTCGGAAAATGATTTTATGTTGAGCATGTAACTTATTGAAATCAATATAAGCTGTTGTTTGTGAATCTTTTTCAATGTCAAAGGGGAGGAGGGAGAGGTGTTCGCTGAAGAGGATATGCGTGTCGGCGTAGATTTTATAAAGGCATTCTTTGGCACCCCAATATACATGGAGTAATTTTGAATTTTGTAAATCAATTTCTTTCATTTCTTTTGCGGTAAGAAAACGGGAAGCCAAGAGAGGCATGCGTTGTGAAACTTCCTCAATATCAATGCCTACTTTCTGTGTGGCGGAGACGATGGCAGCAGCATAATCACCTGAATGAGAAACAGAGAGATATAGGTTTTCCTTATGCAACATAGGCTTGCCGTCGGCAGCATACGTAAGACAATAATCACGCTTAAGTATTTGTTGAAGTAAAACTCGATAAGCTAATCGCTGTTTGCGTTTTCTATTATTTTTTAGATTTAAAATATGCTCTTTTTCTTCAGGTGGAAGGGGACGTAATGAGTGAAGCGTTGTTTCGTCTTCACTTATCTTCCACAAACCGAAAGTAGTGTTGAGGGCTATATCTTCGAGGAGTACTAAGGGCATATTAAATTATTTAACCGTACTTCCGTTATCGGTAGCTTTTATCGGGGAAACAAGGCATAATTCTCCTTTAGTATTTTCAGCCATGAGTATCATCCCTTTGGAGTAAATACCTTTAATCTCTTTGCCTTCGAGATTCACCAACATAATCACTTGTTTGCCGATAAGGGCTTCGGGTTCATAATATTCGGCTATGCCACTGACGATGGTGCGTGTATCAATACCGGTATCCACTGTAAGTTTCAATAGTTTTTTGGTTTTGGCTACTTTCTCAGCTTCCAATACCGTGCAGGTACGTATGTCCATTTTTTGGAAGTCGTCG
>JAGOKS010000100.1 GCA_017994425.1 Bacteroidales bacterium | reverse complement strand
TTATAAATTTAAAAGCATAAAGAAAAATATATTCAGAGGCATCTGATTTTTTTCTAAAATCAATACTAATCAAACAGATATAACATGAAAATAAATAATAGATGAAAGAAAAAATATTTTTTTCTTTCATCCGAAATATTATGTATACTTTTGCAAAAAAAATGCTTATTTAATCTGCGCATTAATCAAAACCTTAAAAATGATAATTAATCATAAAAAAGACGTTTTAACAATAACATTAATGCTTGTTGTATCACTATGTTTTTCTCAGTCCGACACTATTTTTTGGTTTGTTGCTCCAGATATTGCTCAAAAACACAATAACGACACTTTTGAAACACCCATAACTTTTAATATTGCTTCATTTTGTAATAAACAGGTCAATGTAAAAATATCACAACCGGCATCTTCTTCTTTTCCCATAATTTATAGAAAAATAGCAGCAAACAGTAGCATTGAAATTGACGTTAGTGCGTTTGTAAATGAAATAGAAAATAAACCGGCAAACAGCATTTTAAACAAGGGAATATTAATCGAAACATCAGATTTTGTATCAATTTACTACTCCATTAATTTAGGTAACGCCGATCCGGAATCGTTTTCCCTAAAAGGACAAAATGCACTTGGTACAGAATTTTTTATTCCCGGACAAAATCAATTTAAAAACGGAGGGATATATAGCTCCAACTATGAAATACCACCCTATAGTAAATTTGATATTGTAGCAACAATGAATAATACTTCAATTACTATATTTCCTAAAAATAATATAACGGGTCATCCCGCTCAAATTCCTTTTACAATTATATTAGATAAAGGTCAAACATACAGTGCTGTAGCAAGTTCACAAAATGGCTCGTATCATTTAGCAGGTTCATATATTACAGCTGATAAACCTATTGCAATAACTATTACTGACGATCTTTTAGGAATTGATGGTACAACATGTGCTGATTTAATTGGAGATCAAATTGTCCCTATTAATAAAATAGGAGTTGAATATATTGTCATAAAAGGTCAATTAACAAATAATAATGACCAGGTTTATGTAACTGCTACTGAAAACAATACTTTACTTACATTGTACGGAAGCACATCCGGTAGTTTTAATTTATCTAAAGGAGAAACAAAAGGATTTTATTATAAATCAACGAGTAATACCATATATATTACAGCCGATAAACCTATATATTGTTTTCAATTAACAGGTATAGGATGTGAATTAGGAGGGGCAATCGTTCCGTCCATTGTTTGCACAGGTAGCGACAAAGTCGCTTATAGAAGGGGAATAGCTAACACAAACCAATTAATATTAAATGTTTTTACAACAACATCAAACATATCATCATTTAAAATCAATGGAAATAGTTCACTTTTAACATCCAATGATTTTTATAATGTTGAAGGAACTAACGGGAAATGGATGTATGCAACAAAAAATCTTTCATCAATTATTGCTCAAAATGCATTATTAACTGTTACAAATGATGGATTGTTTCATATGGCAACTTTTGATGGTAATACTAATTGGGGTTGTAGTTATAATTATTTCAGTGACTTCAAAAAAAGCTCCGAACTAAGTATCAATCCAATAAAAAATACCTATTGCATAGGTGAAGATTTTCAAATTCCTTTTACTTATAAAAATTTAGAAAAAATTGAATGTATCTGTCCTAGTGGAAAAATCTTAAAAACACCTCCTTTTCTGATTTCTTCAGCAACAATGAATGATTCCGGAAAATATATAATTAAAGGAGAAAATATATTTGGCTGTGACACTATGGTTAGTGATTCCGTCTTTATACATATCGTTCCGGGCATAAAAACAATCTATTTTGATACCATTTGTCAAGGAGAACACTATACAAATAACGGATTTGACACCATTTTCTTGATTCCCGGCAATTACATTTTTGATTCTATTACTAATTGTGATACACTTAGACTAGATATTTTCGTTGCTCCTTCGCATTATTTTTTTACATATTATGATTCTATTTGCGAAGGGGAACGTTACATTGGACATGGGATAGATACGGTTTTTAATGAAAAAGGTATGTATTGCAAATATTACTCTTACAAATGCGACAGCTTAATAAAAATTCAAATAAAGATTAAAGAAGTAACTCGTGTTTCTCTTGGAAAAGATATAATTCTTTGTTCAGAATTGGATTTCCCAATAAAAATTGACGCCGGAACTAAATTTATAACATATCAATGGAATACTTCTGACAGTACATCTTTTATATATGTTTTAACGAAGGAACGTATTATGTTACAGCAACAAATTATGAAGGGTGTAAACATAGTGATTCCCTATCTATATTACTTGAGAAAATACCTGTAAAAATAGAAATTTTGACATTAGATTATTGTGAAAATTTTTCATCTTCACTCAAAGTAACTACTCAATCTGATAGTATTTTATGGAATACAGGACAAACATCACATCAAATTGAAATTACAAAGCCGGGCACTTATACTGTTACTGTTTTTAAAAGTAAGTGCTTTAATACTGATAGTATTACTATTGACACTTGTGCTTTTAATTTATTCTTACAAACTGCCATAACACCATTTGATAATAATAATCTTAATGATTATTTTTATTTGATATTACCAAGAAAACATCAAATCAAATCCATTCATATTGATATCTTTGATCGTTGGGGAAATAGAGTATATAACTCAGAAGACATTAATTTCAAATGGCAAGGAGAAGTTAATGGAAAAATTGCTCACAATAATTTTTTCAACTATGTATTAAAGATTTTTTTAGATGATAACAGACATTACATTTATAAAGGCATTCTCTTGGTAATGTAAATTAAAATTTTTATCACAAAGCTTTGACTTTAATCGACAGTTAATATTTTAATCAATATTGTTTTTAAAAAAATGTAATTTTGCATTTTTAATATAATACATTAATTTTTAGCCTCCATGAAAAATAATAACATGAAAGAGAAGTCTATAGCTTCAAAAAAACCACAAAATCCTTTTTCGAATGTATTAAAGAAAAGTCTACCACACATCCTTGCCATTGGCATAATGTATCTTCTTACTATCACATACTTCAGTCCGGTGTTCTTTGATGACAAAGAGCTACCCCAAGGCGATATGGTAAGTGTAGAAGGCATGACACAAGAAGTCAAAGCGTATCAGGAAAAAACACGGGAATATTCCGAGTGGACCAATGCCATGTTTAGTGGCATGCCCACTACTACTTTATGGGGAAAACCGTATTTCAATGTTTTCCATAAATTAAGTTATATTTTTAGAGGGGGCTTGCCTTTGCTGCATGCCGGTATAGTTTTTACCTATTTGCTGTGTTTTTATATTTTCATGCTTTGTTTAGGTGCCAATGCCTGGATAGGTTTGCTGGGAGCTATTGTCTATACATTTGCTTCTTACAATTTTATTATCATCGAAGCTGGACACGTCACCAAAGGTTATGCAATGGCATACATCGCTCCGATGATAGGAGGCATCTTACTTGCTTTTCGAAAAAAATACCTTATTGGAGGTATTGTAACACTCTTGTTTCTGGGTATAGAGATTAGTTGCAGCCACGTACAAATCACGTATTATGCTATGTTGATGGTTGGAATAATCGGTGTTGTCTATTTCTTTCATTATCTGTTGAAAGAAAAAAGCCTAAAACCATTTTTAAAAGCGACAGGCGTGCTTATCGTTGCTGCTGTTTTCGCACTTATTCCTAATTTAGGCAATTTATTACCAACTTATACATATAGCAAAGATACCATGCGTGGCGGTTCTGAATTGACAATTGTGCCAGATATAAAACAACAAACAGCGAATGCATCTACTCCTAATGAGGGTGGTTTGGAAAAAGACTATGCTTTTGCATGGAGTTACGGTAAAATGGAAACATTTACGCTATTGGTTCCTAATCTTTACGGTGGTGGGCATACCGAATTGACACCCGAATCAGAAACCATGCAAGCATTGCAACAAAATGGATATGGTTCTACCTATTTACCTACCTATTGGGGAGACCAACCCTTTACATCAGGCCCCGTATATGCGGGCGCTATTGTCTGTTTCTTATTTGTTTTAAGTTTGTTTATCATAAAAGGACCCGAAAAATGGTGGGTGTTAGCCGTTTTTATTCTCTCTCTCATCCTCGCTTGGGGGAAAAATTTTGATGTAATTAATGACTTTTTGTTTCATAACTTACCTTTTTATAATAAATTCCGAACTCCCGCCATGGCTCTCATTATAGCGGGTGTAGCTATGCCCATTTTAGGAATGCTGGCGTTGAAAGATATATTTTCCGGCAGTCTAAGTAAGGAATATATATTAAAACAACTAAAAATCAGCTATTTTATAACAGCAGGAATTTGTATCTTAATGGCTATTGCCGCTGCTATGTTTTTCTCTTTTATAGGTAGTGGCGACGAACAATACAAACAACAACTGCTCAATGCAGGATTTACCGAAAGTAATGTAGGAAGTATTTTGTCAATTTTAACAGATTACCGCCAATCAATGGTGTATAAAGATGTTTTCCGTTCTCTTGTTTTTATTTCATTGGGATTTGGTTTGTTATGGTTATTTCTAAAAGATAAAATGAAAAACCTGACGCTTGTCATTGCATCTCTCGCTATGTTGGTACTCATCGATGGCTGGGCTGTTTCTAAACGATATTTAAACGAAAAAGATTTTCAACCCAAATTTAAAGTAAAAAATATTCATCAGCCGACTGAAGCCGATAAAATGATATTACAAGACACGGATATCAATTACAGAGTATTGAATTTAGCAAGTAATACCTTCAATGAATCATCTACTTCGTATTTTCATAAATCCATTGGCGGTTATAGTCCTGCAAAATTAAGAAGATATCAGGATATTATCGATTTTTATTTTGCATCCCAATTGAATATGAATGTTCTTAACATGCTGAACACTCGCTATATCATCACTCAAAACGGACAGGTACAACGTAATCCCGAAGCTTATGGTCCGGTTTGGTTAGTGAATGCCTATAAAATTGTTGAAAATCCGGACAAAGAAATTCTTGCCTTGAAAGAAGTGAATGTGAAAGATACTGCCATCATTGACAAACGCTATCAGGATATGGTCAAAGGAAAAGAGCTTACAAGAGACACTAATGCTAGAATCGTCAACACTTTATGTGCTCCTAATCGATTAACCTATACATATTCATCTACCAAAGAGCAATTGATAACTTTCTCCGAAATATTTTACGACAAAGGAGGATGGGTAGCCTATTTGGATGGCAAAGAAGTACCGCATTTCCGTGTTAATTATATCCTCAGAGGCATGGTTGTACCTGCAGGCAATCACAATATAGAATTTAAATTCATCCCTCACATGAGTATTTTAAGTGCTAAAATATCGAATGCTGCTTCAGTGGTAATTATCCTTTTATTGTTGGCAGCAGCAGGATTGGCTTTGTATCGCAACAGAAAAACAAATCTTCTTATAAACAACAATAAAAACGAATAATTATGAAAAAAGTAGCTTTAATTACCGGTATCACCGGACAAGACGGTTCATACCTTGCCGAGTTTTTATTGGAAAAAGGATATGAAGTACATGGATTAATGCGTCGTGCTTCGTATTTCAATACCGGACGAATCGAACATTTATATTTCGATGAATGGATAGAAGATATGAAACAAGATCGCAAATTACAATTACACTATGGCGATATGACCGATTCCTCTTCCATTATCCGTATTATTCAATCCATTCAACCCGATGAAATTTATAATTTGGCTGCTCAATCACATGTAAAAGTTTCGTTTGAAGTTCCCGAATATACCGCTGAATCGGATGCAGTAGGCACTTTGCGAATCTTAGAAGCTGTTCGAATTCTCAAATTGGAAAAGAAAACAAAAATCTATCAAGCCTCTACTTCCGAATTATACGGTAAGGTACAGGAAATTCCTCAAACGGAGAATACGCCTTTTTATCCGCGTTCTCCTTACGGTGTTGCTAAATTATACGGCTTTTGGAT
>JAGOKS010000099.1 GCA_017994425.1 Bacteroidales bacterium | reverse complement strand
TTTGCGGTTGTTGTTCTGATATGTCTGAAAGAAATTATTTTTTACATTCTGTCTTTACTTAATTTTTTGTGTCTGCAAATATATGAACTTTCTGTTTAGCACGGTCGGTTGTAATATAGCCGCTAACTAGTTTATATGTGCACCTCGAAGTCCAAAAAGGTGTACAATATCTCCCGTAGGAGGATATATTGTGCACCTTTTCTTAATTTAAAGGTGTACTTTATTTTTTTTGCAAATGTACTAAATTTATTCTTATGGCAAAAAAAAAATATTTAAAGGTCGTCAAAAGGTGATTTTATTTTTAATAGACTTTTTTCAGTTACATGGGTATAGATTTCGGTTGTTTTGCTGTTTTTGTGTCCCAGTAATTCTTGAATATACCTTAAATCGGTTCCGTTTTCAAGTAAATGAGTTGCATAGCTATGCCTTAACCAATGCAATGTTACCGGCTTTTTAATCTTTGCTATTATTAAAGCATTTTTTAGTATTTTCTGTAAACTGGTTTCACTATATTGCATTTCTGGAAATTGTCCTTCAAACAACCACTTTTTTGGTTTATACATTTTGTAATATTCTCTTAAAAGTTCGATAATTTTGTCCGAAATTGGAATTACTCTGTCTTTTTTTCCTTTTGAATTTATAATGAGTAGAAAGTGTCTTTTGGAGTCTATGTTCTCAGGTTTTAAATTGATTAACTCAGAACGTCTTAATCCACAAGCATAAATTAAACTCAACATTGTATAGTGTTTTTTGTTTTCCAATGAGGATAATATCATTTTCACCTCATCTTTACTCAAAACATTTGGTAATTTGTACTGACGTCGTGGTCGTTCCAGTTTTTCTATATTTAGTTTTGCATGAAAGACCTCTTTGTAAAATAATTTAACACCGTTAATTATCTGATTTTGATATGAAATACTATATTTGTTGATAATAATATATTCATTTACAAAACGCACCATGTCTTTAGCCTCAATTTCATGTGCTTTTTTGGGGTACATAAAAGTTAAGAATCTTTTAACAGCATCGGTGTAAGAATCAATACTATTACGGCTGTAGCGTTTATGCTCCATCCAATTTCTGTATTTTTCTAAAAGTTCAACTATCTCGCGATCTTGAGTGCTTTTTTCAAAAGCTGATTCTTCACCCTGCAAATCAAATAGAGGAAAAAGAGTTTTCAACTTATTAATAGCACTTTTTGTATAGGGGATATGCCACACTTGATTTGTTTGGCTCCATCTACATCCTTTTATTTGTTTTATTAACTTAATAATTTCTGAATTATAAGGGAATACAAGTTTTATCCGATCTTTCCCTTCATGTTTGAATTTGATTGCTTTCATGGCTTGTTATTGCGTATATATCTCTCTATGGGTGGATATGCGAAACTAAAAAAGAAACGAATATCTCTTAATTTATTGTTTTTAATGTAATTGCGTATAATTATTTTTCACAAAAACTTCAGTTCTTTTCACAGCTTCGCCATTGATAGTGTCATTTATAAAGGGATACCCTATCTTCTTTTGAGTGAAAGGAATTTGTATTTTCCGTATGCAAAAGTAAATTTTTTTATAATATAAAATAATCTTTAGAATAAATTTTTTAGCGAAGCCAACTATCTTTGTGTTTATAAAACATTAATGAATGAGAGCCAACTACAAAAAAAAGAAGGAATTTTTCCTTCTTTTATATGACAATAGAAATGATTACAAAACTTATGCTTCCATGCAGCAGATTAAGTTGCGGTCGCCGTAAGCATCATCGATTTTCGAGACGGTAGGCCAATATTTATCGTCGTGGGGCATGGGGAAAGCTGCTTCTTGACGCGAATACGGGCGATCCCATTCGTTGGCACAAACCACATCCATAGTGTGTGGAGCGTTTTTAATCACGTTGTTATCCTTATCGGCTTTTCCGGTAGCAATGTCGTTGATTTCTTTGCGGATTTGAATCATCGCATCGCACAAACGGTCTATTTCGCTCAAGGGTTCGCTTTCGGTAGGTTCTACCATTAAGGTACCGTGAACAGGGAAAGCAACGGTAGGAGCGTGGAAGCCGTAATCCATCAATCGCTTGGCGATTTCTCCTACTTGTACGGTTAAACTGAAAGCATTGCAATCCAATATCATTTCATGTGCTACGCGACCTTTGGAACCGGTATAAAGGATTTTATAACTGTCTTTTAATCGTGTCATCATGTAATTCGCGTTTAAAATGGCGTATTTGGTCGCTTCGGTAAGTCCTTCGGAACCCAACATTTTAATATAGCCATAGGTTACCGGCAATAAGAGGGCATAACCGTAAGGAGCTGCCGACATAGTATTTCCTTTACTTCCTCCGACTTTTACTACCGGATGAGAAGGTAAGAAATCGAGCAGTTTTTTCGAAACACAAATAGGACCTACTCCCGGACCGCCACCGCCGTGAGCCATAGCAAAGGTCTTGTGTAAGTTTAGATGACAAACATCCGCTCCCATGAAACCGGGACTTGTTAATCCGACTTGTGCATTCATATTGGCACCGTCCATATAGACTAAGCCTTGGTTTGCATGAATAATGTCAATAATGTGTAGAATTTCTTCTTCAAACACTCCGTGTGTGGAAGGGTAAGTTATCATCAAACAAGCGAGATTGTCTTTGTTTTCTTCGGCTTTGTTTTTTAAATCTTCAATGTCGATTTCTCCATTCTCTGTAGCTTTTACCACGACGATTTTCATGCCTGCCATCGCTGCCGATGCGGGATTGGTGCCGTGTGCCGATGAAGGTATCAAACATACATTGCGATGAGCTTCGCCTTTGTCGTGGAAATAATTACGTATCACTATCAAGCCGGCATATTCGCCCGATGCTCCCGATTGTGGTTGTAAGGAAACCCCAGCAAAACCTGTTATGTTTGCCAAATCACGTTCCAAATCATGTATCATTTCCATATATCCTTCTGCTTGATTGGCAGGGACAAAAGGATGCATGTTCCCGAATTCACTCCAGGTAATGGGTAACATTTCGGCGGCAGCATTGAGTTTCATGGTGCAGGAACCGAGCGGTATCATGGCTCTGTTCAATGATAAATCTTTTATTTCCAATTTCTTTAAATAACGCATCATTTCCGTTTCGGAATGATAGGAGTTAAAAACTTTTTGGGTTAAATAGGCGGATTGACGTTGTAAGGAGGGAGCCAATTCGCTGTTTTTGCAATTTCCCGAACAGCTGATGGCACTCACGTTTTTGCCGGCAGCTTGTGCCAATACAGATAGGATGGTATTGATATCATCGATGGTAGTGGTTTCGTCTATGCTGATGCCGATGCAATCTTCGCAGATATAGCGGAAATTAATACGTTTCTCTACGGCAATTTTTTCAATAAGCGGGGTCTTAACCGGCGATTGAAGGCAGAGCGTATCAAAGAAATATTTATTGAATTGTTTATAACCTAATTTTTGAACTTCGGTGTTGAGTAAAGCAGTGAGTTTATTAATTCGATTGGCGATAGCGGCAATCCCTTTTTGACCGTGATAAGCAGCATACATCCCCGACATGATGGCCATCAAAGCGGAGGCAGTACAAATGTTGGAAGTAGCTTTTTCACGTTTAATGTGTTGTTCTCTCGTTTGTAATGCCATACGCAAAGCTCTGTTTCCTTGAGCATCTATGGTAATACCGATGATACGTCCCGGCATTTGTCGTTTGAAATCTTCTTTACAGGCAAAGAAACCAACGGTAGGACCGCCGAAACCCATGGGAAGACCAAAACGTTGAGAGGAACCTACCACACAATCGGCACCCCATTCTCCCGGAGGAGTTAACAATGCCAATGCCATTAAATCGGAGGCTACCAAAACAAAACTACCATTGCTTTTTGCTTTGGTGACGAAATTGCTATAGTCTTTTATTTCACCCCATTGATTAGGATATTGTATCATGCTGCCGAAAACGGCGGGAGTAAACTTAAAATCGTTTTCTTTGCCTACAATGATTTCTATATTCAAAGCTTTTGCTCTTGCTTCTACAACACTAATGGTTTGAGGAAAAACATCTTCGGAAACAAAGAACTGATTGGCGCCGTTTTTTTGCATGTCGCGGCTGCGAGCATTGTAAAACATTATCATGGCTTCGGCGGCTGCAGTGGCTTCGTCCAAAAGAGAGGCATTGGCCAAAGGCATTTTGGTCATATCGGAAATCATCGTTTGAAATACCAATAAAGCTTCCAATCGTCCTTGTGAAATCTCTGCCTGATAGGGAGTATAGGCAGTATACCAACCCGGATTCTCTAATATATTGCGTTGTATAACAGCAGGAGTGATGCTGTTATAATACCCCATCCCGATGTAGGATGTAAACATTTTATTCTTATTTGCCAAGGATTTGACATGGTTTAAAAACGCATGTTCACTCATGGGTTCGCCGACAGCCAATGCTTCTTTAAGGCGAATTTTTGAAGGAACGGTTTGGTCTATCAGTGCATCGATGGAAGGAACACCGATTACTTCCAACATTTTTTTTGTTTCTTCCGGTCTCGGACCCACGTGTCTTGATAAAAAACTATTGATTTCCATTATATTTATGTTTAAAGTGTAATCATGAATAATGAGTTGATTTGCGGACACAAAAGTACTAATTTTATTTATAAAAAATGCAAAAAAATGATAAATTTATAAATTATAAATGTTGAATGATGAAGGATGAATTGGTTTTTTTTCGTTCCGAAAATTGGGCTTGGCTTGCTGCATTCGTAAGTGGGCAAGTTCTGAGCGAAGCGAAGAATCTGTAACAAAAACGGAGCTTAGCAGACAATCATAAAAAGAAATGATAGGTGTTTAAAAATAAACAATTACGTGTCTCCGGCAAGTAGGATAGCATGCAAAAGTAAACAGAAGGCTATCTTTCGTTCATTACCTAAGTATGCACCTAAGAAAACTAAGCTTAGAAATGATCATCGGAAGGCTTGTAAATGGATAAAACTAAGCTTAGAAATGATCATCGGAAGGCTTGTTAATTGATAAAACTAAGCTTAGAAATCACAGGAGGATACGTATGTAATTATTAAAACATACTTACTCGGATAAAACCGGGTACTTTGTTATTTATAAAAGGGTAATGTTATTCGTTCCGAAACATACGGATTTTACTTTTAGTATATGCTATAACAAAACATAAGCCCGAAGGGCTTAAAATTAAATAGCCATCGATGAAATCGATGGTTGCAGACAGACGAAGCCATAATCAACAAGCCTGAAGGGCTTAAATTAAATTAAAAAAACAATATTCAACCGCTTTGCGGTTGGCAATAATACATGCGATTGTCTATGACTGCATTTCATGCAGCCCTATTCACATTGAATCCCTTTCGGGATTCGTATTTTATCAATTCACACGTATTTATTTTATAGAAAAAAATAGCATTGAAACGTCTATACTCTCTGCGTCCTTTGCGATTAAATCACCGCATCATTCCATCACCACATCACCAATCGCGTCACTTTTCCTTCCAAAGAACTGCTCTTTTTTTTAAGCCTTTTCCCAAATGTAGCATTAATATGTTGAATATCTATTTAAAAATAATATTTTTAAAATTAGTTTTGTGTTAAAAAAAAAGTATACTTTTACTGTGTAAAATAACCTAATTTGAAGTAAAATTTAATCCTGTAGATTGCCAATGTTTATGCGAATAATTAGAATTAAAATATCAATATGTATTGCTTTGGCAGTTTTATTAGAAACTGTCGCTTTTTCTCAGTCTGTTGATTCGGTTAAATACGTTTTAATTGACAAAGATCCCATATTGACAGCCTGTTCAGATGTTATAGAAAAAGATTCGAATTATTATGTTTTTACAGATAATATTAACAAAGAATATCTACATTTTTCAAGTGTGAATATTTTTGACAACAATCTTAATTTCCTTAAAGAAAAGCAATTGTGGAATGATAGCAATAAAATGCTTGTTAAAATATTACCTAAAAATAATTACTACTGGGGATTTGGAGCAATTCGTACCGCTAAAGGAGATAAGGTATTTTCCGTTAAGTTTGATAACGATTTTAATGTTATTCAAAATCCGATAATATATTTTGAAAATGATACAATAGAATATTTTTATAATTATGTTATTACAAACAATAATAATGAGTTTGTGCTATTAATCTA
>JAGOKS010000026.1 GCA_017994425.1 Bacteroidales bacterium | reverse complement strand
CTCCAATACTGTAAAAGGATTTTTCAATGTTTTTTTCTTTATATGGCATTGTTTTTTAAAATTATAAAAAAGCAATATTATTTAAAAAATTGATTTAAAAATATTTAAAAAATATTTCGAAGCTTTTTTTACTTACTACAAAAATAAAAAAATATTACGTACAAAAAGTATTCTATGTATTTTTTTTTTCTATTTTTGCATAATAAATTTTTTTTAAAGAATCTTTCAAAATGGATACTTTATATATTCGAAAAAAAATTATTGTTATAATCCTATTGATAATGTGTTTTTTTGCTATTAATGTGGTAAATGGACAAATCAATAATAACGGACTATTTAAAAACTATTCCAAATCAGGGAATAGCTATTCGGATGTATTTCATGGAATTACAATAAATGCCGCCTTTGATTGTAAATCTATGCCTTTTTTTGGAATAGGATATACTTGTTTGCAGTTTTCTACTCGAAATAATCGTTTCACTCAAGAAAGTATCACGTATAATCTCGGACTCGAATTAGGTAACTCAACCATTTCTCATAACATCATTGCAAGTGTTCATGCAAATTATCTTGGCAGAGTAGATATTAATCCCTTTGTGTATGGTTTATCTTTACATTTTATAGCAGCTCCTGATATAGATGAAATTCCGGATAACATTGAAACAAATAAATATCCAGGGCAACTCATGTCTAATTTATACATAAGACCTGAAATTGGTATTTCACTTCCGTTGAAATACGAAAAAAAAATAACCTATTGTTTAATAACTTATGGATATAATATACAAACATTTTGGCAACGAAAAGAAATTGATCTCTACGAAGAAACGACAGGAATTCATGATAAAAAATTAATGCCTTATACATCACAAGGCCATCACATGGTAACTGTTCGGTTAAACTTTCGTTTTATTCCAAAAAATGCAAGAGCATATAATTAATGAAAGCAACGTAATAATTATAATACATTAAAATGGCTACATATAAAAATATTTTTATACTTGTTATTATTACAACAATTATTTTTGGAACAACTGATGCACAAGTCAATCGCTCCGGATTAAAACACAACTATTCAAAAACCGGTAAAAGTACAGCGGTAATTCGTCACGGTATTACCGGACAACTTTCCTATGATGCAGGGAAAGTCCCTTTTATTGGTGTCGGCTATAGTTCCAGTCAGTATTTTGGAATTGGAAATCGCTTTATGCAACAAAGTATAACCTACCAAATCGGCTTACAAACCGATATCCTCAGTGATCCCCATCAGTCAGGTTATATTCACAATCTCATAGGAACTTTTCATTGCAGTTATATTGGAACTGCCGATTTAAATCCTTTCATTTATGGTATAGCCATTCATTTTGCTACAGCAAAAGATAAAAATGTATATCAAGATCCCAGCGATTATAATACAAAAAAAGGAGAATTTATGTCAAATATTTATTTGCGTCCTGAAATAGGAATTTCCTTTCCTTTTAAATATTCGGCTAAAACTATTGAAAAACTACCTGTTACGTTTACTTTGACTTATGGATATAACATCAAGCTATTTATGTATCGAAATGAATTAAAAGAAATTGAAGAGGCGAACTCAGAACTTAGAGTGCCTTGGACTTCTAAAAATCATCATATGATAACTTTACGTTTTAATTTCAATTTTATACATTACCGAGAATTCCAATAAAATAACCCCATATTAACACGAAAATGAAAAATTTTTTTAAAGCCGTCTTAGCTACTATGGTCGGTCTTATCCTTTTGTGGACACTATTGTTTTTCACAATCTTAACAATTGGCATTGCTTCTTTTTCCACTTCTCAACCCATTGTAAAATCTAACTCTATATTAGAATTAAATTTAAACGGGATAATTAAAGAAAGAATTATTGACAATCCCTTTGATCAACTTTATGGCAATAATGCAATTACTACCATAGGATTAAATCATATTTTATCCGCCATTAAACATGCCGAAAACGATAATAACATTAAAGGCATATCTTTATATGTTTGCGACTTACAATCTTCCTATGCAAGCATTGAAGAAATTAGAAATGCATTAATTGATTTTAGAAAAACAGGTAAATTCGTGTATTGTTATTCTGAAAAAATGTCTCAAAAAGCATATTACCTTGCTACTGCTTCTGACAGTATTTTTATTCATCCTCAAGGCAGTATTGAACTTAAAGGAATAGGTGCTGAAGTCTTATTCTTTAGCAAATTACTAGACAAATTAAACATTGAAGCTCAAATTATACGTCACGGAGAATATAAAAGTGCTATTGAACCCTTTATTCTCGATAAAATGAGTGCTGCCAACAGGGAGCAAATGGAAGTTTATGTTCATTCAACATGGAAAAACATATGTTTAGATATATGCAATAGTAGAAATATTGACGTAGAAAAAATCAATTCTATTGCAGATAATTTATCTTTTCTATATGATATTCCTTTATCCTTACAAGAAAAATTTATAGATGGATTAGCTTATCAGGATGAATATGAATCACTATTAAAACAAAAGTTACAAGTAGAAAAATCAAGAGAAATTAATAAAATTTCTTTTTCTGATTATCTAAAAACCATCAAAGCACAAAGAAGCACACCTAATCAAATTGCGGTAATTTATGCAATTGGAAATATTATTGATGATAAAGGAGATTATGAAAACATAGGACAAGAAATAGCTCAAGAAATAAGCAAAGCACGGCAGGAAAAAGATGTCAAAGCCGTTGTATTGAGAGTAAATTCCGGTGGAGGAAGTGCACTGATGTCTGATATCATTTGGAGAGAAGTTTTGCTAACAAAAAAAGAGAAACCTATTGTCGTTTCTATGGGAGATTATGCAGCTTCCGGAGGTTACTATATTTCATGTGCAGCAAGTTATATTGTAGCACAACCCTCCACTTTAACCGGCTCTATAGGGGTTTTTGGAGTTATCCCCAATATTAACAAATTCCTTTCTACTAAGCTAGGCATTACAACCGATCAGGTTATGACAAACACCTATTCAGATGCAATCTCTATTACACGTCCTATGAAAAAACACGAAAAAGAAATTCTCCAAAAAAGCATAGAAAATATATATACAACATTTATAAATCATGTTGCTGAAGGGCGTAATCTTTCACTAGAAGAAGTTGATAATATAGCCCAAGGAAGAGTCTGGACAGGTATCGATGCTATGAAAATAGGACTCGTAGATACGTTAGGCGGATTGGATCTTGCCATTAAAATTGCAGCAAAAAAAGCAAACTTAAAAAATTATTCTATCAGTGAAAAACCGATTATAAAAGATTTTTTTGAACAATTCACTTCTTCTTTATTGGAAAGTAAAGTATCACAAAAAATCAACATCCTGAAAACAAAAAATGTGTATCAATATTTTGATTACATGGAAACACTAACTCAATTAGAAGGTGTACAAGCACGTATTCCTTTCATTATTAATATTGAATAAATAACATGCTGACTAAAAAGAAAAAACAAAATTTACTTTTTTTAGGTCTTGGCATTATCATAGGATGCATCTTAGCTGGTTCTATCGCATATTTTAGTGTAATCAAACAATTCACTAAAGGCAAAATCAATAAAATACAACTTGCTTTCCCAATTTACAACACAGATTCTCTTTCGACTAAAACTATCAAATCAAAAACGATAATAATTAATCAGAAAAACGATGAAATTGACAGCGTTAATATTAATAATGACATTCAAAGCGACAGTTCTGATGTAGACACTAACATCATCACATCTATGGATGTTGTAAAAACAGATACAAAAATAGAATCAATGATAATACCCATTATAAACTTAGATATAGATTCTACACTAACGACAGATGATTATAATAGTCACATTCTAGTTGAACAATGGGAAAATCCAACAAATTTTGCCGGCTACAGAAAAAATAAAACTACATTAATAATCTATGGCATCAGTATTGAAAATATTGAACTTCAGTCTAGTAATAACACATTGTTTTTAGTTTACAAAGATCAGAAATTAGGTTTACAAGAAAGCAATACATTTATCCGATTCCCATCAACTTTTTTAACCAAATAATCCATTTTCCTATATCATTTTAATAAAGGACTTCTTAATTCATCTATTAAATAGATGAATTAAATTTCTAACAAAAAGGATTAAAATTTGTTGTTTTAATAATTAACATTCTATTGTTTGTAAAAATATAAAAACATTTATTTTGAAGTTATTTCGTTTATTACATTTGTAATATTAATATTTTTTTTTAAAACTATTTGTTATTGAGTACTGTTGATCTCTCTATTTGAAAAACGAACATTAACAAATACGAATTTAATGTATGACAAATAAAATAATAGTTAACAAGGAAGTTGTAAAAAAAAGTAAAAAAAAGAGTAAGAAGTCAGTACCTTCAAAAAAAAACCAAGAGAATACTTCTTTTATTCTTTTTTTAAAAAATCCTAAATTCCATTTGATTTTAGGCATCTTTCTTTTTCTATTTACAATCTTTCTATTCTCTTCGTTTATCTCCTTTTTCTATACTCATGAAGCTGATGACTCTATTTACAGAACAAATATAATTCAAACCTTAAAAACATATGATGAACCGACTAATAATCTTGGTATCTTAGGCTTATATTTTTCTTTTCTTTTTATTAAAAATTCTTTCGGAATTGCCTCTTTTGGATTCTTATTTTTATTTTTTCTTTGGTCTGTGTTTTTAATGATAAAAAAACATTTGCTTCCACCTTTTAAAACTATAACAGCAACTATTATTTGTATACTATGGCTATCCTTAGTGTTAGGTGCATTGTTTGGAAAAACACAAGAATTCAACTGGTTAGGCGGAGATATTGGCAATCAATTGAGTTTAACCCTTATTGAGAGTAAAATAGGAGTTATAGGTTTTATCTTATTAATGACCTTTGTCGCTTTAGCAACTTTAATTATATATGCAGGTCTGACTTTTTCAGATATTATTCCTCAAAAACAAGAAGAAGAGGAAGATAATGAAGCCCTCATTGAAGAAGTAACAACTGAAAATCTAGTGAATAACCCTAAAAAATCGTTATTTTCTTTCTTTTCCAAACAAAAGAAAAAAGAAATTAAAACTGAAGAAGAAAAAATAACAGAAATACTTCCCGACGATAATTTAGAGGAAGAAGATTTGTTTGAAGAAGTCGTTGAACCTATTGAAGTTGAAAATAATGAAATAAGAACGATTGACACATTTATTCAAGACAATTCCGATAATGAAACCGAAAGAGCTGCTATCCCGGGAGAAGACATTATCTTCGATGACACATTGAATGAAGAGGCTGAACTTACTTCTTCTGAAATTACTGAAGAAGAACTTGAGTCAATTGAAGAAACAAACATTTCATTAGAACCTTACGACCCATTTGCTGAACTATCTCAATATCAATTCCCGACTATTGATTTGTTGGATGAATACACAAATACTGTTCGTACACTTGAAGAAAAAGAAGCTGAAATAAAAGGAAATAAAATTCGAATTCAGGATACTTTATTAAATTATGGTGTACAAATCCAATCCATTAGTGCTATTGAAGGTCCTACCATTACGCTATACGAAATTGTTCCGGCTCCCGGTGTTCGCATAAGTAAAATTAAAAATTTAGAAGATGATATTGCTTTAAGTCTCTCAGCTTTAGGAATTCGTATCATTGCACCCATGCCCGGAAAAGGAACTATCGGTATAGAAGTACCGAATTCTATTCCGAAAATAGTCCCTATGAAGGCTACCATAAGTTCTGAAAAATTCCAAAACGCGAATAAAATGATTTTACCGATTTGTATCGGTAAAACAATCTCTAACGAAGTGTTTGTTTTTGACTTAACAAAAATGCCTCATGTATTAATGGCCGGAGCGACAGGGCAAGGTAAATCTGTTGGATTAAATGCTGTATTGATATCCTTATTATACAAAAAACATCCTGCTGAATTAAAATTAGTATTGGTAGACCCTAAAAAAGTTGAACTTACACTCTATTCGAAAATTGAAAGACATTATTTGGCAAAACTACCCGATTTAAATGAAGCAATCATTACGGATACTAAAAAAGTAGTACGTACATTAAATTCATTATGCATAGAAATGGATTTAAGATATGATTTATTAAAAGAAGCTCAATGTCGTAATATCATAGAATATAATGAAAAATTTAAAGCACGTAGATTAAATCCGGAAAAAGGTCATCGCTTTTTACCGTATATTGTATTGATATTCGATGAATTTGCAGATTGTATTATGACTGCCGGACGAGAGATTGAAGCTCCCATTGCACGTTTAGCACAATTAGCTCGTGCCATAGGTATTCACTTAATCATTGCCACACAACGACCCTCTGTAAACATAATAACCGGTATTATTAAAGCTAACTTCCCTGCTCGCATTGCATTTAAAGTTTCATCAAAAATCGATTCGCGTACAATTTTAGATGCAGGGGGCGCTGAGCGTCTTATTGGTAAAGGAGATATGCTTATTTCTACCGGGAACGATATTATACGACTACAATGTGCCTTGGTTGACACTCCTGAAGTTGAAAGAGTCTGTGATTTTATTGGAGAACAACACGGTTTTACCAGTGCACTTATGCTTCCTGACGTTCCGGATGAACAAGAAGATAACACACAAGAAGCTGATGATGGGGATATAGACGCTATGTTTGCCGAAGCAGCTCGGGTTGTAGTTAATAGTGGTCATGGTTCAACTTCTTTGTTACAAAGAAAATTAAAACTCGGATATAATCGTGCAGGAAGAATCATGGATCAATTAGAACGTGTTGGCATCGTAGGGCCTTTTGAAGGAAGCAAAGCAAGAGAAGTACGTATCAAAGACCCTATGACACTTGAAGAAAAATTAAAAGAAATAGGAATCTTTTAAAAAATAAATCTTTGGTTCGATTTTTTCATATACATACATCATAACTATATTATTTTATGAAAAAATATGTTTTTTTATTCAGCTTAATGTTTTATCTATATGGTTTATTTTCTCAAGTACAAACGAAAAAAATTCAGGATGATGAATCTGTTATTATCCTTCAATCTATTCAAAAAAAATTAAAAACACTCAAGACCGCTGAAATTAAATTCAATTTACGGAGTGAAAAAGAAAATAAAACATTAAAAACTTTACAAGGTCATATATGGATTAAAGGGGAAAAATATAAATTAATTATTCCGACTCAACATGTTTATTGTGATTCAATAAATATTTGGAATTATCTGCCCGAACAAAATGAAGTCACGATCAGCCTTTATGACCCCCAAGATGATGAGAACGCCTTTAATCCCATTAAATTGATCTCCAATTATCAAAAATATTATCGTTCAGCTTTTATTCGCGAAATATCGGAAAAAGGCATTATTGTACAAATTATAGATTTATATCCTTTACAAGCTGCTCCTTTCTTCAAAATACGAGTAGTTATAGATAAAAAACAGTTAGAAATTATAAGAATTAGTATTTCTGAAAGAGATGGATTCACGTATACCTATACTTTCGACACCTTTATTAAAAATCCTAAAATCAATGATACTTTTTTTATCTTTAATACATTACAATACCCTAATGTTGAAATTATTGATATGCGATAAATTTTGATTATTATGCATAAAAAGCAAAAAATAAATCTTATTAACCTTCTTATTGGAATGTTATGTATTTTTGCTTCCTGTAATACTACCAAGAATTTACAAGACGGGCAATATATGCTTACAAAAAACAAAGTGATTGCCGATAAAAAAGAAGTGCCTACAAAAGACATATTATATGTAGTAAGACCTATTACAAATAAAAAATTCTTAGGTCTATTTTTCTGGAAAGCAGGCATTTACCAAACAATGATGCCTACTGATACAACTAAAGATAATAAAGCAAAACAATGGATGCGTAAAAATTTTGGTGAGCCGATTATTTTATTAGATTCTACTTTAATAGAATATTCAACTTCTCAGATACAATTATACATGTTTAATAAAGGCTATTTTCAATCGAATGTGAATTATAAAATTGATATAAAAAGAAAAAAAGCAAAGATTACCTATAGTATCACAGCAGGAATAGTTTGTAAAATTAATCTTATTAAATACAAAATTTATGATCCAAATATTGCTGAAATAGTCTTAAACGATACAGGGCATTGTTTGGTGAAAAAAGGCAATAACTATGATGTTGACGTGTTTTCTGAAGAAAGAGAACGTATTACAAATTTATTAAATAATCAAGGATATTACGATTTTAATGAAAATTATATAGTCTATAAAATTGATAGTAATTTAACAGATTACACAGTAAATGTTATCATTCTTATCAATAATCCTATTTATAAAGAAGGAGAAAATACCATTGAAAGAAATCATCGAAAATTCTATATAAATGAAATAACTATTTTTTCTGGGATAAATAACAATGAAAATACAATAGATACAATTTATTATACGGAAATCGTAAAGAAAAAAAATAAATCAGATAAGAAATTCTATCATTTCAATGACACTAATAACTATAAAGTGTTTTATTTAGATAAAATTGACTATAAACCCAAAGCATTAGTATATCCCATTTCATTTTCTCAAGGAGATTTATATTCAGCCGACGATGCAAAACATACTTATAATCGATATGTAGACATGCAAAATTTCAGTTTCATAAAGATATCTTACGAGGAAAGTGACCTAAGTAAAAAAAATTACATGGCTGACAGTGGATTTGTTGATTGCATTATTCAACTTTCCAAATTGGAAGCAAACAGTTTTCATGCAGACTTATTAGGCAAAAATATTGGAAAAGATTTTGGGATGGGAACGAATATCAGTTGGACAAATAGGAATATATTTAAATCCGGTGAAATTTTTACGATTACAGGAATGTATACGAACGAATTTCAAAGACAAACCGATGAAAACGAAATAAAAAGATGGATGTTTCGCAATTTTGAAGTCGGTGGAGATATTGGTCTGGAATTTTCTCGATTTCTTTTTCCCATAAAGCAACAAAATATTTCTAAAAACATACGAGCTAAAACAATTTTGAATATTGGTACCAATTATCAACTCCAAGACCATTATTCCAGATTTATTACCAATACCGGATTTCGTTATCAATGGAGTACTTCCCCGCAAATAACACATATATTATCCGTTTTAAATATTAATTTAGTAAAAATTTATCCCGATTCTGTTTTCAAGAAAGAAATAAGAACTTTAAATCAACATATCCAAGAAAAGTATAAAGACCACTTATTGTTAGGAACAACTTATCAATTAATTTTCAATAGTTTAAAAGAAAATACACGAAAAAACTATTATTTAATACGTTTCTATGCTGATGCGTATGGAAATATTCTATATCAACTGTTTGCATTATTTAATGCTGCAAAAAATGAGAACAATCAATATAATTTTTGGGGAATTCCTTTTGCTAACTATGTCTCTGTAAATATTGATATGGCATATAACATAATGCTTGGGAAAAAATCCTCTTTTGTAATTCATTCAGATATTGGACTTGGTATTCCTACTTTAAACTCAAAATCGTTGCCATTTGAAAAAAGCTTTTATCTTGGAGGCTCAAATAGTATGAGAGGATGGAGATTGCGGACACTCGGTCCAGGCTCTTACAATGGTTCTGCTTCTAATATTGAAAGTACCGGAGATATCAAAATTGAATTAAATGCAGAATTTCGTACGCCTATCTATAAATATTTACATATGGCTATTTTTGCAGATGCTGGCAATGTATGGATTTTTAAAAAAAATGAGGACTTACCAGGGGGAGAATTTCATTGGAATCGTTTCTATAAAGAAATTGCTATTGCAAGCGGTGTTGGATTACGATTAGATTTATCTTTTTTTGTGATAAGACTAGATGCCGCTCTTCAGATATATAATCCTTCTAAATTAAAGCCTATGCAATGGATTAATAAAACGGTTTCATTAAACGATATTATTATGAGTGTGGGAATAGGATATCCTTTTTAAATTATATGTTATTTGTGTAAAAATATTCCATTTTTTTTATAAATATTCTTCCATTTTGTTTCAAATATTATAATTTTATGCATACAATGCTAATAATGTGTTTTCTATTTTTTTTCTATTATCTTTTTTTTTGTTGATATTTATAAATATTTTTTTTAATTTTGTATTCAAATTTTTAACAAGTAATAATTAACAATAATATATATGAAAAAAATAATTACATTTTTAGTTGTATTTTTAATTTCACACTTGACCTTTGCTCAAACACCATGGGATGGAGTTACTATAACGCCTGTTACCCCTGATGCAAAATGGAATTACACTGTTACAAGCGCTGCTGAATTAGCATGGATTGCACAAGAATGCAATAATGGAAATAATTTCAATGCAAGACTCATTTTAATAACAGATGATATCGATTTAAATAATAAACCTTGGACACCAATTGGTAGAAAAGACGCTCCTTTTAAAGGGACTTTTGAAGGAAATTGGAAGATTATTAAAAATATCAATGTCGTAGATACTGATTACGTAGGCTTATTTGGCTATATTGAAGGACGTGATTATAAAACATTGTATGAAATTTCAAATTTATTTGTTGAAAACGTTAATATAACAGGTCAAAATTATGTTGGCGGAATAGTAGGATTTGCGAAGTATTACGTTTTCGATTCCTGTTATGTAAGTACTGGAACTGTTGAAGGGAATAATAATGTGGGTGGTTTTGTTGGATATGCCGCTACTTCAGCAATTAAAGACTGTTATGCAAAAGTATCTGTAACAGCAAATGAAAATTATGGAGGAGGATTTATAGGTTTATATGATACCAATGAATCAGGAGTCGCATTGATTAGTTATTGTTATGCTAGAGGAAACGTATCAGGAAATGGCATTAATGGTGGTTTCGTAGGTTATAATAATTCAAAAATAAGGAGTGCATACACCGTAACTACTGGTATTACAGGAGATACTTTAGGTTTATTTTGCGGATTCAGTAGCTCAATAGGCGCATTTATAAATTGTTATTTTTGCAATTCATACAATCCTTCAGCTACAGGAATTGGTAATCTTGATGATGCAGCAAATGACGTATATGGAGTAGCCTCTGCCGGATTGAAACAAATTAACCAAATCTCAAATTTAAATGGTAGCGATGCCTATGTGCATTGGGAAAGAGATTTACAACCTTTTATCAACGATGGGTTCCCCATTCATATTTGGCAAGGAGATTATTTAGGCGTTTCTATTTCGTCCTATAATAATTTTACATTGTCAATATTTCCAAATCCGGTTAAAAATACACTTAATATTAAATTTGAAAACATCAATTTACTTAAATTAGAAATTGTTGATTTATTAGGAAAACCTGTAATCACAAAACAGGCTGATTTTGAATTAATTGATGTCAATAGCTTAAAAAGCGGAATCTATTTTCTGAAATTATACACCGATAAAGAAACCATAACTAAGAAATTTATTAAACAATAACCTTTCTCTTGAACTATAAAAGCGGAATAAAATCTAATATTCCGCTTTTTTGTTATATAAATTAAATCTTTATAATGATTTAATTGTCAGGTAGTATGAAAAATACGGAGATATTTATTTTTGTCCTGACTACAGCCCCTTGAAAAACGGCAGGTTTCCAATTAGGCATTAATGCTATTACTCTTTTGACTTCATTATCACATTCGGGAGAAACTGCCCTGAGTATATTAATATTGGACAAACTGCCATCCTTTTCTACTATGGCTTCAGCAATTACCCTACCTTGTCTCTTTTGATCTTTAGCAATTTGCGGATAAACAATATTATCTTTTAAAAATTTTAATTTCGCTTTCTCTCCTCCTTTATAAAATGCCAATTTATCAGGATGGATACAGATGGTTGTATCTAATAATTCCCCTTTTGATTCTTGAGCATAAGATATTGAAGGAGTGATAATAAGAAAAATAATCAATGGGAAAAATGATTTAAATAGTGTCATCTATTTATATTTTAAATCGTTATTATGTAATGCAAAAGTACATGAAAATTTCATACAACAAACAAAAACAATAAAAAAATATATTCTAAAAAAATAATATTGCCTTACTATGTAAATAGGATATGTCTTGTTAACATTATATAAAATAATTTTTTCCATATTATTACGTTAAAATGTAAATTAACTTAAAATATATAATTATGATAATAACATTAGAGAATATTCTTCTTATTGGTTCTTTATTGTTATTTGTAAGTTTATTGGCAGGTAAAACCGGCTACAAATTAGGTGTACCTACTTTGCTTTTGTTTCTTATTTTAGGAATGATTACTGGTACTGATGGATTAGGAGTAGAACTAAATAATCCTTACATTTCACAAGCTATAGGTGTTATTGCATTATGTACCATACTTTTTTCTGGTGGAATGGATACTAAATTCTCTGACATTAAACCTATTGTAAGAGAAGGCATTGTCTTAGCTACATTGGGAGTGCTTTTTACAGCTTTATTTGTCGGATTTTTTATTTTTATAATTACCAACTATTTCAATGTAGGAGTTAGGTTTACATTATTAGAATCTATGTTGTTATCCTCAATAATGTCGTCGACAGATTCCGCATCCGTATTTTCTATTTTGCGATCAAAGGGATTGAAACTTAAACACAATCTGAGACCAACCTTAGAATTAGAAAGTGGAAGTAATGACCCAATGGCATATATGCTTATCATTTTCTTCATTCAACTAATAGAAAATCCGTCAGATCCAAATTACGGATATGCCATCATGGATTTTTTTATTCAAATGGCTATTGGCGGTTTTGGCGGTTTTATACTCGGTAAATTTGCAATTTGGATTATCAATAAAATAGAATTATTTAACGATGCTCTTTATCTTGTTTTTATTGTTTCTTGTGCATTTTTCATATTTTCGTTTACCGATTTTATTCATGGGAATGGTTATTTAGCAGTTTATGTTGGAGGATTGATTATCGGTAATAAGAAATTTGTTCATAAAAAATCTATTCTTAAATTCTTTGACGGTTTAACATGGCTCATGCAAATAGTTCTATTCTTAACACTGGGATTATTGGTTAATCCTCATGAACTTATCTATCCGGAAGTTTTCATTACTGGATTATTAATAGCTTTTTTTACTATATTTTTCGGCAGACCTATATCAGTACTTCTCTCATTATTACCCTTTCGTAAAATAAAGATTCAATCCCGTTTGTATATTTCATGGGTTGGATTAAGAGGAGCTGTTCCCATTGTATTTGCCATGTATCCTTGGATTGCAGGATTGGAAAATGCTAAATTAATTTTTAATATCGTCTTTTTTATTACAATTATTTCGTTATTAATACAAGGCACATCTGTAACAGCAATGGCAAAATTTTTTAAAATATTTGATTATTCTAAAGATCCCAAACCGACTAATTTTTTGGATGCTGATTTTTCGGAGACAACAAAATCAAGCTCTTGTGAAATCACTATCACTGAACAAATTTTGAAATATGGCCATCGAATAATGGATATCCCATTCCCTGATAAAACGCTCGTTGTGATGTTAATACGCGATAATATATACTTAATACCTAACGGAAAAACAGAAATTCACTTGGGAGACACTTTGGTGATTATTACCGATGACAGAGAAGCTTTATACGAAACATATAGACAAATAGGTATTGAAAAAGATATTTCGCAAGAACCATCATAATAAGTCTTTACGACATGTCCAAACTATCTTCTCTTAAAGCCCGATTAGTATTGATTGTCATTATATGGTTTCTATCCTCCATTTTACATGGTCAAAATTTTTCAAATCGTGTTCATAAAACCTTTCTGATTAATTCCGACAGCTTGGTTTTAGATACTGTTTCTATAGTGCCCGGAAGCTTAGTGGTAGAAAACATAGATACAAACAGCTATGCAATTGATTACCAAAATGCTTTATTCATCATTATAGATCCCTTACTTAAAGGTCATACTATCAACCTAACATATAGAACACTCCCCATTCAAATTCATAAAACATTTCAACATAAAAGCACTGCCATCATAGAAAAAAATCTCTATGACCCCATAAATCCATTGATGATAAGGAATCAAGAAGAACAAATTAATATTTTAAACCTTTCCGATGCTACTTTCATGTCTACCGGAAGTTTATCAAGAGGCATCACCATGGGTAATAATCAAGACATAGCATTGAATTCTAACTTAAACTTGCAATTGTCAGGACAATTATCTGAGGACGTTAAAATTCTTGCAAACATTACCGACAAAAATATACCCATTCAACCTGAGGGTAATACCCGACAAATACAAGAATTTGATAAAATATTTATCGAATTAATTTACAAAGAAAAAATATCCTTACTAGCCGGTGATATAGAAGCCAAATCACAAGATGTACATTTCATGAAGTTTACTAAAAAAGGGCAGGGATTATTGACTAATATGTTATTACAATCACAAAATAAGCAAAAGGACACGATAAATTATCATATAAATATTTCCGGAGCAATTGCGAAGGGAACTTTTCATCGTCAGACTATCAATGCCATAGAAGGGAATCAAGGTCCCTATCAATTAAGAGGCATTAACAATGAAACATTTATTATAATCCTTTCAGGATCTGAACGTATATATATTGACGGAAGGCTGTTGACTCGTGGTCAAGATGCAGACTACATCATCAATTATAATTCGGGAGAAATAACATTTACTGCCAAACAACCAATTACTAAGGACAAACGTATAGTTGCTGAATTTGAATACTCAGACTTCAACTATACACGTGGACTTTCACACATCAGCACTACCATTCAAAAGAAAAAATGGGACGTCTCTTTGCATTTTTATCATGAACAAGACTTTAAAAACCAATCAAATCAAATGGATTTGACAGATGAAAACATCTCCTTTCTACAAAAGATTGGAAACAATATTGGAGATGCTTATTTCCCCTTTGCAGATAGCACAGGATATCAAATAAATGAAATATTATATAAAAAAATTGATACCTTAGTAAATGGTATATTTTACGACTCCGTATACATCTACTCCACAAATTCTGACAGTGCCTTTTATTCCTTGCGATTTACTTTGGTAGGAGAAGGAAAAGGCAATTATGTATTAACAAAAAGTGCTGTAAACGGAAGAGTGTATACTTGGATTGCTCCCATTGGTGGTATTCCGCAAGGCAATTATGAACCTGTAATTTTATTGATAACTCCAAAACGCACACAAATGTATACTGTTACTTTTAATTACAAATTACCGAAAAATACCAAAATACATATAGAAACAGCTCTATCAAACAATGACATGAACACTTTTTCAAATATAGGAAATGCCCAAAACATCGGTATAGGCTTGCTATTTTCGTTAAATAACACTTTAATCCTACAAAAGAAAAAAAATATAGGGAAGGATATTAAGTGGAAAATGCATAGTTCTTTATATTATGAAAGCAAAAATAAATTGTTTGATTATATTGAAAATTATCGTGATGTGGAATTTATTAGAAATTTTAATCTGAACGATTCGATGATGAATGCCTCTGAACATTATGCTGGCATGAGTCTGTTGTTTGATTATAAAAACCAAGGAAAAATAGGATGGACTTCAAATGTATTTTTTATTCCGGAATTTTCATGGAATGCTATACGTAATCAATTTTATACTGATTTTAAAATACAAAATTATACCATAAAAGCAGATGTTTCGCTTTTAACAAGTGAATCGAAAACTCACGAAACCATATTTTTAAAACATAAAGAAATGTTCAGTAGGACATTTACTTTTCTTGAAATCGGCATAAAGGAAGAAATGGAATTTAATCAATTGACTTTTCTTTCCAATGATTCAATTTCTCCTCAAAGTTACGCTTTTAATGAGATTAGTTTGTTTCTAAAACAGAAAGATAGTATTAATAATGGGTTTAATTATCTCTTAGAATATAGTAATCGCATGGATAAGAAACATTTACAAAAGACATCTGGATTATCTTCCATCGCTCACAATGTTACTCTCGGATTACACCTTACAAAATTCACCAATCACACATTAGGATTTACATTAGCATACAGAAATTTATCAAATAAAGACAGCTCAACTATTACAATATCTCCCGAGAACATGCTTTTAGCAAATGTTGATTATCAAGGTAGATTTTTGAAAGGAGCAATCCATTGGGGGCTTTTTTATGAATTGGGGTCCGGCATGGAGCAAAAAAATGCCTATTCATATTTAAAAGTAGCGGACGGTCAAGGTGTTTACCAATGGATAGACTATAATAAAAACGGCATAGAAGAACTTGATGAATTTGAAGTGGCTGTATATAAAGACAAAGCAAATTACATCCGAATTTGGCTCCTTTCTAACGAATTTATAAAAACCTACAATAATCGCTTTACTCAAAGTCTGGCATTAAGACCTGCAATGCTTTGGATGAATTCAAAAGGATTTCGTAAATTCCTGTCACGTTTTGCAAACATTACTACCTATCAAACTCAAGTAAAACAAATTAGAACAAAGTTTACTTCTATTATAAATCCATTTTATAACAATATCAACGACACGATGCTTGTAACCTCAACAACACATTTTAGAAATGCATTTTCCTTTAATCAAAGCAGTTCAGTTTGGGGTATAGATATTATCTACACAAATAGTAAAAACAAAGTACTAACAGTGAATGGTTTTGAAACTACCAACAGAGAAGAATGGCAATTCACTGCACGATGGAGTATTTTCAATGATTTTATAGTTAAAATTAATTATTACAATTCTTTTCACATCGTACAGTCGGAATATTTCAACAATAAAAATTTTAGAATTAAAACCAATCATATAGAACCTGTTATTAGCTATCAATTTGATAATAAATTATCAATAAACTTATTATATGCATATATTGAAAAAATTAATCGCATAGGTATCGAAAGATTATTTACAAACAAAGCCTCAACAGAAATTAACTACCGTTTCCCCAAAAGAGGCATATTGTATGCTCAGCTAATTTATTATCACATTGTTTTCAAAGGATTAACCGCTAGTTCTATTGCCTATGAAATGATGGAATCCTTACAACCCGGGCATAATGGTGTTTTCTCCCTCAATTATCAAACCAATATATTTAAAAATTTGCAAATAAATTTAATGTATGAAGGACGAGTATCACCAAAAATACCAATGATACATACCGGAGGAATTGAAATAAGAGCATTCTTTTAAACTAACATTTTTTAAGCCCGTGAATAATCGTATAGAAAATTCATATACTTTTGCATAAATCAAGTAATTTTAAAAAAATGAGACCCGTCAGAGTTCGCTTTGCCCCAAGCCCTACAGGACCTTTACATATAGGAGGTGTTCGTACAGCATTGTATAACTATCTTTTTGCCAAACAACATCAAGGCAAACTATTATTACGTATCGAAGATACCGATAGTACACGTTTCGTTGCCAATGCAGAACAATATATTATTGATGCTTTTCAATGGTTAGGCATACCATTTGACGAAGGAGTACATATCCCAAATGAAGAAGGAATTTCCTATCGTCAATCCGAGCGAAAAGTTCTTTATAAAAAATACGCTCAAGAACTACTTCAAAAAAATTTAGCCTATATTGCCTTTGATACACCCGAAGAAATTGAAACAAAAAGACATGAAATAGCTAATTTTCAATATGACGCTACCACACGTCATCAGATGAAAAATTCATTGACACTTACTGATACCGACGTACAAACATTAATAGATAAAGGAGAAAAATATGTAATCCGGATTCGTATTGAAAACGGAGAAGACATTACTATTCATGATTTAATATGCGGAAAGGTAGTTATTAATACATCTATATTAGATGATAAAGTATTATGGAAATCATCGGATCAATTACCTACATATCATTTGGCTAATGTTGTTGATGACCATTTAATGAATATATCACATGTAATTCGTGGAAGTGAATGGTTGCCTTCAACTCCCTTGCATGTCTTATTATATAGATATTTATCATGGGAAGATACGATGCCTCAATTTGCTCATCTGCCCTTACTTCTCAAACCGGAAGGAAACGGAAAATTGAGTAAAAGAGACGGTGATCGTTTAGGATTTCCTGTGTTCCCTTTGGAATGGCATGATCCCAATACAAAAGAAATTATTAGCGGATACAGAGAAAAAGGTTATTTTCCTGAAGCCTTAATTAATTTTCTTGCATTACTTGGTTGGAATCCGGGAACCGAACAAGAACTATTTTCGTTAGACGAACTTATAGAACATTTTTCTTTGGATAGAGTTAGTAAATCCGGAGCTAAATTTGACTTTGAAAAAGCCAAATGGTTTAATCATAAATATTTACAAACAAAACCAGATGCTGAACTTGCGGATAAATATCTACGGATACTACAATCAAAAAACATAATATCTTCAAAAGAATATGTAGAAAAAATTGTTGCATTAATCAAAGAACGGGCTAATTTTGTTGAAGATTTCTGGGATGCCTCCGCTTTCTTTTTCACACGTCCTATTACTTATGATGAAAATGTAATAAAAAAACGATGGAAGGAAAATACCCCTGAGCAACTACTCATTATAGTGAATCTGCTACAATCCATACAACCTTATAATGCCCTTAAAGCTCATGATGCTATTATGAATTATATAATTGATAATTCACTAAATACAGCCCAAATCATGAACTGTTTACGTTTATGTTTGGTAGGATATGCGAAAGGTCCGGATTTATTTACTATCTTTGAAATATTAGGGGTTAATGAATGTGTCGAACGCATAAACATTGCTATTAACAAAATAAAGATATAATGTATGAAGAAAACAATACTTGTAACCGGAGGAACAGGCTATATCGGCTCACATACTGTTGTGGCATTGCAAGAAAAAGGCTATAATGTAATTATAGCCGATAATCTGGCGAATTCGGAAAAAGAAGTGATTTATAATATTAAAGAGATTACTAATATATTACCACAATTTGAAGCTATTGATTTAGCCGACAAAGAAGCTTGTAAAGTACTCTTCAACAAATATTCTATCGATGCAATTATACATTTTGCCGCATACAAATATGTAAATGAATCTGTGAATAATCCATTACGCTACTATAAAAACAATTTTTTTTCTTTGCTGAATGTGTTAAACGAAATGAAAAATCACAATATTTGTAATATTGTTTTTTCTTCTTCATGCACTGTTTACGGAACACCTGATACACTACCTGTTACTGAAACATCCCCTGTTAAAAAGGCAATGTCTCCCTACGGTAATACCAAACAAGTAGCAGAAGAGATATTGGAAGATTTTTGCAAAGCCGATAAACATTTAAAGGTTATTTCATTACGTTACTTCAATCCTATTGGAGCCCATTCTTCCATCAAAATAGGGGAAACTGCCAAAGGAATTCCTCAAAATCTTTTGCCTTATCTTACACAAACCGTAATTGGCAAACGTGAATTTTTATCCGTTTTCGGAAGTGATTACAATACTCCGGATGGAACCTGCATTCGTGATTATATTCATGTGATGGATTTAGCCTATGCTCATGTTTGTGCCATCGAACGCATGTTGAATGCCTATTCACCCATCAATTATGAAGTTTTCAATGTTGGAACTGGAAAAGGTTATTCTGTATTGGAAATTATACAAACCTTTGAGAAGGTTACCGGGTTGAAAGTTACTTATCAACTTAAAGAGAGAAGAGAAGGAGATATTGCACAAATATGGGCCGATACAAGCTTTGCTAATAAAGAATTAAAATGGAAAGCCTTGTATACCTTGGAAGAGATGCTTCTATCTGCCTGGAAATGGGAAAAAAAATTGGCAACATCTTAATGCTTTTTATTTAATTTTTAACACTTCTTACATGCATTTTTTTTCTATTTTCGCATGTGGCTATTTTAAAACATAATAGAATGATACTGCTTTATAATCAATCATATATTGTGATTTCCATTGGCTGATAATTATAAAATATATTATAAAAAATGACAGAAAACAAAAACCATATTGCCATTGACCGATTGCTAACGATTATGGATGAATTGCGAGAAAAATGTCCATGGGACAAAAAACAAACGCTTGAAAGCCTTCGTTATCTTAGCATTGAAGAAATGTATGAACTCTCAGACGCTATTATCAAAAACGATTTAAATGAAATAAAAAAAGAATTAGGAGATATTTTATTACATGTTGTTTTTTATGCTAAAATCGGTTCTGAACAAAAGGCATTCGATTTCGCAGATATTGTTAATGGTATATGTGATAAATTAATAGTACGACATCCTCATGTTTTTGGAAACATATCTGTTAATAATGCTGAGGAAGTAAAAGCGAATTGGGAAAAAATCAAACTCACTCAAGGAAATAAATCGGTATTAGAAGGCGTTCCACATTCATTACCGGCTATGGTAAAAGCTCATCGCATACAAGAAAAAGTGAAAGGCGTAGGTTTTGATTGGGAAAATTCAGGTGATGTACTTGAAAAGGTAAAAGAAGAAATTTCAGAATTTGAAAAAGAATTCAAACAAAAAAACAATACTCAAATGGAAGCAGAATTCGGTGACATATTGTTTGCTCTCATTAACTATGCACGTTTTAATAATATCAATCCTGAAGATGCTTTAGAAAGAACAAATCAAAAATTTATAAAACGGTTTAAATATATAGAAAATCAGGCACATAAACAAAATATTAGCATTGATAACGTTGACATTGAAACAATGAATGCATTTTGGGAAGAATCAAAAAAACACATTAAATAAAATTTCATGAAGAGATTAATTCTTATTCCTAATAAACATAAAACCATTCCAAGTTGGGTTATTCTTATTACTGATATGATTATCGTATTATTATCCATAGGATTGGTAATGATTTTACGCGTTAATTTTAAAAAACCGGCTGAATTTGATATTCATCAAATTCTTACTATTTTTGGTGTAATACTTTGCATTCGATTCATATTCTTTCTTCTTTTTAAAATTCATGCATCCTTATTACGATATACCGGGACTAAAGATATTACCCGTATTTTTGCCGTTAATTTATTTGGATCCATTATTATATGTATAGGAAATTTGTTTTTTTTCTACTTAATCAATAAAACATTCCTTGTTCCTTTTTCAATTATCATATTAGAATTCATAATTTCTACTTTTATAATCATCTTCTATCGACTCTTTACAAAAATCTTATATTTCGAATATATCAACACACCAAAAGAAAAGAAAGACGTTATCATTTACGGTGCCGGAGAACTGGGATTTACAACTAAACGATCTATATATCAAGACATATCTAATAAATACAATGTCATTGGCTTTATAGACGATGACCCTAAAAAAGTTGGAAAAAAAATTGATAATCTCACCATATATTCTTTTAAAGAATTAAAAAAATTATTAGAAACCAAGAGCATAGCTCATGTTATTATTGCTATCAAAAATTTTCCTTTATCAAAAAGCAGTAAAGTAACAGAAATGTGTTTAGAATACAAAACCAAAGTATTGGTAGTCCCCCCTGTAGACAGATGGATAAATGGTCAATTAAGTTTCAAACAAATTAAAAAAATAAAAATTGAAGAATTTCTTGAAAGAGAACCTATCAAATTAGACGAAAATGTTATTCGCAAAGATTTACTAAATAAAACTATACTCATAACCGGTGCTGCCGGTTCAATCGGCAGTGAAATCGTACATCAGGTTATGAAATATGATTTTAAAAATATAATATTGATTGACAATGCTGAATCACCAATGTTTTATTTAGAATTATCATTAATTGACTATTATCAACGAAAACCATTTGTAATGTTTATTGGCGACATTTGCGATGTACAATTTATGGATAATATTTTTACAAAATACAAACCTGATGTTGTGTATCACGCAGCTGCCTACAAACATGTACCTATCATGGAAAAAAATCCATTGCAGGCAATTAAAGTAAATGTTCTTGGCACTAAAATTCTTTCCGATTTAAGTATTAAATACGGAGTCAATAAATTTATTATGATTTCTACAGACAAGGCTGTTAATCCAACCAATATAATGGGAGCTTCTAAACGTATCGCTGAAATATATGTTCAATCATTAGGTAAAAAATACAACACTTGTAAATTTATCACTACTCGTTTTGGAAACGTCCTGGGTTCAAATGGCTCTATCATTCCTATCTTAAAGAAACAAATTGATGAAGGAGGTCCTATTACAATAACACACCCCGAAATTACCCGTTATTTTATGACAATTTCTGAAGCTTGTGAACTTGTTTTACATGCCGGCGCCATGAGTAATGGAAGCGAAATATATATTTTCGATATGGGCAATTCAATAAAAATATTAGATTTAGCAAAGAAAATGGTTCTGCTCTCAGGACTCGAACTAGGTAGAGACATACAAATTACATTTACCGGATTAAGACCCGGCGAAAAACTACACGAAGAACTATTAAATGATAATGAAAATACTATCGTTACTAAACATAAAAAAATTAAAATTGCTAAAGTTATTGAATACGATTTCGACACTATAAATGAACATATTAATAAATTAATAAATATGATTTACATTGATAATGACTTTGCTGTCGTAAATCAGATGAAACAAATAGTTCCTGAATTTAAAAGCCAGAATTCAATCTATATGACATTAGATAACGGAAATGAAGAATCCTAAATTCATGATACAATAAAAACTAATTTTAAAAGTTAATTAATTATTTATGTATTTCAACATAACAACTTAACATATGACGGAACAAATAGATAAAATAACAAAACATCGTTTAGCTACTTCATGGATTTCGACTGTGCTTAGCATTACGCTGGTTTTATTTATGATAGGTCTCTTGGGCGTTATTCTTATCAATGCGCAACGCATATCAAAAGAAACGAGAGAAAACATTAGTTTCGAAATCATGTTACTTCCCGATACCAAAGAGGGAGATATTATGGAACTTCAAAAACGATTAGAAGCTCAACCTTATGTAAAATCATCTCGCTTTATAAGCAAAGAAGAGGCAACAGAAGAAACTATAAAAATGTTAGGTCACGATTTTAGAGAAATTGTAGGAGATATACTTCCTCCTTCTATTCTATTGAAAATTCATTCAGAATATACTTCCATTGATAGTTTGCAAAAGATAGAAAAAGAATTACAACTTGAAAGCAATGTTACCGATATCCAATATCAAAGAAGTTATGTTGAAAATATAAATCAAAATTTATATAAAATAAGTTTGGTTATGCTTATCGTAAGTGGAGTATTGTTAATTATTGCTATTTCATTAATAAACAACACTATAAGACTTTCTATTTATTCCAAACGTTTCATTATTAGAAGTATGCTATTAGTAGGAGCCAAACGCAGCACTATCCAAAAACCTTTTATTTTCAAAGGAATTATGCAAGGATTATGGGGTTCAATATTCTCCATAATACTACTTTCGGGAGTTATCTATCTTGCTTATACACGCGTTCCCGGTTTGATAGATTTAAATGACCCTATGCAATATCTTATTGTCTTTGGTATTGTAACCTTAATAGGTGTATTTTTTACTTGGCTATCTACTTTCTTTGCTGTAAGAAAATATATAAAAATGAAAATTGATAAACTTTACTTTTAAATAATAACAGATACACATGGCAAAATCAGTTAACACAACGAAAAATACGAGCAAAAAACCTGTAAACAAACCCGTTTCAAAAAAACAAACAAGTGTATGGGCGTCGGGAATGCCGTTTGGGAAAATTAATTATGTATTAATGATAAGCGGTATTTTAATTTTAATATTGGGGTATTTTCTGTTATCAGGAGGAGGAACAGACAATCCGACAGAATTTAGTGAAGCAATTTTTGATACAAGGCGATTATATATCGGTCCTATCATTTTAGTTATAGGATTTCTTGTTGAATTAGTTGCCATTATGTACCGCCCAAAAATCAAAGAAGAAGAAAATAATATCGCTTCAGAAAACAAAGAATAATTTATGGCTATTTGGGAAGCTATCGTTCTGGGAATCATTCAAGGATTAACAGAATTTTTACCTGTAAGCAGTAGTGGACATTTAACAATCGGTAATGCGATTTTAGGTATTGAAAATCAAGAAAATCTAACTTTTGCTGTCGCTGTTCATGCTGCAACCGTTTTAAGCACAATCGTAATTTTATGGAAAGAAATATCTTCTTTATTTAAAGGCTTTTTTGTTTTTAAATGGAACGACGAAACACAATATTTATTTAAAATTGCGCTTTCGATGGTTCCAGTCTTAATTGTCGGATTATTTTTCAAAGATTATGTGGAAGAAATTTTTGGTTCCGGTTTACTAATTGTTGCTTGCTGTTTGCTGTTAACAGCTCTCCTACTATCCTTTGCTTATTATGCCAAACCTCGTCAAAAAGAAAAAATTGGATGGTGGGATGCTTTAATTATTGGTATCGCTCAAGCTATTGCTGTTTTACCCGGACTCTCTCGTTCGGGAAGTACCATAGCTACAGGCTTATTACTCGGAAATAACAAGGAATCTGTTGCTAAATTTTCCTTTCTTATGGTGTTAATTCCTATATTAGGAGAAGCATTTCTGGATTTATCAGATTATGTTTCTGTTGAAACAAGCTCTCCGGGAATAACTCCTATCGCTTTAATAAGCGGTTTTCTGGCAGCTTTTTTAACCGGATGTTTTGCTTGTAAATGGATGATTAATATTGTTAAAAAAGGGAAGCTTATTTATTTCGCAATCTATTGCATAATTGCTTCAAGCATAGCATTCTTCCTTCATTTTATTTCATAGTTTATCTTCAAATATATGATAAAAATTAAAGACAGCTTGTGCTTTCTTTTTCCCTATTGCTTGAATTAAATCATTTAAATCGGCATTTTTAATTTTTGCTATTGAACGAAAGGTATGCAATAATTTTCGAGCAGTATCATCGCCTATACCTTGTATATTCGTTAATTCTGTTTTTATCAATGCATGAGAACGTAAATTGCGGTGATGAGTAATTCCAAATCGATGTGCTTCATCTCTAAGCTGTTGTAATACACGTTGCGTCTCCGACTTTTTATTGATAAACAAAGCTATTGAATCATTCGGACGATATATCTCTTCTAATCGTTTTGCAATGCCTACTAACGAAATTCTATCTTCTATCCCTAATTTTTCAAGAATTTCATATGCAGCCGACACTTGTCCTTTCCCTCCATCTACCACTATGAGATTCGGAAGATCTGCTTTTTCTTTCAATAAACGACTATATCTTCTATGAATCACTTCTTGCATGGAAGCAAAATCATTTGCCTGATCAATACTCTTTATGAGATAATGCCTATACTCTTTCGGAGAAGGTTTTGCATTTCTAAAACAAACCATGGCAGAAACCGCATATTGTCCTTGTATATTCGAATTATCAAAGCATTCAATATGTAATGGAAGTGTAGGTAGCATTAAATCTTTTTGCATTTGTTCTACTATATTATAATTTTTTTTGTTCCCTTCAAGTAAATTTTTTTTGTGGTGTATATCCTGCATAAATATTTGTGCATTACGTTGGGCTAATTGAAGCAATTGATATTTTTCTCCCTGTTTGGGCAGGATGATTTTTGTTTTCTCTATATGATACGAAAGAGGAAAAGGCAAAATCAGCACCTCTGTTTGACTAAAATAGGTTTTGCGTAAATCAACAATGGCAATTAATAAAAGCTCTTCTTTCGTTTCATCCAAACGTTTTTTGATTTCTATGTTTTGAGTTTGTATAATTGCCCCATTCATGACTTTAAAATAACTAACAAAAGCAGAATTATCATCTTCTACAATACCAAATACATCCACATTGTGTATGTTAGGATTTACAACCGTTGATTTCGCCTTATATTTATTGAGTAATTCAATTTTTTCTTTAATTTCATGAGCCTTTTCAAATTCCATTTTTTTTGAATACCCTTGCATTTCTGCTTGCAATTCTTTAAAAACTTCTTTTGTATTTCCCTCAATAATATTCATGGCATTTTTTATGCTCTTCTGATAATCCTCAGCAGATTGAAATCCTTGACAAGGTCCTTTGCATTTTTTAATGTGATAATCCAAACAAACTCTGTATTTATTTTTTGTAATATTCTCAGCGCTTAAATTTAAATTGCATTTTCTAAAAGGATACAATTCACTTAACACTTCTAAAAGTATTTGCATTGTTCTTACCGACGAATAAGGTCCATAATAGTGTGACCCGTCATTGATCTTCTTTCGGGTTGAAAAAATTCGAGGAAAGGCTTCATTTTTAATACATACCCATGGATATGTTTTATCGTCTTTGAGTAAAACATTGTAACGAGGTTGGTGTTTCTTTATCAAATTATTTTCCAACAATAAGGCATCATATTCATTATCTACAACCGTAAAACGAATGTCATGAATTTTATTTACAAGTACACGCAATTTTGCAGATGTGTGATTTTTACTAAAATATGACTTTACTCGTTTTTTGAGATTTTTAGCTTTACCAACATAAATAATTACACCCTGCTGATCATAGTAGGTGTAAACGCCACATTTTTCAGGAAAATTTTTTAATAGAGCTGAAAAAGACTTTGATGTTGACATAGCAAAACTAAGTTGTTGTGCAAAAGTACATGAAAATTTCATTCATTCCGAATCATCCTACAAAATTGCAATCCGAATTTATCTGTGTTCCGTATGATAAACTTAATCACAATATATTCTAAAATAAAATTCTCTATAAACATAAAAAAAAGGTGACCTTTTTAAAATCACCCTTTAGCATTTCAATTTTTTAATTTTCTTTCTTGTTATAAAAAACAAACTCATCATCAATTACATCAATCGTAATTTCACAATCATTTACCAGTTTATCGGCAAGTATCATTTTTGATAAATTATTTAAGATGTGCTTTTGAATGATACGTTTCAACGGACGAGCTCCATACTGAGGATCATACCCCATTTCAGAGAGGGCTTCAATGGCATAATCAGTAAGTTTGATTTCGATGGAATTTTGTATCAATAATTCTCTCAGTTGATTGATATGCAAGATCACAATTTCTTGAATTTCTTTTTTTGACAAAGGCTTGAACATAATTATTTCATCAATACGATTTAAAAATTCAGGACGTATTGTTTTTCTTAACAAGCTTATCACGTCAACTTTTGTACGTTCTTGTACTTGTTCATCCTCATAATCGCTTATTTTTGAATAATTTTCTTGAATAATATGCGAGCCGAGATTCGAAGTCATAATAATAATTGTATTTTTAAAATCGGCAACTCTCCCTTTATTATCCGTTAATCTACCGTCATCTAATACTTGCAATAAAATATTAAAAACATCGGGATGGGCTTTTTCAATTTCATCGAACAAAACAACAGAATAGGGTTTACGTCTCACTTTTTCTGTTAATTGTCCCCCTTCATCATAACCTATATATCCCGGAGGAGCTCCGACCAGTCGAGACACTGAATGTGATTCTTGATATTCAGACATATCTATACGAACAATTGCATTTTCCGTATTAAAAAGGTATTCAGCCAAGGCTTTTGCCAGTTCGGTTTTCCCTACACCTGTAGTACCCAGAAAAATAAACGATCCAATCGGACGTTTACTATCTTGTAAACCTGCCCGACTGCGTCGTATCGCATTGGCAATGCCTTCAATAGCTTCGTTTTGTCCTACAACGCGTTTATGAAGCTCTTCTTCCAGTTTCAATAATTTTTCTTTTTCACTTTGCATCATACGACTAACCGGAATACCTGTCCATCTCGCTACGATAGCTGCAATATCATCGGCACCGACAGCCTCATCAATCATTGGATGGTCACCTTGAATTTCATGTAATTGCTTTGTTGACTCATCTACATTAGCTTCTAATTCCTTAATTTTACCATATCGTATTTCTGCTACCTTACCATAATTACCGTTCCTTTCTTCCTGAATAGCTTCAAATTTAGATTCTTCTATTTCATTCTTAATTTGTTGTATTTTATTCACCAACTCTTTTTCTTGTTCCCATCTTGCCTTTAACGTATGACGTTCTTGACTAAGTTCTGCAATTTGATTGCTAAGAATATTTACTTTTTCAACATCATTTTCTCTTTTAATAGCTTCGCGTTCAATTTCTAATTGCCTTATTTTTCTTTCTATATCATCTAAAGGTTGAGGAATTGAATTTATTTCAAGTCGTAATTTTGATGCTGCTTCATCAATCAGGTCTATGGCTTTATCAGGCAGAAAACGATCGGTAATATAACGTTGCGATAAATCAACCGAAGCAATGATGGCTTCATCAAGGATTTTCACTTTATGATGCGTTTCATAGCGCTCTTTTAAACCTCTTAAAATAGAAATAGAAGAACATCTATCCGGTTCATCAACAAAAACCACCTGAAACCGACGTTCCAAGGCTTTGTCTTTTTCAAAAAACTTTTGATATTCATTTGTTGTCGTTGCTCCTATGGCTCTCAACTCCCCTCTTGCCAATGCAGGTTTAAGGATATTAGCCGCATCCATAGCACCCTCACCGCCACCGGCACCGACTAAGGTATGAATTTCATCAATAAATAAGATGATTTCTCCTTCGGCTACAGTAACTTCCTTCACAACACTTTTCAACCGTTCTTCGAATTCGCCTTTGTATTTCGCTCCGGCAACCAATGCGCCCATATCCAAAGAAAATACTTGTTTCGATTTTAAATTCTCAGGAACATCTCCCGATACAATACGATGTGCAAGACCTTCTGCAATGGCTGTTTTTCCTACACCTGCTTCTCCTATTAATATAGGATTGTTTTTGGTACGTCGTGATAATATTTGTAAAACTCTCCGTATTTCATCTTCTCTGCCTATAACGGGATCTAGCTTGCCTTTTTGAGCCAAATCATTCAAATTACGAGCATAACGATTCAAGGCATTATAGCTTTCTTCAGCATGTGGCGAATTTACATGACTTCCTTTTCGCAGTTCCAATATGGATTGTTTCAGCCCCTTTTCTGTCAAGCCATTATCTTTTAAAAGCTGAGATGCACTATCATTCGATAATAAAATTCCTAACAATATATGTTCTATGGATACAAAATCATCTTTGAATTCCGATAAACTATGCATCGCCTTTTGTAAGCTTGTATTTGCTGCATTCGATAAATATACACCACTACCACCACTTACCTTCGGTAAACTATCCACTATTTTATCGGCAACTTGCATCAGCATTGCTACATTTATATTATTCTTTCTCAACAAATAAGGAACAATATCCTTATCGATTTCAAAAATTGCTTTCAATAAATGAGCATTTTCAATTTGTTGCTGTTGTTTAGCTACGGCAATGTTTTGTGCCTTACTTATAACTTCTTGACTTTTAACTGTAAATTTTTCTATATTCATAATTTTTCTCTTTTCAACTATATACGACTGTCAAATCTTGTTCCAAGTAATTAAAACTGACAAAACGGCAGGCTTTGATAAAATTCATATGCTGAGCAATAAAGCATATTTTATGCTTTTCTATTCAAAATAAAAATGTTTTTTCGTCTCTCATGCAAAAATAAAGACGATAAGTTAACAAATAATTTAGGATTATGTATAGAAAGCACATTCTATCTTATTGACATACTGCAAAGAAATAAATTTTAAAAAAAAATCAAAAAACTTCAAATATGTAAGAAAAAGATTGTACTTTTGCAGTCCCAAAACGTACGACTTAAATTTAAGTTAATTTTTTGGGAAAGTTCTTTGAACGAATGGAGATCAGCAGCAAATATCCCGCT
>JAGOKS010000098.1 GCA_017994425.1 Bacteroidales bacterium | reverse complement strand
TCCAATAGTTTATTTGTTGATTTAGAATGTAGATTTAACGTATTCCCATGTATTGTACTATTTTGACAATATATATATGGGCAAATAATCATTAAAAAGATTATATTAAATAGACATTTTTCTAATTTAAAAATTATTTTTTTCATGTTTTTTATAAGATGGTTTAGGTAATTAGGACAAGTTTATATCTTTTAATAACTATTAATTTTTCTTTTGCAAATATATATTATTATATTAATACAAATTGTATTTATTTTTATTATATTTTTAATAAGTTATATCAAACAATATATCAATGAATTTAATTTAATAAATTTTTACAATTAAAAGCATAATAAGATTATATTGAAACTTATGGATCTTTTTTATTATTAATTTTACCATTTCTTTTTCTTCACAAAAACGCAACATTGTCTTTACAAAAATGTAACAACAAATATGGACTTTTGCATAAAATAAAAAAAGCAGATACATGAAGAGATTCATAGAAAAAATAATACAAGGAATGCTGACAGTGAGCGGTTTTGTAACCAGCATTGTCATTTTACTGATTGTATTGTTTTTATTTACCGAAGGGGCAGGTTTGTTTAGCAAGCCGAAAGTAGAAGACGGCTATGAAATTGTTTTAAACAAAAAAAACGATATCAACACCCTTTCAGCCGAACAAATCAAAGATATGTTCGACGATAAAATCACCAATTGGAACGAAGTGGGCGGAAAGAATCAAGATATTGTATTATTTCGCTTAAACGATATTACCAATTACTTTGCCGAAGAGGAATTGGGAGAGCAATTGGAACATGTACCTGCCAAAATTTCGGAATTAATTTCTCAGCACGAAGAAATCATTGGGTTTATTCCGCAAGAATATATTAAGAATGATTTTGCGGGGAAACGCTTGGATATGGGCAATATAAAATTCAAAGATGTATTCTTTGGAAAAGAATGGATCCCGACAGCAACACCTATTTCATTTTTCGGTATATTGCCCTTGATAACCGGCACTTTATGGGTTAGTTTGGTTGCCATCCTGATTGCTTTGCCATTTGGAGTTGCTGCTGCAATTTATCTCGCTGAAATTGCCAATCATAAAATACGCGACATTCTTAAACCGGTCATTGAATTATTATCCGGAATTCCATCGGTAGTATATGGATTCTTTGGACTGATAGTTATTGTTCCTTTGGTACAGAATATTTTTCATCTGCCGGTAGGAGAAACCGGACTAACAGGAAGTATTGTTTTAGCTATCATGGCATTGCCAACAATCATCACGGTATCGGAAGATGCCATGCGTAATTGTCCGCGCAGCATGCGGGAAGCCAGTTTGGCGTTGGGAGGAAGCAAATGGCAAACCATCTTTAAAATAGTGATTCCTTATTCGGCATCGGGAATTACGTCGGCTATCGTATTGGGAATTGGACGAGCAGTAGGCGAAACCATGGCAGTACTAATGGTTACGGGAAACTCTGCTATTATAGCTACCGGCATTCTCCAACCTTTACGCACCATCCCGGCAACCATTGCCGCCGAATTGGGCGAAGCCCCCGACGGAGGAGTTCACTATCAAGCCCTTTTCTTGTTGGGAATTATTTTGTTCCTGATAACACAAATTATTAATTCAAGTGTGGAATATGTATCAGCAAAAAATAAACTTTAAGGAGATGAATCAAACAAAACGTAAACGACGGAATCAAAAATTGGCTTTCGGTATCGTAAGCATGTTAACCTATCTAATTGTGCTAATCTTGATTCTGATGTTAGTATTTATCATTGTCAGAGGAATAGGTGTTATCAGCTGGGAATTTCTTTCAACAGCTCCTACCGATGGCATGACAGGCGGCGGTATTTTACCCGCTATCATCGGGACATTATATTTAATTATAGGGAGCGCCGCTTTTGCCTTCCCCATCGGCATCATGAGCGGTATTTACATGAACGAATATGCGCCCAAAGGAAAATTAGTGCGTCTTATTCGGATGATGACAAATAATTTAAGTGGTATCCCTTCCATCGTTTTCGGCTTATTTGGGATGGCTTTGTTTGTTAACAAACTTGGGTTTGGCGATTCCATTCTTGCGGGTTCCTTGACTTTGGGAATTTTATCTTTACCTATTGTTATTCGCACTACCGAAGAAGCCTTAAAAGCTATTCCCGACAGTTTTAGAGAAGGCAGTTATGCTCTGGGAGCTACAAAATTACAAACCATTGGAAAAGTTACTTTACCCATGGCTTTACCCAATATTACAACCGGATTAATTCTTTCGATAGGACGTGTATCCGGAGAAACAGCGCCCATACTTTTTACCTGTGCTGCTTACTTTTTACCCCAACTCCCGGACAGCGTCCTCGACCAGTGTATGGCTTTACCTTATCATTTGTATGTCTTGGCAACCAGCGGAACCAATCTCGAATTACAACGTCCCATTGCCTATGGAACTGCCTTGGTATTGATAAGCATTGTACTCATCGTAAATATAGCAGCAACGCTTATCCGTAAATATTTCGCTAACAAAGTAAAGATGAACTAAAAAAATATGAATAAAATAGAAGTAAAAAACGTAGATTTTTATTACGGCAATTTCCAAGCACTCAAAAACATCAGCTTAGAAATTGAAGAAAACAAAGTGGTTGCTTTTATCGGACCTTCCGGTTGCGGGAAATCGACTTTTATCCGCATTTTTAACCGCATGAACGATTTAATTCCCGAAACACACTTAACAGGAACGGTAAACATAGACGGTATCGACATTTACCAAAAAGGCACCAATGTTGATGCTTTGCGCAAAAAAGTAGGAATGGTGTTTCAACGACCCAATCCATTTCCTAAAAGTATTTTTGATAATGTTGCATATGGATTGTATGTAAATGGGATAAAAGATAAAAAATACATTAAACAAAAAGTAGAAGAATCCTTACAAGGAGCTGCTTTGTGGGATGAAGTAAAAGACGAATTGAAAAAATCGGCTTTTGCTTTGTCGGGGGGACAACAACAACGTTTATGCATCGCCCGTGCACTGGCTATTTCGCCTTCCATTTTGTTGATGGACGAACCGGCTTCTGCCTTAGACCCTATCTCAACAGCAAAAATTGAAGAACTGATTTGGGAATTGAAAAAAACATATACCATTGTTATTGTAACACATAATATGCAACAAGCTGCTCGTATAAGCGACAAAACCGCTTATTTCTACCTCGGCGAAATGATAGAGTATGACGATACAAAAATTATTTTTACCAATCCGAAAAAAGAATCAACACAAAATTATATTACCGGTCGGTTCGGTTAACAGTATAAAACATTAAAAAAATCAACGTATGGTTAAATTTATTGAAATAGAACGCACTCAAATAAAACAAGATGTAAACGATATGTTTGTCTTGGTTATCAAACAAATGGATGATGCCTGTACTTCATTGTTGACAATGGATAAAGGCATAGCTTCACAAGTAATTGTTTTTGAACATAAAGTAAATTCTTTTGAATTAAAAATCACAAAAGAAATTGAAGATTACATCGCTTTGTATAATCCGGTAGCTATTGATTTACGCTTTATGCTTTCCATGTTACAAATGATTATGGACTTAGAACGCATAGGCGATTATGCAAGAAGTGTAGCTCGTTTTGTGAGAGAAAGCGAATTGGAGGAATTGCATCCGGAATTAGTAGAAAAAACACAATTGGAGAAAATGATACGTCAAATATTATCCATGCTTAAAACCATGCAAATAGCTTTCTGTGAAGATAATATTGATTTGGCACATTCCATTTTCGAAAAAGACGATTTAGTTGATCAAATCCGTACCCGTTCTATCGATATTCTTGCTGATAGTATGGTACATGAAACTCCTTACGCTTCCGCCAAAATATGTTTGTTGCTCCAAGATATTTTCCGAAAATTGGAACGTACCGGCGACCATATTACCAATATGGCAGAAGAATTTATCTTTTATTTAGATGCGAAAGTGTTGAAACATCAAAAGAAAAATTAATACTTGAAGCATATTGCAAAAGCTAATACAATAGATTATTAGCTTTTTTTAATGCTAAATTCAAATTCCAGTCCGGAAGGATGGTGTTTTTTAGCAATAATACTTCCTCCATGAAGCATTAAGGCATTTTTAACTACAGCAAGACCCAAACCGGTACCGCCCGATTTACGGGATCTTCCCTTGTCTACTCTATAAAATCGCTCGAATAATCGCGGTAAATGTTCATCACTAACACCTATTCCCGTGTCGAAATAGTGGAAATAATAATATGCATCGTCTTCTTTGTAACAATCAATGTGAATGTCGATATTTGTTCCGGCATAAGCGATGGTATTATCCATTAAATTTCGAAAAATAGAATATGCCAAAGAAGGATTTCCTAAACATTCTATTTTTCTATCACGTATTAGATTGATTACTCGAATATTTTTTTCGTTTAAAAGCAAAGACACATCATTAATCACAGCCGTAAGCATTTCACTTAAATCTACTGTTTCTTTCACAAACATCTCGGGAGCCTCTTCTATTTTAGTAAGGTTTGATATGTCGGCTAATAACGACGATAAACGATTGCATTGGACATAACTTTTTTGTACGAAATCATAAATGGTTTCTGAAGTCAAATCTTTATTGGTAAGTATGGTTTCTAAATAACCTTGAATACTGCTTACAGGTGTTTTAAGCTCATGAGATATATTTTGAGTGAGTTGTTTTTTTATCAGTGCTTGATGTTGCTGCTCTTTCAATACCCTTTCCTGTTCAATAACCAAATCATTTTTGGTTTTCATCAAGCGTTTGTAAATTTGTATAATATGTTGGGAAATTTCCCCTAATTCATTATTGGGAAATTTAGCGGAATATTCAATGGTTTCTTCTTTATCCGCACGCATGGCAAATTCGTTGAGATGATTGATGTTTTGCCCCATTTGTTTCATGACAAAATAAAAAATCGTAATAAGCCCCATTACGATAAAGATAAAAATCCACGCAACGGTATAATCAATTTTTAAATCGTTGATAAGATTTGCATTATAAGGAATAGCGGAGCGAACGATATAGTTATCGAATAATTTGGCAGCATAAAAATAATTTTTCCCCGTAGTTTCTGAATGCCGCCGAATATCATAACCGCTCCCTTGTTGTAAACATTCTTGTACTTCTTTTCGATATAAGTGATTTTCTATTGAGCTGATATCTTTCTTTTCGGAATCATACACTACATTTCCTTTTAAATCCATAATCGTAGTTCGGGCAAAATCAGCAATGATGGCTGTATCAAACGAAAAACCTTTTTCTATATTTTCATGAACTGTATTGTTATATATCAATAACTTCTGATTGATATGTTCAATTTTATATTGTTTCTCACGCGAAATAAAAAAGAAAATAAAACTTAAGGTTAATAAAACAAAAACACTTACTACCGACCAAAAAAGGCGTAAATGAAATTTAAAATATATTTTCTTTGAAGACATTAATCAATCATTATTTACATTTCAAAACAGTAACCGTATCCTAAGCGGGTAACCAAATGTTTATCGTAAGGAATAATTTTTTTCCTAAGTCGGGTTATGTGTACATCGATGGTACGGTCGATTACCAATACATCGTCTTCCCAAATCTTTTCCAATAATGTTTCCCTATTAAAAACCACATTCGGGTGTCCGACAAGAAGTACCAACAATTCAAATTCTTTTTTTGTCAATGAAATAGTATTCCCGTTCAGTGTTACTTTTTTACTTTTAGTATCTATCACCAGATTTTCAAAACGCAAAAGAGTGGAAGTATTTTCATTTTTAGTTTGTTGCTGACTGCGTCTAAGTACAGCTTTAACACGGGCAATGACTTCTTGAATGGAAAAAGGTTTGGATATATAATCGTCGGCACCAATGGTTAATCCTTCGACAGTATCTTTTTCGGTATCCTTTGCTGTACAAAAAATAATTGGAATTGCCGCCGTTGTTTTGCTGTTTTTAAGGATAGATGCTAATTTAAAACCGGAGATTTCTCCCATCATCACATCGAGAAGTAAGAGATTGTAAGAAGCAATATTCATGGTTAAGGCTTCTTCTGCCGACAGGGCTGTAAAGTGGTTTAAAAAAATAGGACAGTAACCTTAACAAAAAAAACATCGTAAAATAAACGTTAAAATCTGTCAAAATATGAAAAAATCAAGAAGAAAGTTTACATCAGTTTTTAAGACAAAAGTT
>JAGOKS010000025.1 GCA_017994425.1 Bacteroidales bacterium | reverse complement strand
AAAAAAATTGTACTTTTGCCCATGAGTAAATGTGTTAAATTTCGAAGTACAAATTTACTCAAATGAGAAAGGAGGTTTAATTATCTCCTTCTCTTTTTTTTATTTTTTTATCGGACAATAGTGATTAAATAAAGGAATTTGATCGCAAATTCTGTACAGTGCATCCATCAGGTTCCGGATATTATCGGCTTCGTGAGGAAATTGTTTGGAAAGAATTTCTATAAAATTATCCTTCCCAATTCCTAATGTTACTTTAAAATTATCTGATCCAAAATGAATAAGTTCAAATCTATTTTTATCAAGAGCTTGCACATGTATTTTATCCATAATTCCCAGATAGGAAAATATTTTTCGTAGTGGACCTTTTTCTTCAAATCCACTTACGAAATGCATCCCTGATTCAAAGATAGCACCTTTACGAGTAAAACAATGCAATCCTCCGCCTACTTTATAATGTTGTTCGATAATAATCGGGCGATAACCTTCTTTACATAATAAACATCCGGACATGAGTCCGCCTATACCGCCTCCGATTATCACAACATCTTTTTTCATTTATTTTTTTTGCAAAAGTACATGAAATATTGAATAATCTACACCTATTTTCTATAAACTTGTAGAAAATACTAAGAAAATCATAAAAATAAAACAACTTTCTTTTTTCTTTTATTAAAAATAATTCGCATTTACTTTAAATTAATAAATTTATTTATAATTTAATACATCTATTTTCTTGAAATTCACAAATTAGTTTCTATTTAAAAAAAACCTTATCATAAAAATTGTTAAATATTTTAATTGTATATTTTTATGATCAAGGGGGAGGGTTGTAAGTTTATATATTTATTAAGAAAGCTTATGTTTGTAATCTTCATAGGTAAAACTTTTCAGTAAGAGCAAATCATCGTTTTGCGTCCAAACAGTTATATGCGGATGTTGAATCCCATTAAAAAAAGTTGTTTTTACCATGGTATAATGAATCATATCTTCGAAAATTATTTTTTCGTTAATTTCCAATGGCTCATCAAAAGCATAATCGCCCATACCCATAAAATCTCCGGCAAGACAAGAACACCCTCCCATACGATAAATCCATTTATCTCCTTCTTTCGGATTACGAGCATGTAAAATCCTTGGTTTATAAGGCATTTCCAAACAATCGGGCATATGACAAGAGAAAGATACATTTAACATTGCGATATAAAAATCTTGTTGTGGAATAATATCTTCGACAGTTGCAACTAAAAAACCTGTTTGCCATCCGACGGCTTCACCGGGCTCTAAGATAAGCTCTTCCAAATTCGGATACCTTTGTTTAAATTCTTTAAGCAATTTAATGAGATGTTCTACATCATAACCTTCCTTTGTTATCAGATGCCCTCCACCAAAATTCATCCATTTTGCTTGTCGGATAAGGTCTCCAAATTTTTCTTCCACTGCCTTTAAGGTTCGTTCCAACACATAGCTGTCGTTTTCACATAATGCATGAAAATGTAGTCCTTCAATTCCTTGTGGTAAAGTATCGGGTAATTCATTTCTGCAAATACCCAATCTTGAACCTTTCATGGCAGGATTATAAATATCGGTAGTTACCTCGCTGTATTCCGGATTAATGCGTAATCCGAGTGATACCTTTTTCGGATTTTTTTCTACGAGGGGATAAAATCGTTCGTATTGTAACAAGGAATTAAATGTCAAATGACTGCTATAGGTTAAAAGACTTTGAAATTCCGTTTCATTATAAATAGGACAATAAGTATGAGCTTCACACCCCATTTCTTCTGCTATCAAACGGGCTTCATTCAAGGAACTGGCAGTGGCACCACTTAAGTAGTCACCGACAAGGGGAAAGGCATGCCAAAAGGCAAATCCTTTCAAGGCACAAATAATTTTTACGCCCGCTTCTTTCTGTATCAAATTCAGAATTTGCAAATTAATACGGAGTGAACGCTCATCTAAAACATAGGATGGAGAAGGGATAGTATCAAAGTTCATAGGCTTAGTGTGTTATTTAATATAAATAATAGATAATACTTCTTCACTATAATAATATGCGCCGGGATAATTATCGGTATAATCCAGATTAATCCAAAAATCACCGTTTTTATCCAATCGATAATAGATTTTTTTATCTCCTATTTCTTTTTCAAAAAAGGAATAAATTGCTCCGGCATATTTATCAAAGTTTTTTTGATTGCCACAATATAATTCGGGATATACATGTCCCGGAGCCCAGATAATACGTATATCGGCACCAATGGCTTTAAAGGTAGATGCGACTTTGATACTGTAATCATCGCAATCGCCTCCCATAAGTTGAATACTTTCTTGCGGAGAAGCAAAATAATCAAATCCGTTAGGGTCTCTTACATATTTAAAGTTTTCTCTAATGTATTTAAACAAGGACAAATGTCTGCATATTTGCCCAAATTTGAAATAATATTCGTCAAAATAAAGTAAAGAGTTTTTTACAGCAAAATCTCTTACAACGGAATCTTTATAATCTACTCTTTGTTGAATGCGTTGCTGTAAACTTATATGAGGTGCTACCGCATTTGCTGCCGGTAATATTTCTACTTGATATGCTATACTACTGAATAATTGTGTAAAGTTTACTTGTGTATTGTGATAAATGGTTTTGATATTCCAACTTAATCCTGACCATGAGAGTATTAAAAGCAGCAAAAAACTTCCCAGATAATACAAAGCTAAAAATCTCTTTGCAAATCTGATAAGAACAAATTGGCATAAACAAAAGTAGATTATTATAAACAAAAATAAGTCAATCTGTATATTTAAAAAATATATCGGCGGGAAAAATTGTACCGTAAACGATGCTAAAATAATCGAAAAAACAAAATTGATGAGTATCAATGCTATTTTTTTTCTCTTCGATAATCGGGTTCCGCTATTTTCTTTCATTGATTAATCTAATTGACTTTTTGAAATGATTTTATCAAGTATCGCTGTGGTGTTTTCCCAGTCATAGTGTTTTTTTACAAACCCGTACCCATTCTCCGCAATTTCGTTATAATATGAAATATCCGATAAGAGCATGTCTATAGCATCTACATATCCCAATATACTATTACAAACAATTATTTCTTTGTTTGGTCTAGCATCCAAAGGATTGCTGGCTAAAGGAGATGTTATACAAGGTAGTTTCATTGCCATAGCTTCTAATAATTTATTTTGCAATCCGGTTCCCAAACGCATAGGGGCAATAAAAATACGGGAAAGGGCATAATAGTCTTTAATATCATCTACCCATCCGGTAATGACGATATTTTCATTTTCCAATTCCACTACTTTAGACGACGGATTGGCCCCACATAAAACAAGGCGAATGTGAGGATATTTCTCTTTTACTAAAGGTAAAATATCATGTGCTAAATGAAACGCTGCATCAATGTTGGGTGGATAGGAAAAATTACCGGTAAATATCAAATCATATTGCTTGTCTTTTACTTCCGGGGTAAAAATAGATAAATCAACGCCATTAGGTACCACAACTATAGTGGATGAGGAGGGGTGATTGATGTACATCCTATCTACTTTTGTTATAATGGTTTTATTATCAAATTTGCTGAAAATTTCTCTTTCATAGGTTTTTAGTCTACGGTATTCTATCGATAACAATATACGTTTCCACCACGAAGCTTTTTCCATCATACGAAAAACTCCCTTTGAAAACGCATCTTGATAATCCAATGTTTTTTGTATGGGAAGGTCTTTAACGTATTCTGCTGTTCGAATCAATTGAGCATAAATATGATTAGGCTCAATGCTTTTAATTAATTGTTTTATTTTATTGTCAATAGTCCGATTATAAAAATACCCGCATTGCAAAGGTTTTCCCGTGAAAAAAAATCGCAAACAATTAATTAAAACAGACCAAATAGAAATGGGAAAGATGTGAATTTCTTTACAATAGCGTGAGAGAATGTGAATGGCTCCCGGATGCAATCTATTATCGTTTAGTGCACACAAATAAATATCATGTTTTTTTGATAATTCTTTTAGTTGGTTGAATGCACGTAATTTGTCCCCCTTTTCAAGAGGATAAGGAACACGAGAAAGGAGAACAAACAGTTTCAAGTTAGGACGATATTTTAAAATTATATTATAAGTGCAAAATTACAACATTTTTTCATCATAAACCAAAGAGAATAAGATTGTTTTTGCTAAGAAAGGCAAAGCACCTACCTATTCCTCTTCTTCTACCACTTCTTTATTCCAATTATATGTTTTTAAAAATCTGTTTTTAAGATGTATAGAAGCTAATTTATAGGAATAGGAAGAAGCATCTTTTTCCGATTGCAGCTGACGTTTTTTCTGAGGTGTGTTTTTGAGAATTTCATTGTATTTTTCATTCGATGAACATGCCTGCATGGAATTCGAAGCTCCTACATAATAAAAATAATACCATTCTTCTCCGATTTCAAAATACATTTGAAGATTGGTTTTATTACTTTTCTTTTGTATTTCAATTAATCCGGGGACATACTTATTGACTTCTCTTCCGCCACAAACCGCAATGCCGATGTTGTTTCTACTTGAAAACGATTTAGTAGATTTATTCCATTCAAGTTCAATATCGGCAAAAACAAAGGGAAGTTGTAATTTTTTGGGAAGACGTTTGAACCTATAATATTGTGCTAATTCAGGATAAACTTTTTGAAATTCTTCTAATCCCAAGATATGCATAAGGGCGTGTTGGTAGTTTAAATTTTCTACAATATCGATACCTTCCAATTTATAGGAACCATCTACTGTTTCTGCCATTATGCGCATACAATTGTCATTGTAATAAAAATCAAGGGAAGCGGCAATGCGGATAAGGGCTGAGTCTGCCAACATATAATTGTTTATATTTCCAATCGGAATAAAGGAAACTCTTCCCAAATTTGTTCCCAAATCCAAAAGTCCATCTCCTCTTCCGATGCAGGTATTTTTTTCAAGATAAATTACATTCCCTTGCGATTCGAGATTTTCTAATTTATCAGGTGCTGCCACGACAAAGGCTTGCTTTTCTTTGTTGAAAACAAGAAAGCCTTCGGCACTGATATATTCCGGATTGGAAGGTGCATTTTTAGCGCGTGCAAAAGCCGTATAAATACTACCACTTCTATCGGAAGCAATAGCAGCTACTACACTACGATTATTCATATCTTTGATGGTTGCATTGATAGGAATTAGAATGGAATCCGGATTAATTTGTCCTTTAAATCGTATGGCCGAAAATACGGATGTATCGCAAGCATGGAGTATTTTAACTCCTCCGTTGAAAGTAAGAAATTCATCTTCAGCTAACAACAAGGCTTCGCCACTAAAGGAAAAATGTGGGCTTAAGGTAAATAAAATGCTATCCTCAGCTATTAGGGCTCTCCCGCGAGTTAGATTGTTGCGTGTTACCCATAATGAATCAAAAAACAATCTTTGTTCTTCTTTATTTTCATCTAAGTAAATATAATTCCCTTGTCCGTAATAGGAATTACGAGAATTGATATGGGTGGTAGCATCAAAAATTTCATAATATTTTGTATCGGTATTGGCAAGTATTTTAGAAGCTTTCAGGGTTCCTATTTCTGCTCGTTTATATATTTTTACGATTCCTTCTTTGGGAAAGATAGCTGCATCGGCGACTTCAATAAAGCGTACTCCTTCGGCAGTGATTTCATATTTTTTTAAATCATATGTGGCTCTTGTTGTTGTAAATTGCAAAGAGTCTTGAGACGGATGGGTGGAAATAAGTTCATTGCCATTGGATTTCATTTGATATAAATCCCGTATATCAGTAGCATTTATATCTACAGTAGCATGTGGATCTTCGTATTTGAAAGCAAGTTTTTCATCATCAATCAGCCAATCAAACTCTTTGGAACGGGTATAAAACATATTAATGGGAAAACTAATGGTGGAAATATCACCATTGGAAATGAAGTTTCCGGTTCTTTTTTCAAAATCAATATGTGCTTTATAATTAACAGATTGAATAAAATAATCATCCATTACTTTATCTTTCAAACTGAAATTCATATTTTCCGATTTTAATTCATGGTGTAAAAACGTATATTCATCGCTTTGCATTTCAGAAATTTTATAGGTCATATTTCCCGCTCCTGTAACTCCGGTATTAGAAACCAAAAGACTTCCATTCAAGCTTGTTTCGTTAAAAACGGCAAAGGGTGTTTCACCACTATTCACCTGCATGGCATCTTTGTAAGGTTCCCAGTGGACATAAATATTTTCAGCCGTAACAGGCGGATATTCAGTCCCAATATTTTGCGGGTCGATGCGATAGTTTTCAAAATATCCGTTCATGGAATCAAGGAAAAACACTAAATTCTTCCCTTCTCCATGTGACTGAGTATAATCTAATTTTCCGCTTCCACGCAAACCCAGATTGCTAAGGTCAATCTTTTCGGTAAACATACCTTTCCCGTAATATGCCGGAGTACCTCCAGCCTCGGTATAATATATAAATCCTAAGGAAAAGTCAGGCCGTACCTTCAAAGGCTTATGAATGTCGGGAAATATCCCGTCGGAATACAAATATCCGTTAAACAACAACGAATCGGTATCGTAATTGTCCATCTTGGTAATCGTAAACAAATCTACATAATAATAAAATCTGTTTCTGTCATACACTCCGTTATACACAAAATCATGATCGTAATACACCCTGCCGGGAGATTTACTTTCAAAATAGGGATACCTCGGGAAAGACAATCGACTCGATTTGTTATTTTGCTGATCTATGTATAAGGTTCCGGAAATGTCTTCGATATAACTTCGCACCTTCTGCAAGGGATATTCGCCCATACTATTATAAGCTTGACTTTTATCTTCGACATAAAGCACTATCGAATCAATAACGGTAAATTCCATGTTAAATTTTTCGTAATTGAATTTGCAATTACTTGCCCAAAAATCAAACAAACCGGCTTCTACTTTGCCGTGGAACATAAAATCCCTATTTTTTTGCATGGTTATTTTTCTGTCACGAGGAAAAATATTTACTATTTGCGAGTCGCTTACTACTATTAAATCCAATCCGTTTATGGTTAAATCATAATTTAATAAACTCAAACTGGCGTTACTGCTTTGTGCCGGTACCGTGGAGATAAAGCGAAGAATGTCGTAATCTTTTTTTCCGTTCTCATTCAATAAATAATTCCCTAACTTTTTATGATAAATTACTTCATCGGTCAGCATATTATAATCTACAAAACCAAATTCCACAAATTGGAATATCAGACTGCGAACATCATCTTTTGAATATTTGAAAAAATCAACCACATCGTCTAAAGAGGCTCTTTTAACATTATTTAATCTAAAAAATTCATAGAGCGTATGCATGGGATTGATTCGGGCAAAGCCTCTCAATTTATCGATTCTATATTGTTCGAAAAAGTTATCAGACTCAAATACAGCTGTATTTGTTCCTCCTGTGCCGGGTAGAAATTTAAATTCTATCGATTCCTCATTCATATTCCAATACAATGCTTCCGAATATATTTCCAAGCCATGATAGGTGTTGAAAAAGGGCATACGTTCGGAACCGTCAACTCCGCGGATAAGCCATATTTCTTTTTTGTCGGCATTGTAACGCAAATGAATGGCCGAATGATAAATCGAATCATTCTCAATATATACCGTCGTATTGCAAAGTGCCGATTCAATGGTATTCTCTCGCAATAAAAATGATTTTGCTCTGGTGCTGATTACAATTTTCCCGTCCCGTTTAAAATGTAATTGCGCTAAAAACTTCTCATCTCCCTGACCAATAAACGCATTACCTCTTACATAAATTCCCCCGAGATAATCAACTCCTTCATACAATTCATGAATCGTAATAAATTTATTATAAGATGTAAATCGGGGAAAAGTAGCATTATCGTACGTTACATTGGTAGTAACCGCTTTGTCTTCAAAACTTCCCAGCAGGGGAGCACTGAAATAACGGGGATTGTAATACACTACATTTTCGGCTTCTATCGAAGGGCTTTTAAGTACTATGCTATAAATAGGAATTTCGACATATACATCTTCCGGTCTTAAACCGGTACGACTCCAATCAATGGTGCCGCTTTTTCCATAAAAACGTAAATTAGAAGGATAAAATACGCCACTCGTGTTTTTAATAAGTATACTATCTTTGCCATTACTTGCAATTAAATCGAGTGAAGGAAAAATAATCTTAGGCAAACTATCCATATCAAAATAATAGGTGTTGCTATTGCTTGCATACCATAACGTTCCTGAAAAATCATTTAACACATTTGCTGTGATAAATTGATTGTACAATACTAATAAATTGGTATATTTATTTGCATCATTGGTTATATAATAATCCAATGCCTGCATCAACTGTTTGAAATTTCCTTCCGAAGGATAACTTTGAACAAAAGAATGGTAGGTGCTAATAAATGTGGCAAAGTGTGGGAAAGGTTTCATTTTCTTTTTTAACATTTTGTTTGCCAATTCTAAAAAAGCTTTTTGTTCTTTCGATGAAAGTTCACTCCAAAAAATAGGGAAAAAGGTCTTCATGCTGTCCACACCATCTTTATACGATTTACTCGATGTTTCAAAAAATGCCAGCATCTCGGGAATGGTATTCTCCGCTTGCGATGAAAAACTTGTAAAGGTCTGCCCGTAAGATGTATGAGAAACGTAAAATGTAAAAAATAAACAAAATATAATACTGATTTTTTTCATTCCGATTAGTTATTATTTTAGTAGACAGCAGCTGAAAATCAAAGCAAATCTGCGTGAGTTCTATAGTACAAAAGTACAATTTTCTGAAATACGGAAAGCCTCTCCGGAGAAAAAAACAATTTTTGATGAGATAATATGGTGATGTAAACGCTGTGAATGTAGAGAATGCAGCAATTAAAAAAGCTAAACCAAAGCGATGAAAAATTATTGCGTCAATAAAATTAATTATTGCGTCAATAAAATTAATTATTGCGTCAATAAATTCAATTATTGCGTCAATAAATTCAATTATTGCGTCAATAAATTTCGATGTTGATATTCAACCCTTTGGATGTCCTCCGGTAGCCTCTACACTTTCTTTTAATTTACTTCAAAGATACTAAAAGGAACTACGGAATATATTAGCAAGCGGCAGATTAAAAGTATGAAGAATAAAACATTAACGGGTAATTTATTTATTTGCGTTTAATTATATTTACAATCAAAACAAAACGATTTTCTCTTGTTCTTTTTGCTTGACCATAAACCCACCCCCTCACTTTAAAAATTGAAAAGATTACACGCGAGGCTGACTCTGTCTTTTCGGCACGAAAACGTCAATGAATAATCTCTGTTTTTTTATAATTCCGGCACTTCTATTTCGAAGCTGATATTCTTTTTATCGCATTGTTGCATGCAGCTGTTGCAGGAGATAATCTCGCCGGTAAGGCGTTTTCTTACCAGTCGCTCGGTGCGATCGCCAAGGGCTTCGATATTAATTTTATCCACTACTTCTTTGGCAAAAGCATGCATTAACAATACCCTTGCATTTTGTTCGCAAATACCACGGGTACGTAAATAAAACATCGCATTTTCATCCAATTGACCTACCGTTGAGCCGTGACTGCATTTAACATCATCGGCATAGATTTCCAAAAAGGGTTTCGATATCACATCCGTTTCATCCGTCAGCAGAATATTCCGATTGGTTTGGTGTGCTTCTGTTTTTTGGGCTTCTTTCCCCACATATACATGTCCGATGAAACGGGCTTTTGCCGTATCGTCGAGGATGCCTTTGTAGAGTTGATTGCTTTTACAGTTCGGCGCCCCGTGTTTAATGTATAAACAATTGGTTATCTCTTGTTTTCCATCTACCAAATACAAACCGTTGGTATTGATTTCCGCTTTTGGCTCCATCAGATTGGCAACAATCGTATTATGTACCAAGCCTCCGTTAAAAACGGTGGTATTGGTGTTTACCTTACTGTTGCCTGCTTGTTGTATCAACAAATGATTGATAAGCGTTGATTTATTGTCTTTGTTTTCAAGTTTATAATAATCACATGTGGCAGATTCTCCAACGTATATTTCGGTAACGGTATTGATAAGGGTATCTTTACATTCGAGGGAGTCATCGCAATGGACGATGGTAGCGGAAGCATTCTTCCCGATACAGATAAGGTTTCGGGGTTGAATAAAAATATTTTCATCGGAATTAACGATATAAACAAATTGTATGGGTCTTTTCAGATGAATATTATCGGGGATATAGGCGAAAAAGCCGTCTTGCCAACAGGCTAAATTAAGGTCTATTAAGCCATTCGACATTTCTTTGTTTTTTCCTAAGCACTCAGCCACAAGCTCGGGAAACCGATGGATGGCTTCGCCTAAACTTCCAAACATTGTCCCATCCGGAAATACCGTCAGGGGAGCGTTGTGATGTACGTACCAGCCGTTTAAAAAAGTAAACATCTCCGCATTGATGTCTCGTGTCGAACATTGAAAATAATTTTCAACGGGTTGGTATTCGTTGGCTTGTTTTTGAATAACAAAGTTTTTATCGGCAATGATATTGTCCCATTTTATTTCTCTCCACATTTCCGAACTTGGTTCCGGCACACCGCTTTTACGGAAAGAATCGGCAGCATCTGCCCTTTGTTTGATAAAATAATCTTTCTCGGCAGAAGGTTTATCTTGCGGTAAAAATTGTAAAAAATATTGATTTATATTTTGTAATGATGACATAATACGTATTTAGTGATGCGTTTTTTAGTGATTACAAAAGTACACTAATTTTTAACATTTAGAAAATCAAATATAAATAAAATAAGGAATCGAGGGTATAATTTATAAAAAAACATTACCTTTGCACAAACATAAATAATGACATCTATGCTTGAAAATGCGAGTGTAACCCCTTTATCTGAATACGGGGAATTTGGATTGATTGAAGTATTGACCAAGAATATTCAACTTAAAAATAAAAGTTCGGTGCTCGGGGTTGGCGATGATGCTGCCATCATCAATACACAAAATCGACTCCAGGTAATTTCCAAAGATTTATTAATTGAAGGCGTGCATTTCGATGTGCGTTATTTTCCATTAAAACATATAGGATATAAAGCCATAGCCTCTAATTTATCGGATATTGCCGCCATGAATGCCAAACCCGAACAAGTATTGGTAGGCATAGCGGTGTCAAGTCGCTATACGGTAGAAGCTATTGAAGAAATATATCAGGGAATGTATCTGTGTTGTGAACGCTATGGTGTAGATATGGTAGGAGGGGATACTACCTCCAGCCTTAGTGGCTTGTGTATCAGCATTACCGTTTTAGGCTATGCCGATTCAAAACAAATAGTGAAACGCAGCACCGCCAACACCCACGATTTGATATGTGTTTCGGGCGATTTGGGAGCCGCCTATATGGGCTTGCTCATCCTCGAAAGAGAGAAAAAAGTATATCTCGATAATCCCAATAACCAACCTGATTTAGAAGGCTTTGATTACCTGCTCGAACGACAGCTGAAACCCGAACCCCGCCTCGACATAGTCAAAGCATTGAGAGAAAATAATATCTTACCTACTGCCATGATAGATATTTCCGACGGACTGGCTTCCGAAATCATTCATATATGTAAAAACTCCAAAAAAGGGTGTTGCCTCTACGAAGATAAAATACCTATTGACACTCTTACTTATGATACCGCCATGGATTTTCAATTGATACCTTCTACCATCGCCCTCAGCGGTGGGGAGGATTATGAATTGCTGTTTACAATCAAACAAGATGATTTTGAAAAAATAAAACAAGTGAAAGATGTTACTGTTATCGGACATATTACCGATGAAAATGAAGGATATCATTTAATTACTAACGACAAAAAATCAATTCCTATCAAGGCGCAAGGCTGGGATGCCTATCTGAACAAAGATAGAATTATGCCATGAAAAATATTTTAAGCTTTTTATTGTGCTTTCTTACAGCAAGCGTTTTCACTCAATCTCTCTCTGAGAAATTGAATCTTGCCATTCAACAACTTTCTACGGATACTAACCTGACAGCAGCCACCATCGGTGTGTGTGTGAAAGAGGTAAAAACAAATCGTATCCTTGTCAACTACAATGCTGAAAAAAATTTCGTGCCTGCTTCTTTGCAAAAATTACCCTTAACAGCCATCGCCCTTCAGCAATTGGGAAGCAGGTATACGTTTAAAACCTATATGTTAACTTCCGGCACAATCAAGGATGGAATTTTAAATGGGAATCTCTATCTTGTTGGCGGTGGCGACCCTACGCTGGGAAGTACCCGTTTTTCAGCAACCCATCCGGATTCTCTTTTTGAAAAATGGAGTAAGGTGATACAAGAAAATGGGATTCATACTATCAACGGGAACATATATGTTGATGCTTCTTTTTTCGATTCCCATCCCTTAAACGAGGCCTGGATGTGGGGCGATGTAGGCAATTATTACGGTGCCGGTGCCCAAGGCTTGTCATGGCATGAAAATATGTTTGTAGTGTCTATGCTGCCCGCAGACAGCATCGGAAAAAAAGCAATACTAAGCAGCGTTTATCCTCCGCTTCCTCCCGACATCATCCTTTATAATGAAGTAAATACCCTTAAAAAAGGAGTGGAGAGTTATCTGATGATTTATGGAGATTCGTACAGTAAGCAACGAGAAATCTGTGGCAACATTGCCGTAAATAAAACACCTTTTTCGGCAAAAGGAGCTTTGCCAATGCCGGGTTATGTCTGTGCCTGGAATTTTAAAAACTTTTTGCAAACCAAAGGAATCCATATTTCCGATGCAATCTATGCCATTGACATAGATACCCTCGATGCAAAAATGGATACTGTCTATGTCAACCATTCTCCCTCTTTATCGGTGATAGTGAATCAAATCAATAAAACCAGTAACAATGTTTATGCGGAAGCGGTTTTCAAGTTATTAGGAAAGGGTTCCTATGTGGGAGGTGCCTCCGCCATTAAAGCCGGCTTGGCACGTATGGGAATAGCAACCAATAGTATAAACATAGTGGATGGCAGCGGCTTATCGTCTGTTAATTTCATTTCCCCCCTTGCCTTATGTGAAGTCCTTTATGATGTGTCTACCAAGACTTATTATACCCAATATGTCCATTCTTTATCGCAAGCCGGTGTGTCGGGAACCTTGAGAAATGTACTGAAAAACAAACCAAAAGGCAGTAATATCTATGCGAAAAGCGGCACAATGACAGGGGTAAGAGCCTACGCAGGTTATGCCATCAATGCTAAAGGAGAAACCTATTGTTTTGCCATTATCGTTAATAATTTCACCTGTCAATCGGTATTAGTAAAAGAAAAATTGGAAAACATTTTGTTGTTGTTGGTAGAATAGAATGATCCGTAACGATGCAGAATATCAACGGATATCGCTGTACATTATACATAATCTAAAAAAATGGAAAGATAACTACTATAAAAACCGAAGAATATTATTAATTTTGTACTTTTGCATACATGTATTACCGAAGAAAAATATTATTGGCATTGTTAGAATTGTTTGACGGACAATTAACTGCAAAGAGTTTGCAGAAATATTTGTTTTTATTTACTCGAAAGCAAACCGTCAAAGCCTTTGATTTTGTCCCTTATCGCTATGGATGTTTTTCGTTTCAAGCCAATCAAGACTTGTCAACATTGCAAAAATTCGCTTACCTTGAAATAACCGAAAACTCCCGTGGACGTTATCTAAAACTAAAAGAAACCGGTAATTATTTATCTCTACTGGATATATTCGATAGACAAGCATTAACAGAAATAAAAGAACAGTTCGGCAACTTATGTCAAAGCGATTTAATACGTTACACTTACCAACGCTATCCTTATTATGCCATTAATAGTAGCATTGCATTCGAACTATTGACAGCCGATGAATTGGCTTTGGTTCAAAAACAAAAAAAGACGTTTACCGAGCCTGCATTATTTACCATCGGCTATGAAGGTATTTCGCTCGAAACATATATCAACAAACTTATCATCAACGATATTCATATTTTATGCGATGTTCGTAGAAATGCCTACAGTCAAAAATACGGATTTTCGAAAAGGCAATTGCAAACAGCCTGTGAAGGAGTAGGTTTACGTTATATACATATTCCCGAGTTGGGAATTGCATCCGAAAACCGTCGGCAGTTAGAATCGCAAAAAGATTACGACCTGTTATTTGAACAATACGAAAAAACAACCTTAAAAAACAATAGAGCAGCACTACTCAAACTAAAAGAAATAATTGATACGGATAAACGTGTGGCACTTACCTGTTTTGAAAAAGACCCCAAGCAATGCCACCGCACTCGCATAGCAAATGCATTGATGCAACTACCAAACATACATTATACACTCAATCCCCTTTAAATGGCTTTAACAAAAGTTCTTATATCGGTAAAAACCTATCCGCCCTAAACAATTTTGCTTTCGAACGAATACCTAAAAGAAAAACGCTACAAAAAAAGACTAAGTATCTTCAAAAAGATGTAAGACATCTTTTTAGACTTATAAGGAAAGTGGAAAGAAAAAATATATCCGATTAAAATATTTCTCCTCTTTTGGTTTAGGTGAGAATTTATTGTTTATTTTTGCATAAAAAAATATTCATATAATATTACAAAATTTGAAATTTGCTACAATTATGAAAATCATCACAAGAAAATAAAATAACATGCAAGAAACAATTCAGTTTATTAATGCAATGTTAACACCATTAATAGCAATCATCACCGTATATATTGCTTGTCAGCAATTTTTAACAAATAAAAAAAATTCGAAATTTCAAAATGAAATTAATAAAGATAAATTAAAACTTGATCTTTTTGAAAAAAGGTATAAAATATTTGAGGAGACACACAAAATTCTTATTGAAATTATTGAAAAAGGAGGGATTGAAATAAATAATATACAAACCTTCTCAGATAAGACAAAGAGTGCAAGTTTTCTATTTAATAATGACATTATAGATTTATTGAAAAATATTAGAAATTTTGACATTGAATTGCTTGAATATACGAAAACACTAAACAGAAGTTCTTTCCAAAATGATAATTGTGAAGATACATCGGAAATATACAGAAAAAAATGGGAAATAATGCGATGGTTTCAAGATCAACAACAAAATATTTTAGATTTATTTGGCACTTATTTAGATTTTAAAAAATTATATTAAGATAAAACCAAATCCTTACTTTAAAAAAAATATTAGTATTATTAACTATTTTATATATTGTAATATTATTTTATTGCTCTGTATTCAATGTAATTATAGAATTGGGTAATGTTTTTTGTAAATTTTTTACTAAAGAACTATTTTTATTTAATAATCAGAAATCACACGAAAGTCTATGGTAGTAAATTATCAAATAAATTCTTAATCCTTTACGCAACGAACTGAAAACCCAGCAACCTTGTTGCTGTTAATGATGTCCAGATCGCCGTCATAGTCATGCAGAGTCCGGCTGAAGGCGTTAATAGTACTGGTCTCTGTAGAACTCCACCAGAAGCCGTCTTCCCCAATATAGTCGAATGTTCCCCAACCGTAACGGAGACCGCCCGGAAGAGCTGTAAAACCGCTTTCGTTGGTTGCTCCTTCGTTAGGACTTAACCAATGTGTTGTCCCTGTTTCTTTGAGTTTACCTCCTGCAACTACATATCCGCCCAAATATTCACTTAATTCATTCCATTCTTCACTCGTTGGTACATGCCATCCTGTTGGGCATAATTTGCCTGTATTTACTGCATGCCAATTATATAATCGTCCATAAGTAGCCACCTTGCTTGGGTCGTTATCGTAATTACAATAGGCTCCTGTGGTTAATTTAGACCATGCGGTACCATCGGTTACATTTGGTATAGCTGTACCATCGTTATATTTGGTAACTTTTAAGTTTTCCGCCATCCACGTTTGGGTACCTATTTTTACCGTTTTATAGGTGTTGCCATCAATATCGGTAACACTACCAATATCGTCTTTTTTACAATTAGTTACTAAAAAAACTGAGAATAAAGCAAATAGTATTGCCATAATCGAAAATCTAATTTTTATTTTCATTTTTATTTTTTTAAAGTTTTTAATAATGCAAAAGTAATCTTTTTTTAATTAACCAAGAAAAGTTATTTTTTCCCATTTTTTCTTCTACGAGGTGGAAAAATGCAGGAAAATACGCCTAAAACCCGCCATTTTTAGTTTGGAAACCGACTTTTCCAAAACAGCATGCCTGCGGATTTTATCCATAGGGATAGAAAACGCAAATAGGGTACGTCCCCTATTTCAATATGCATGGGTATGGGTAATTGACTCTTTTATTTTGTGTAATCTGTGGGCGGAATTTTTGTTTAGTAAGCGGATGAATTGAATTCACCCGCTTAAATATCTGCGTTTATGCGGCGCATCCGTGTTATCCGTGTGCCATTTTCAACGCGCTTAAAAACTGATAGCTGAGAGCTTTTTTTAATTCGTGGAAATCTGTGAGTGGAAAATTATGTAATTTTGTTAATAGAAACATAATGACACATTTTAACAGATTAAAGATCTATTGTAAGGGATACAATTCGCATGTTTTTGATGCTTTGTATGTTTTTAGAAGGCGATTATAAATTTTTAGAAAAATACATTAAATTGTTTTTAATTCCATTTTATTCTTTACTTTTGTAGATTAAAAAGCATAAAACTATATTCAATATAACAAATATAATAAACTAAAAAATAAAACAATGGAAAGATTTAAAAACAAATTTCGCATACCTTCTGCACGTTTACAACACTGGGATTATAGTAATAATGCAGCATATTTTGTAACAATATGTACAAAAGGAAAGATACATTATTTTGGTAGTATTGTAGAGGGGAAAATGAATGTATCAGAAATAGGGATGATTGCCGATATTTTATGGTATGAAATAAAAAACCATTTCAAAAACATTGAATTGGGGGAATTTATAATAATGCCTAACCATGTACATGGGATTATTATTATTCACAAACCGGAATGTACCAATGCATTAACCGACAATATTTTCGTTCGAGGTTCCGGTGGTTCCGTTGGTTCCGTTGGTTCCGGTGTAGAGACGTTGCATGCAACGTCTCTACAATCAACACAATCAACACAATCAAAAAACGAATTCATGGCAAATATTTCACCCAAATCAAATTCGTTATCAACCATTATCCGATCCTATAAATCGGCGGTTTCCAAACACGCACACCGATTGGGTTTTGATTTTGCCTGGCAATCACGTTTCTACGACCATATAATCCGAAATGACAAAGCATATCATCAAATATCCGAATACATTGTCAATAATCCGTTAAAATGGCAGGATGATTCATTAAATCCAAACATTGGATTATAAATAATTTTTCCCATTTTTTTCAACATTCTCCACAAAAACCCTATGAGTTTACAAAAATTTTGTTTTCCTTTGCATTTTGATTTTAAATACACAGCAATAAAAATAACAATATAAAAATAAGGATATTACGATATGTATGAAATAAAGAATCATCCCATTTTAGACATTCCGGAGAGCGAAATCGTCGAATTTTTATTTGAAGGGCAAAAAGTAAAAGGGAAAAAAGGATATACCATTGCGGCGGCTTTGCATCAGGCAGGGTTTCCTATTCATAGTCATAGCATTCACGACCGTCAGCGGAGTTTGGAATGTGGTATCGGCAAATGCGGTGCCTGTGAAATGTTGGTCGACGGTAACATCCGCCGTATATGCATTACCCTCGTCGATGGGGTGAAGGAAGTAAGGGAAATACCCAAAGACTACCAACCTATTTATACGGAAAACAAACAAAAGGAATTGCGTATATACAAAACCACGGTTGCCATTATCGGTGCCGGACCGGCAGGATTGGCATGCCGTGAAACCCTCAACAAATTGCAGATTTCTAATTTAGTCATTGATAACAACGTCGTCATTGGCGGGCAATTCAATATGCAAACACATCAATTTTTCTTTTTTGAGAAAGAGAAAAAATACGGTGGCATGCGTGGTTTTGAGATTGCCAAAACATTAGCCGGCGATAATCATGACGGTATTCTTTTGAATGAAACGGTATGGGATATATTGGAAGGCAGACGCATTGCGATTAAAAACATCGAAAATCAAGAAATATCCTATGTTGATGCGAAATATCTTGTAGTCGGTACCGGTGCCATTCCCTTTATGCCTACTTTCGAAAACGACGACCTCCCCGGTGTTTATACCGCTGCCGTTTTCCAGAAAATGATGAATCAGGAACATACCCTCTTAGGCAAAAAAGTACTTACCGTTGGTGCAGGAAACATCGGATATTTAACCTCTTATCAAGGCATGCAAGCCGGTGCAGACATTAAAGCCATCATCGAAGCCATGCCTAATGAAGGGGGATTTCCGGTTCAAGCAAACCGGGTACGACGGTTGGGCATTCCCGTTCTGACATCTCATATTTTATTGAAAGCCATTCCCAATGATAAACACGATGGTATTATAGGTGCTGTTATTGCGGAATGTAAAGATTTTAAAGCAATACCGAGTACGGAAAAAATAATTGACGATATTGATATTATCAACATATGTACGGGTTTAGTCCCTGATGATCAATTGTTAGTTAAAGGAAAAGAAGTCTTTGGCATTAACACTTTCGGCATAGGCGATGCGATTCGCATAGGAGAAGGTACCAGTGCGGTGCTTCGTGGCAAACAAGTGGCGTATGAAGTAGCTCAATGTATCGGGAAACGATATTCGTATGAAGATTATTTGGAAATATCCAAACAATACATAGATTCACAACAGCATCCGGTTCGTATACTTGAAAAACCCTATCTTCCATCTTCGGAAAGAATGCAGGCGAAACCTTTTGTACAGATCGATTGTTTGTATGGCTTTGCTTGCAATCCTTGTGCTTTTGCCTGCCCTCATGGTGCTATCAGCAAGTCAAGTACGTCGACGGTTCCGGCTATAAATTTTGACAAATGTATCGGTTGCATGGAATGTGTGTATCAATGTCCCGGACTTGCCATCTTCGGATACAATCTTTCGAAAGCGCAGTTGTTTTTACCCATAGAATATCATGCAGAAGAAGGTGTTTCTGTATTTCTGATTGACAACAACGGTCAAAAACTCGGAGAAGGTATCATTGAAAAGATATTAAAAAAGAAAAATAAAACTAATGTTGCCCGTATCAAATCCACTACGCTTTTTGGAGAAGCGTTGACAAATGTAAGAGGCTTTATTATCCAATCAAAGTATCCGAAGAAATTATCTTTAAAATCCCTGCAAAAGGTAGAAAGCGAAACGTACGTATGCCATTGTGAGGATGTTAGTGTGGAAGAATTACTACAAACCATCGGCAATCGGAAATTTATTTCTGTTGATGAATTAAAACATACCACCCGTATGGGGATGGGTCCTTGTCGGGGGAAACGGTGTATTCCACGTGCCAAACAAATCCTTCGGGGATACGGCATTGAAATTACCGGTGATTCTACCCCACGGGCTCCTTTATCCAATCAGGTAACATTGGGAGATTTATACAATCCGAAAGCGAAGGAAGTATTTGTTTTTCCAAAAAACAACAATGTCAAAAAACAAAATATTGATATTTTAGTCGCCGGTGGCGGCATAGCAGGCAGTGCCTTGTTTCGTTATTTTGCCGAAGCCGGAAAACAGACGATTTTAATCAATTACGATCGCGGGGCTTCCTGGCGTAATATCGGCGGAGGTCGTCCTACCTTTTCAAATCCAGATATTTCTGATATCGCAAAACATAATTTAGAATTATTCAAAGACATACAAAAAGTTTATAATATCGATTTTAAGCCTACACGCTATGTGAATTTAGTACACGACGATGCTACTTATCGGGCCTTGGATGCTTCTCGGGCTTGGTCGGACGCCTATATGGTTGATAAAAAAGATTTCCAAAAAGAAATATCTCCTTTATGGAACCCGAAATTAGAAACCTATTCTCATGCATTGATTGCCAACGACTGTTGGCAGGCAACACCGGGAAGAACCATAGAATATATACGCGGAGTGGCTATGGATAAAGGGGGTGTATTGATGGAAGACTGCGAATTATTGCATGTTAAAAAGCAAGGCGACAAATATTATGCATTGGTACAGACACATGCCAACGAATACATTGAATATTGTTGCAATCACTTTGTCAATGCTTTGGGCTGCAGTGCAGAGAAGTTTACCAAAATGCTGGGATTGGATACCAACACCTATCCGGTAAAACATCAGGCATTTATAACCAGAAGGCTGCCGATGATTGGGAAAAACAACGATGCTTTAGACATGGTGATAGACCGTCGTCGTTACAAAGGCTTTACGGCTGTTTACGGACAACAGTTCCTGAAGACAGGTCAAATTATAGGTTGTGCCTCTCCCGGTTGCGATCCCAACGAAACACGTCAGAATTTGAAATACAACAGTAAAGACTTTTTGGAAATTGTTTCTGAAATGTTTAGTGAATGGATACCGAATCTTAACAGCATCGGCTTTCACGCTGTTTGGAGCGGGTATTATACCGAACCGCGTTATATTGTTGACCCTGAAAATGGCTTGTTGATAGGGTTACGAGGACATGGTTTTATGCTCGGACAATATCTGGCTAAGATGTATGTAGATAAATATTTAGGGAAAAAAGTTCCTGCCTATATGGATGACTTAAGACTTAACGGAAAAGGTCTGAGTGAAACAGCTTTTAAATAAAAAAGATAAAACTGCTTGAAAAAGCAGTTTTTTTGTTTATTAGTCAAAATCGTATTTAGATTGAGTGCTGGTTTCTCCTACATATTTGCTGCAATCAAATTCTATGTCGATATTCAAATCCGGTTTTTCAAATTCCATTGTTTTTGAAAAATACAAGCTTTTGTCTTCATAACATTTTTTTACAAAAATAGCCCAGATAGGAAGAGCGGTATTGGCACCTTGACCCAGATTGGTAGAACGAAAATGTGCGGCTCTGTCTTCACAACCAACCCAAACACCTGCCGTTAGTTGAGGGGTATATCCCATAAACCATCCGTCAGAATTATTATCGGTAGTACCTGTTTTTCCTGCCATTTGCATGTCAAGTTTGTATCTGTAGATTAAACGTACAGCGGTGCCTTGGTCAACGACACCTTCCATTAATCGAACTGTTTTATATGCCGACACTTCATCCATAGCTTCGTTTTGTTCGGTAGAAAACTGTGCCAGAATATTGCCTTTGTTGTTGCATATCTTTGTGATAAAAATAGGTTTTACGTAGACACCTTTGTTATTGAACGCATTGACGGCTCCTACCATTTCATACAAGCTAAGTTCACAGGCACCTAAACTAATTGCCGGCACCTCAGGAATATCGCTTGTCATTCCTAATTTTCGTACCAGCTGAACAATGGCACTTGGTCCGTAACGTTTCATTAAATATGCCGAGACATAATTCAGTGAATTAGCCAATGCTTCTCTTAAAGTAACCATTTGTCCTTCTTTGTATTTACTTGCATTTTTCGGAATCCATACATCTCCCGACGGCAAATCAAATCTCACGGGTAAATTAGGTACTTTATAACAGGGAGAATATTCCCCTTCTTGCATAGCAAACGTATAGACAAAAGGTTTGAAGGTTGAGCCTACTTGCCTGCGGGCTTGCGTTACGTGGTCGTATTGGAAGTGGGTATAGTCAATGCCTCCTACATAAGCTTTAACATAGCCGGTGGAAGGGTCCATCGCCATTAAACCACAGTTTAAAAAGGATTTTATATAGCGTAGAGAATCCCAGGGAGACAAAACAGTATCTATTTCACCTTCGTGAGAAAACAACCACATTTGCACAGGAGTTTCAAATATTTTGCGTATTTCTTTCTCGGAATAGCCTTCTTTTTTTAATTTCCTGTACCTATCGGAGTTTTTCATGGCTCTAACCATAATATTTTCCGTTTCCTCCTCATTGATATTATAAAAAGGAGCATTTTTATGCCCTGCCCAATGTTTGAAAAACAAAGGTTGTAAGTTTTGTTTCACCCATTCGTCAACGGCAGCTTCAGCATAGGTTTGCATTTTATAATTGATGGTAGTATATATTTTCAAGCCGTCTTTATAAATATCCCAGGTGCTGCCGTCGGGTTTTGGATTTGCTTTTGCCCAAGCAGTAACTTCTTGTCGTAGATATTCTCTGAAATATGTAGCAACACCTACTTTATGATCTTGTAATCGGAAGTGCGACATATCTATCGGGATTTTTTGAATGCTGTCACAGCTGCTTTCGTCAATAAAATCATATTTTTCCATTTGTGCCAATACCGTATTTCGTCGAATAAAAGCATTTTCAGGATTCCGACGCGGGCTGTAACGGGTAGGTGCTTTCAGCATCCCTATCAATAATGCAGATTCTTCAATATTTAATTCTTGCGGAGTCTTGTCGAAATATGTTTTTGCCGCCGACTTGATACCATGAGATAGATTGCCAAAATCCACAGTATTCAAATACATGGCAAGTATTTCATTTTTAGAATAATTCTTCTCTAATTTAACGGCAACAACCCATTCTTTAAATTTGGTAAATACTAATTTGAAGAAATGAGCGTCATCATTACGAGGAAATAGATTTTTCGCCAATTGTTGTGAAATGGTACTTCCTCCTCCTTTATGTTGTCCGGTGATGATTCCCATGCTGACACGCAACAAGGCTTTGGTGTCAATGCCGGCATGTTTTCTAAAGCGGATGTCTTCGGTGGCGATGAGGGCGTTGACTAAACATTCGGGCAGCTGATTGTAAGATACATTCGAGCGATTTTCAATGTAATATTTTCCCAACACATAGCCATCTTCCGATATGATTTCGGTGGCTAAATTGGTCTTGGGATTTTCGAGTTCTTCAAAGGAAGGCATAAAACCTAACCATCCCATAGAAATAAAAGTGAACATTATTATTACTCCTCCCCAAAAAGCAAAAAAGAGTACCCAAATCCATTTGCGTAATGTAGAGACAGGAGCTTTTGTTTTAGGTGTTTTCTTTGAAGACATGATTTATTTCTTTTAGTTGATACTATCTTTGACGGCTATGAAAAGCCCAAGCGAACTGATGCCTTCTATTGTATCTGTTCTCATAGCATGTTTTACTTTCATGATATATTTGCCTTTGAAAGGAAACAGCAGTGTGCCGTAGGTTACATTTAATTCTTTGATACGGTTTCCTTTTCCCCAAGCTTTACCATTGGTTTGGAATAAATCGCACGAAACTGTATCTATTACTTGTTTGCCGTTTGGCAGGGAAGTATAAATAAATAAATATAAGTTCTGATACGCATAATTTTCACTATAGCGTATCGTAAAGCCGATGTTGTGGGTAGTAAGGGTATCGGTAATATTCAAAATGTAGGTAAGGGGATGCTTGGCTTCCCATTTTTCATTAGGTACTATTTGATTTTCGTAATAGATATAGTTATCCGTACATGCAACGAATAATACAAGAATGATACTGATAGCTACCGATTTTTTAATTAATGCAAGCATGTTATATTAATCATTTATTTTTTTCAAATCGTCAATGTTGACATCTTGTTCGTTGTATTTTTCTTGATTGATTTCAGCATAATTTTCCAAACTTTCCGCTTTTTTATTTTCTTTATTGAGAGCGATGATTTCTTTTATTTTTTCAGTAGGAATGGCATACAGGGAATGTGAAAAATCATTTTTATAATAATACCACATCAGGTTTTTGAAGATATCTATTTTATGACAGTGTGCATCGCCTTTTTCGGTATGTAAAATGGTGTTGGTATTTGGAAAATTCTTCAGTTCTTCAATGTAAGCTTCATGTTCGTAATTAAGGCAACATTTTAATTTACCACATTGTCCGGCAAGTTTTTGTGGATTTAATGCCAGCTGTTGTGTCTTGGCGGTGCCTGTATTGACGGATTTAAAATGATTGAGCCATCTCGAGCAGCACAATTCTCTTCCACAAGAGCCGAGACCACCTAAACGGGCAGCTTCCTGGCGAACGCCTATTTGTTTCATCTCAATACGGATGCGAAATTTTTCTGCTAGTATCTTTATCAATTCCCTAAAATCAATGCGTTCATCTGCAGAGTAATAAAAAATTGCTTTTGAACCGTCCCCTTGAAATTCAACATCGTTTACTTTCATGTTTAATTTCAAGTCCCAAGCAGCATAGCGGGATTTCATCATGGTGTCTTTTTCGTTGCCGACAAGTTTTATCCATTTTTCAATATCAGCAGCACGGGCTTTATGGTATATCTTGCGAGTAACTTCTTTTGTTTTTTTATTTTGCATCTGAAGTTTTACTTCATAACCGGTCATAGAAATTATGCCGAGGTCGTTACCGCTGGCAGCTTCTACCACAACAATATCTCCCACTTCGTAAAAATCATTGGAAACGGGAAGCTGAAAAAAATCTTTATTGCCATTTTTAAAACGGACTTCTACTATATTGATTTTCTCACAAGGAGGAGGCTTTATGTCTTTTAGCCAATCATAATTTCCTAAATGACAGCATGAATAATCGTATTTTTCGTTATTGGGCTCTTCCGGATTGGGAATGTCCTTCAATCCTCTTGATAAAAAGGGATTGGCAGCTATTTTATCCGCTTCATAGCTGTGGTCGCAGGATATATGTATATCTTCTTCTTCTATTTCTTGATTTTCACTAATAAAATTAGTCTTCTCCATTATAATGTCTTTCTTTTTTATGCTTACAAAAGTATAAAAAATGTAGATATAAAGGGACTGTATTCTTTTATTAAAATAATTTAGATGCAAGGCAACAAATAAAAATAATGTATTTTTGCAAAAATTTTAAAAAGATGAAAAGCTTTGCATTTTTTGTAGCGACACTATTGTTTTCAAGTGTTCTCTTCTCTTGTGTAAAATATGAAAGTGTTATACAAGGGGAAGTTACGTATATCGCTTATTATGATGATATGGAGTATGTTGCCAAAGGAGCTATCCTGCAAAAGGTAAAAATAAAGGATTCGAACGAAACAATTATTTCCAGCGTCCTTAGCGATAGCCTCGGGCATTTTGTGTTTGATTATGTTACTACAGGCGATTGGATAATAAAAGCAAAATTAATTACTGAAGATGCTGTTTATGAAGGGAAATCAGCCATTATTCATACGTCCGGCGAAGATAAAAAAGATGTAAAAATGGTTCTGGTTTTTAAAGAAATGATTTCTAATGAATAAATAAATAGAATAATGAAAGTAAGTCTCTACGGAAAAAGTTTGCAAAAAAATTGTTATCCCGTTGTTCAGGAAGTAATGGATATATTATCCAAGCATTGTGATTCTGTTTATGTCTATAAGCCTTTTTACGAATCGATTAAAAACGATTTTCGTTTTCCTTCCAATTTTTGTGTCGGCTGTGAAGAAGGAACGGAAAAACAAACGGATTATGTGTTTACCATAGGTGGCGACGGAACCTTTTTAGATGCGCTTACACTTGTAAGAGATTCCGGTATCCCGATGTTCGGTATCAATATCGGACGCTTGGGATTCTTATCCTCCGTAAATATTCATAGTTTGGAACAATCTATCGTAGATATTAAAAATAAAAACTTTACAATTGAAAAACGCATGCTTTTGCATCTATCTCCCAAGCTGGGAAGCGATATCGATTGGGCATTGAACGATATTTGCATTCAACGTAATGGAAGTGAAGGAATGATAAGCATAGAAGTATATATTAACGACGATTTTTTAAATACATACTGGTGTGATGGATTGATAATTGCAACGCCAACAGGGTCTACCGCCTATTCTTTGGGATGCGGAGGTCCAATATTAATGCCCGATGCCGAAGTAATCGTGTTAACACCCATTGCTTCACATATGCTCACCGTTCGCCCTTTGGTGATTCCCGATAGCAGCATCGTTCGTATTAAAGTAAAAAGTAGAAATAATACCTATGTCGTCACTTCCGATTCCAATGCTTATATTGTAAATGAAGAGAAGGAATTATGTATATCGAAAGAAAAATTTTCTATTAATTTGATTCGCTTACCGCAGCTTACTTTTTCTAAAACACTTAGAGAGAAATTAATGTGGGGTTTGGACAAACGGAATTAATCACTATAATCACATCATATCATGGGCGTTATCATTCGGCAAAGTATCAAGGGAACCATTGTGAATTATGTAGGTGCTTTTATTGGATTTTTAACCACTTTTTTTATTGCTGCTAAATTTCTCCGTCCGGAGGAAATCGGGCTGGTAAGGATATTATTGGAAGCAGGATTGTTGTTTGGCGCTTTGTCTCAATTGGGAATCAACTCATCGGGCATACGCTTCTATCCTTATTTCAAAGATAAAGAAAACAAAGACAATGGTTTTTTCTTTTGGACCTTGATAATCCCTTTGATTGGATTTATCCTTATCACCGCTTTATTCATAGTGTTGAGAAATCCTATATCCGATTTCTTTTCCGAAAATTCAGCCTTATTTGTAGAGTATTATTATTTTGTAATTCCTTTGGGTTTCTTTTTCTTGTATATGGTTGTTTTTGAAACCAACGCAAACGTATTAATGCGTATTGTCGTCCCTAAATTCATACGCGAAGTTGGCATTCGTACCATGACCATAGTGGTGTATTTATTGTATGCATTCCGTTATATTGATTTAGACTGGTTTGTAATACTGCTGGTAAGTATTTACGGAATAGCTACCTTGATGAATATTTTTTATCTTATGCTTCTAAACGGCATTTCATTAAAGCCAAAGCCTTCGTTTATCACCACAACCTTACGCAAAGATTTTCTTTTTTATACGTCTTTTTTAGTCTTGGCAGCTATCAGTAGCAGCATCATGGGGAAAATAGATGTGTTTTTAGTGAGCAGTAAAATGGGATTGGACTTTACAGGGATTTATTCCATTGCTTTTTATATAGCCATTATTGTCGAGATTCCTTATCGCTCCCTTTTGGCAATATCATTGCCTGAAATAGCACAAAGTATAAAGGATAAAGATATTAAAAACACAAATGTATTATGTAAGAAAGTGTCCTTACATCAGTTGTTAATAGCATGCTTCATTTTTGCATTGATTTGGATAAATATAGATTTTGTTTTTGCCATCATACCAAACGGTGACATTTATGCCAAAGGGAAGTGGGTTGTTTTTTTCATCGGTTTGGCACGATTGATAGATAGTTCTTTTGGCGTGAGCTTAGCGGTTTTAAATTTTTCAAAATATTATTACTATTCCTTGCTGTTTACCTTTTCTTTGGTAATCCTTACCGTATTCACTAATTTATTTTTTATTCCTATCTATGGTATGTCGGGGGCTTCTCTGGGAACCTTTTTATCGATTATCGTTTATATTGTCTTACTCTTAGGATTTCTGCAATGGAAAGTCAACGTATCACCGCTTTCTTTCAACCTATTGAAAATAACAGGGATTGTCTTGTTGATGCTTGGCATTAGCTGGGGATGGAAAATGACCCTGAGCCCTTTAATTACGGATGTTTTTTCTAATTACACCTTTGCCTTATTTATGGATGCATTGCTTAAAACCTTTGTTTCCTTGGGAATAGGGGTGGTGCTGGTTTATGTTTTTCGCGTATCGGAAGATGTGAACAGCCTGGCACGAAAATACCTGGGGAAAATAGGAATACGGATTTAAAACAAAAAAAACAAAAAAACCAAATAGGAACAAATTAAACAAAACAAAGGGGAAGAAAATATGACGCAAAATGAAAAATTTCAGCATCAATACCGCATTCCATCCAATCGTTTCCAAGGGTGGAATTATGCATGGGACGGAACCTATTTTATTACCATTTGTACACAAAAACGAAGATGCTATTTTGGGGATATTCAACAAAACGAAATGTTTTTAACCGAATTGGGAAAACAGGCAGAAAAATGTGTCGTTGACATACCGCAACATTTCCCGTTTGTGATGATGGATGGTTTTGTTATTATGCCGAATCATGTTCATTTATTGTTTACAATTTGTAATATGGGGATGGATACGCAACCGCCCGACGTTGTTGATAATAATAATAATGTAGAGACGCAAAATTTTGCGTCTCTACGAATGGCCCCATCCCTACCGTTCCAAAACACATTTGGTCCCCAATCCAAAAATGTGGCATCCATTGTTCGGGGATTTAAAATCGGCGTTACCAAATATGCCCGTAATCATGGAATTGATTTTGCATGGCAAACCCGTTTTTATGATCATATTGTTCGTAATGAACAAGCGTATAATCATATCTTATTTTACATTCAAAATAATATTAATCAATGGAATAAGGATTCTTTAAAACCTTGATATTAACCGATACGATATTATCCGCCCTTACCCGATACTATTTTAAATGCCTGTTATGCCTTTATGTACTTTTTCCCGATGGGAACTTAACTTTTTTTTCTCCCATGCTTATCTTTTTCCCGATGGGAGCTATACTTTTTGACTTGGGCAAGGTATACCGGGTACCTTGGGCAAAGTACCAGGGGGATGTTGGGCAAGGTATGCTTGCTACCTTGCGCAAGGTACCAAGATAGAGAACGAAGACTCTGAAAGTTGTTCTCCCATCAAAAAAATGTTTCTCATGGGAAGTAAAAAAGTACTATACGCTACGTTGGGGAAACGCTTTGTAAAGGAATAGAATAAAAACATTTTCTTCCGCTAAAAACAGAAGAATTCCCTTATTCCACTTTCACCTTTATGCCTTCGCTATGTTCGGAGAATTCCGGGGCGTACATGCATTGTATGCTCGATATGCCGTTTGAGAAAACACCTGCCTGTGTAGCGATAACAGTATATTCAAACACATAGGTTCCTTTGGGCAAGTAATCGAAAAAGAAATTGGTAGCTGCATCGCGGGTAGATTCGTAATAGTACAAACCATCTCTGTATTTGTATTGTGAAAAAACCGTCGTTGGTTCGAAAGCGGAAGCACGCATGTCTTTTAAGTGTACATATTCCATGTCTCTGTCAACACGAATTTCAATGCGGATACGCACTTTATCGCCAACTTTGAGCGGATTTTCTTCGGTGATGGAGGTGAGCATTTCTCCTCTTTCATTGAGACTTACTTTGTATAAGGCTTTCCGCAAGGATAAAGGATGCGGAATGTCTTTGTCTTGTGTTATTTTATCGAGGTCTTCAAAATATTGCCAATACACACCTCCCCAAGCAATGCCTTTGGAGGGCTTCTTTACACCTATGGTTGCCATATCGTTTGTAATCTCATCACCAAGCCATGAGGTTTTAAAATAGCCTGTTCCCGCTTCCTTGTCAGGGACTTTGGAAACGTCTATCGTATCTTTTCCCAAGGTGATGATAACAGGATTTTCATCCGTACTCAGCAGTTGTTGGTTGTTAATCAGCAATGCGTAACATGCTTCGGTGGTTGCTCGGGTGGTTCCCCAGTTTTGGGTTTGTTTTTGTTTGAGCAACCATATTTTCATTTTCTCTACCGAGACTTCGTCCTTTGTTATTTCGTTAAATGCTTCTATCAGCAGAGCTTGTCGTTCGATGGGAGCTTCATGCCAATAGTAACCGTAGCCTTCTTTTTTCCAATACATACCCAATTCTTCGGAGTACTGGGCACGTTTCTTAATGTTTTCCATTATTGTCGCTGCCAATTCGGTTTCTCCGTTACGATAGAGGGTTAAAGCTGTCAGTGCCTGCAGATAAATAGAAGCTTCTTTCCAGGATTGTTTGGTTTGGTTAAGGAAAAAGGTATAGGCTTCTTTGTGCTGAGGGGCAATAGGATGTTGTTTCAGATGAAAACTTCTTGCATACAAATAATGCAGATTTGTATATCCGATATAGGTATTGTTTATTTTCATGGTTCGTTTTAATTCAATATAGTCTTTATATATTTCGGCATCGATGTATTGAATGGCTTTGCGTAAGCAATTTTCTTTTAAGGATGTTTTAACTCCCAATTGTTGCAGATGTCCGAAACCGGAGACAAGGTGTTGTGTTATGTAGCGACTCGGTCTACCCCCTTCAAACCAGGACCAGGAGCCATCCATGTTTTGGCTTTTCTCCAGTCTGCTGACGGCAGCGTCGTTTTCGCGAGCCATACGTTGGATGTCAAAGAGTAAT
>JAGOKS010000024.1 GCA_017994425.1 Bacteroidales bacterium | reverse complement strand
AAATAATGTAATTTTGCACCGTTTTCTATATGTTCTTTGACACCGATGGCTCACATTTTTTTTCACCGATAAGGGGTGGGGTCAATTTGCTCCGGAATCGGGGGGTCAATTTAACCGGAATAATCAAGTATTGACAGGATACATGCGTTTTTTAAATTTAATTGCTCCAATTTCGGCATCGAAACCCAAGCCGAAGGTAAAGGGAGGGAGTTTGATAATGTTCAATCCGAGACCTAAGCCGAAAGAGCCATTTTGGACTTTAATATCGCGTTGAAACATTTCGCCATCTTGTTCTCCTTGTGAACTGAGGACGGTCGACCTACCGAGAAAGTTTAAATCTATCAAAAATACCCCCAGCGTTGCCGAACCATTCCAGGCAAAGCCATGCATGTATTTGAGATGATTTAGCTCTTTACTAAGCCAGGGCCTACTTACATTGTAATAATCAACGATTGAATCAAACACTTTTGAATTCATAAAAGAAGCATTGTAGCCTATGCCCGTTGTAACCATAAAATCAGGCTGTGCAATGCTTAACTGCAGACTTGATACCAATAATAAAGAAAATATAATTTTTTTCATGTATTTGTTTTTGGTAAATATATGATGTTATGTATTAAACTTTTCAGATAAAAAAAGCTTGTTTTAATTACGATGCAAAATTACTAAATAAATGAAACTTATTAAGAAATATAAACAAAATAATTAAAAATTAAACTTGATGCAAGGCTCTAAAATACTAAAAAACGGAAAAATCTAAAAAGCAAGCGTACTTCTTATCATTTGTACGTATACAATTAGTAATTTGTACGCATACAAATTGTAGTTTATACACATACAAATTGTCATTTGTACGCATACAAATTGTAGTTTGTACGCGTACAAATTCCTAGAGAGGAGAAATCAGTTAAAAATAGCTTGGAAAGGAGAGATGTTATAAGAGAGAAACGTGAGAAGTAAGAAAGCTGTCAGCTGTCAGTTTTTTTGTCCCGTGTGCCGAGAGGTTTTTTCAGAACGAAAAAAAAGGATTAAAAGCAGAGTGGGTAAATTTCTTACTTTATTTTTAGAGATTGCAGAGCTAAGAATGAGAAATTATTAGGTTACGTTAATATTCTGTCAAATATGTTTTACTTAAAATCCTTTTCCCAATTTTACAAAAAGCCCAAGGATAATAAATTCCTAACGTAATAATTGTCAGAAGTGTCTGCCCCCAAATAAATAGAAAATCATTTAACAGGTCAATATCATAACCAAATTTGAGTTTTCTATCATTCCCATTAGCTATGGTCTTATCTGCAAAATATTTATACAAACGAATAATCGCCAAGGGGAAATAAATTCCTAATGTAATAATTGTTAATAATATTTCAAAAGCAATCTTGCTACATGAACTCCAAAAACTAGTTTCCCATGTAATATTAAAATCTTTATAATCAATATTAACCATCCACTTATAAACGAAGTACATATAAGGTATCATGATTATTACTGTAATCAATTGCTGAATAAGCATAAAAGAAAAAAGTTGCCCGGTATTGTTAAGAATATATGTAGTCATTACAATTGATAATATACTTATCGGAATAATAATAGTCAACAATAAAATAACGAATAGTTTTCCTCCCTTACCTTGAAATTTTAAAGATTGTGAATCATATATTGAATTATTAATAAAAAACCTATTAATATCCCTAATGAACCAAGCCATATAAATTCCAAGTGTTATTATACTTAAAAAAAATCCAAGTAGTACAATCCCGATAAATTTTCCAAAAGTTCCATGAAAGACAATCATTTTGTCGTTATATACAACGCCTTCAATTATTAATTTTGCTATATAAAATGTTAATAAAAATGCTATTACAAATAATACCATTAATAATGGAAAAATTAATAATGATTGGATTTCTCCTGTTTGAATATCATTAATTTTTAACACCATAATTCCATACGGAACTATGAATAACACTAGGAATAATAGCCAAATAGGTAAAAGTTTTTTGCCTGTCAAAATAAAGTTAAAATAGTTTTTCATTTTATTAATATTTTATTGTTAGTACTATTAAAGTTGTTTTAATGCGATTTAACTAGTTTATATATACACTTTTTCTCACATGTAAGGTATACTTATTATTTTGCAAAAATAATCTTTTTTCAATTATAAACGGAAAAAGGAATTAATTTCAATTTTTCATCAACAGTGAAGGGGAGAATTTGGAATCACCCCACAAAAAAAGGAAGCACTCTTTCGAATGCTTCCCAAACAAACAAATTATACAAACCTAATTCTTAAATTCTATTTTATGTCTTTTATCGGCTTTATATCCAATTGTTGGAAAAATGTTATATTTCCGACTGCAAAAATATAATTTTATTTTAATATATAGACAAAGAATATATATATTTTTAAAAAAAATCTTTTCAATTTAAAGTTTTACTTGAAGTCTTAGCAAGAGGGAGGCATAAAAAAAAGTCAGGACACATCATCCTGACTTCATGGAGTTACCTGTGGTCCCTCTTGGGCTCGAACCAAGGACCCTCTGATTATGAGTCAGATGCTCTAACCAGCTGAGCTAAGGGACCTGCTTGTAAACAAGCGTTTTCAGGATTGCAAAAGTACATTATTTTGCAATATATTTATATTCTTTTTTTAAAAAAAATATAAAATCGTGTTAATCTGTAATTATATTCAAGTTATCCCCGTGTATCCATCCGTAATAGGAATAGTTTTCACAGTCTTCAATTTCGTTGCTTACTTTAAAACGGTCGGTTTTGGTAGGGAAATCGGGACCGGTATTGATGCGGATAAAATACCAGGTAACGCCATCTTTGTCTTTAAGAAAGTGATAAATAACTCCCGTTGCCCCTTGGGGATGATAAGAAACATGATTACCTTTCCACGCATTAACGCCTTCTATCACCGATTCATCGTCCCAACGAGGCGAAAGGCGTAGTTTGGCAACTTCTGTTTTAATCGTAAAATATTGCAAGGGGATTTTTTTTATTCCTACTTCGGGAAGCAAGGTGTTTTTATACACTAAACTTTGTTCTTGAACTTTAAAATAGCTCACATTGTTGTTAATAAAACACACCCATTTGGTTAAGGTACTCACCTTATAGCTGCAACAGCTTTGATTCCAAATAGTGAGTGATAAAGCATTGTTTTCATAAGGCGCATTTGCTTGTAATATTTCTCCCGGCTGATTCAACACCAAAAGATACTGGTCTTTTGTTTTCTTTTTAAAAATAAACACATGATTTTTATTTCCTACTATCCCTTCGAACAAAAGGTCTTTTAAGCCGTCTTTATCAAAATCGATAAACTGAAAATTAGGATAAAGGACGTCAGCTTTCACATTTTTTTGCGATAATAAGGATTGTACTTCGGGGAAAAGAATCACTTTTTGTATTTCCTCGCTAAGTTCATTTCCTTTGGGAGCTATATACCAATTATTAATTTCCTGATTATGGAAAAAAAATGCCGGTTGGGACATTGATACTGATAGAACACCTATTAATAATCCGAGTGTAACACTTATGTTTTTCATACGATACCTTATTTTAAAATAGATTTTGTTTATATATAGATGCATGTTCAAGCATTTTTATTGCCCCGCAAATTTTTTAAGTATTAATTCGTACAATTTTTCATAGGCTTCGCTTTCTTCTTTCCAGCGATTCGTATTTTTTGCTTTTTCCAAATATTCTATGGCATCGGTTAACTTTGAAAATTGATTCAATTGATTAATGGTTTCGGTAAATAAGCTTCCGTTTCCGTTAAATAATTCTCTGATAAATTGGAATTTGTCGTTAATATCTATCACTTTCATAAGGTCGTTGGTTTGGTTTTTTTGAAGTTTAGCCGCAATATTATTTTCCGATTTGCCGGAGAATTGTTCGTTAAGTCCGTTTTTTTCTTTAGCAAAGGTATCCCCCAAAGAGTTCGAAGATTGAACACCATTTCTTGCTTTCTGTAAACCTTCCATCGTAAGCGGAATGGCAATTTCAGGTTCATGGTCATCAATCATGGGGTTTATTTGCGGAAAAAATTTATCTTTGTAAGGGTCACTATTTTCATGCTTCATTTCTTCCTCTTCTTCATCATCTTCTTCGACAAATTCAATGTTGTCGATATCTATTTCTATCGGTTCGTCAGGAGTATTCTCCTTTACGGGTTCTTCTATTTCCTCTTTTTCCGACATCTGTGGGGGAGTAACTATCGTCTTATCTTCTATTTCAACTTTTTGAAAGTTTGTTTTTTCCTCTTCTTCATCAACAGAATCAAAGAGTGAGGGAAGATTATTGGCAATATGGACTTTCGATTTTTGCGTTTCACTTTCTGTTGATTTATTACTTTCCGATGCTTGCATTTCCAAAACAGATTGCTGTAAACTCATGTATTGGTCGTACAAAATACGAATATACATCATTTGTAGGTCGACATCTAAGACAGAAATGGGAACATCAGCATTTAATAAGCGAGCTTCCTGTTCATTTACTTTATTATGTATTTCTTTAATTTTTAATTTTATATCGTCAATATTCATAAATATTTTTTTAAAAAAGAATGAAGAATGTAAGCCTTAAAATTTTTTTCAAAAATACAAAAAAGAACAATACAAAAAAATTTAAAAGAAATAAAATTTAAAAAATATACCGAAGTTCTTTTTGATTTATGCTTATCGTTTGTATAAAACTATCAAACAGAAAATATTTTTAGAAAAAACGGAAAACGTTAAAAAAAAATTAAAAATAATACAATAGTATAAAAATTAAATGCGTATTTTTGCATTACAAAATATTTATGAAAAGTCGCTGGATAATAACCGAAAGAGAAGATAAAAAAGACGTTGAACGTCTTGCCGAGGAATTAAAAATTCCCAAATCCTTAGCACACTTGCTGATTGCAAGGGGGATAACCACTTATGACGATGCCATGCGATTTTTTAAACCCTCTTTGGACCATTTGCATAATCCATTCTTAATGATGGATATGGATAAAAGTGTTGAAAGAATAGTAGATGCCATTTCTAAAAAAGAAAAGGTGCTGATTTTTGGGGATTATGATGTAGACGGAACTTCTGCCGTTGCTTTAATGTATTCCTTTTTACAACAATTTGACCTGCCATTGGAATATTATATACCAGACAGATACAAGGAAGGCTATGGCATTTCGAATGAATCGATTGTATATGCTCAAGAGAACGGTTTTACCTTGATGATTGCTTTGGATTGCGGCATAAAATGCCATTCACAAATAGATTTAGCCAACAGCTATCATATTGATGTTATTGTTTGCGATCATCATTTACCGGATGTAAGCCTTCCCAATGCTTATGCTATCCTGGACCCAAAACGCAGTGATTGTAACTATCCTTACAAAGAATTATCGGGATGTGGCGTAGGATTTAAACTTATACAAGCCATAGCCGAACACCGTCAAATTCCTTTTGAGCAAATAAAAAAATTCCTGGATTTAGTGGCTATCAGCATCGCTTCCGATATAGTACATATAACAGGCGAAAACCGGACATTAGCATATTTCGGCTTAAAGATTATCAATACGACTCCTCGTCAAGGCATTGAATATATATTATCGTTCAGTAATATTTATCGTAGTAAACAAAAGGAGTTTTTTACACGAGATAGCATTTTCAATAAAGAAATTACCATTAATGATTTGGTTTTTTTGGTAGGACCTCGCATCAATGCTGCAGGACGTATGGATACAGGACGCAGCTCCGTACATTTACTTATCAGTGACAAACTGGAAAAAGTTACGCAGTTAGGGGAGCTTATCAATACACACAACAGCGAAAGAAGAGAGTTAGACATACGGACCACAAACGAAGCCGTAAATCAAATTAAGAACGACCCCGCTTTCAGCAAACGCCTGTCATTGGTAGTGTATAACTCGGAATGGAGTAAAGGTGTAATCGGTATCGTAGCTTCGCGATTGGTAGAACAATTTTATAAACCTACTATCGTCTTAACATTATACGATGGTATCATTACCGGCTCAGCACGTTCGGTGAAAGAATTTGATTTATATAATGCCTTATCGCAATGCAGCCATTTATTAGAACATTTCGGAGGACATACTTTCGCTGCCGGTTTATCCTTAGACCCTAAAAATCTTGATGAATTTATTGAAACTTTCGAAAAGATAGTCGCATCATCGATACAGGAAAATTCCAAAACGCCCACCATCGAAATAGATGAAGAAATTGATTTGAAAGACATCAATGAACGTTTTTATGAAATTTTAAAGAGATTTGCTCCCTTTGGTCCGGGGAATATGATGCCACTATTTGCCACTCACCATGTTTCCGATGCAGGGAAAGCACGGATAGTAGGACAAAATCACTTAAAATTATCGGTATTTCAAAAAGAAAAAAGAAGTTTTCCTTTGGATGCCATAGCATTTGGTTTTAAAAATGATTTTGAAAAAATTGCAAGCGGAATCCCTTTTCACATTTGCTATCATATAGAACACAATTATTGGCAAGGAAAGACTTCCTTACAGTTGTGTATTAAAGATATAAAGTTTGATTTGCCTTAATTTTCAAAAGTAGCAATCACTTGTTTAAATACCTCAGAAATAGGTTTTGAACAATTATGTTCCCTATCATAACCTGCCATAACGGAATAACACGTGCTTTTTATTTCACCTGTTTGCGTTTGAATAATGCGTTGAATCATTTTAACACTTTTTTCTCCTATAGACAATACTTTCGTTTCAACGGCAATGGTATCGTCTAAATAAATGGAATGCATATAATCACAGGAAATATGCACAATAACCATGTCTAAATCCGCCCAAACGATTTTTTTGTTCTGTAATTTCTCCAAATAATTAAGTCTTCCCAAATCATAATAGGAAAGCTGTACGCCATTGTTAACATGTCCGATAGGATCCATGTCTGTCATTCGCACTTGAATAGGGAATCGATGTTTAAAGTTATACTGATGCGTATCCATGAGTAAGAGAGATTATATTAGCCACATTTTGAGTGACCGCAATTTAAACAAGTAACGCAACCGTCTTTATATACCAAGGATTCTTGTTTACACTCCGGGCAAGCTTGTTTTACTTTGGTGCCTTCTTTGATATAACGTTTTAATGCCCTGGCAACACCATTTTTCCATGTCATGATATTGTCATCATCCAATCGTAATTTATCAATAAGATTCACTACATTAGGCAGTGGCATGCCATGACGCAAAATACCCGAAATCAGTTTTGCATAGTTCCAATATTCTTTTAAGAACATACGGGACAATCCTTCAATAATTACGTTATAACCATCCTGATCGGCAAATACGAAATCGTAGCGGGCGGGTTCGGTATTGGAGGCTTTCACCCGATTGACCCATCCTTTTTTCACCCACGCCGGCAGTGAGGCAAAGCTGCTGGATTTACCGGTAAATATTTCATAGGGACGTCCTTCAACCAAGCCTACAACAGCAACCCAATCTTCTTCTTTATTTTTAAAACGAATTACTTCTGCTTCTACAGATTTCGGTCTTTTAGGAGCGTTTGTTTCTCCGAATTTTCCACTTTGATTATTCGTATTTCCTTGTTTCACCAATACACCATCTCTGGAGCCTTCTCTGTAAATAGTCATGCCCTTACACCCACTTTCCCAAGCAGTTTGATAGATTTCGCTGACAACGGTTTCAGTAGCATTTTCAGGAATATTTACGGTTACACTGATGGAATGGTCCACCCATTTTTGCACCGACCCTTGTAATTTTACTTTCATCACCCAATCTACATCATGAGCAGTTGCTTTATGATAAGGTGATTGTTCGATTAATTTTTCCAATTCTTTAACGGGAAGATATTTCAATTGTTCCGGGTCGTGTCCTTTTAATTGTGCCCACACTTTAAATTTAGGATGGAGCACTTGGTATTCTTCATAAACATCACCGCTTTGGTCGACAAAATTTACTTTAGAATTCTGATCGTTTGGATTCACTTTTCTTCTGCGTGTATACGCAATCATAAATACGGGCTCTATGCCGGAAGTAGTTTGAGTACAAAGACTGACACTCCCGGTTGGGGCTATGGTTAATAATGCAATGTTTCGTCTTCCATACGTTGCCATATCGTTATACAAAGCAGGGTCTGCTTCTTTCAATCGTTGAATAAAGGCGTTATTGGCTTCGTTTTCGACATTATAAATAGGGAAAGGCCCCCTTTCTTTGGCTAATTCTACCGATGAACGATAGGCAGCCAATGCTAATTGTTTATGAACTTCCGTTGAAAATTCATTCGCTTCTGCTGAGCCGTAACGAATTCCCAAAGCGGCAAGCATATCTCCTTCTGCGGTTATGCCTAAGCCGGTTCGTCGTCCTAATTTAGATTTCTCTTTAATTTTTTCCCAAAGTTCTTTTTCCGTTCTTTTCACCGTTCCGGTTTCGGGATCGGAATTGATTTTTTCGAGGATTCTATTTATTTTTTCTATTTCCAATTCTATTAAATCATCCATTAGTCGTTGGGCAATGCCTACATGACTTTTGAATTTACCGAAATTAAAGTTTGCTTTTTCGGTAAAAGGATAATCTACATAGCTGTATAAATTCAATGCCAACAAGCGACAGCTATCGTAAGGGCATAGTGGTATTTCCCCGCAAGGGTTGGTTGAAACGGTTTCAAAACCCTGATTTTTATAACAATCCGGAATAGCTTCTTTTTTAATGGTATCCCAAAATAAGACTCCCGGTTCTGCCGATTGCCAGGCATTGTGGATAATTTTTTTCCATAATGCTTGGGCATCTATTTCTTTTTTTATCAATGGATTGGGAGAATCAATAGGATATTGTTGAACATAGGGTTTCCCTGATTTCACACAAGACATAAATTCATCGTCAATTTTCACCGAAATATTGGCACCGGTAACTTTACCTTGTTTCATTTTGGCATCAATAAATTTATCTACATCGGGATGTTTGATAGAAATACTTAACATCAGCGCTCCTCGACGACCGCCTTGTGCAACTTCACGGGTAGAATTGGAATAACGTTCCATGAAAGGAACAATGCCGGTAGAGGTTAATGCACTATTGTTAACCAAGCTTCCTTCAGGACGAATGTGGGATAAATCGTGTCCTACACCGCCGCGTCTTTTCATTAATTGTACTTGCTCTTCATCAATTTTCATGATGCCTCCGTAAGAATCCGAACTACCGGGATTTCCTATTACAAAACAATTTGATAAAGAAGCAATTTGAAAATCATTTCCAATCCCAAACATAGGACTTCCCTGGGGTACTATATATTGGAAATGTTTTAATAAAAAATTTATTTGCACTTCATCCAAGGGATTGGGATATTTTTTTTCTATACGGGCAAATTCTCTTGACAAGCGTTTATGCATATCATCCGGTGTTAACTCATAGATGTTGCCTTCTCCGTCTCTTAATGCATATTTATTCATCCATACATTGGCTACCATATCATCCCCGCCAAAATATGCTGTTGATTTTTCTAGTACTTCGTTACTATTATAGGCTTTCATTTGTTCAATGTTCACATTAGTAAAAAATAAATTATCATTATTGCTTTGGGGTGTGTTAACAGATGTTTTTTCTACCGATGGAACCTCCACTTTAGTATAAGGCTCTTCCGGACGGAAATTTTCTCGTGCTTTTAGCAACGTGTCGTTTTGGAGAAGATTTTTATGGCTCTGCTCCTGACTTATCTCTTGTGTTTTATTCTTGAAATTACTGTATTTATAATCTGCCACATTGGTTAATGTATCTGGTTTTGTGTTGTTTTGACCAAACAAAGCATTAAATAAATCACTCATAATTGTAATAAAATAAAAGTTTATACCATAAATCTGAACCTAATTCATCTGAATATTCTTCGTCAATATATGTTTTAAAAATAAAAATATTTTAAAAAAATGATTTTTACTTCCTTAACCTAAATTGGGAACCTACATATTCGTTCTTGCAAAGATAAGTTAATTTATCCATTTCGATAAAAAATATTATAAAAAAAATTCACAAATTATTGTTTATAATTTATTCATCATTATAACAAGATATTATATTTTTTTAAATAATTAATCTATTTTAAATAACATTATATTCATCTATATTTAAATTATATATAATATTTTTCACTAAAATAAAAGCTTGTTTTTTTCATTAATTCTATATGCTTGATATATAAGCTATTTAAAATTAATGATTTTTTAAATTTTTTTACCTGTTCATAAATGTATCAGCTTTTTTGGAAAAACATAAATTATCTCATATTTAAGTTAAAGCACAGTTATTCATGGCTATATGTTTATTTGAATTTCGTCAAGACTTTCATTTTCATCTATATTTTTACTTTTACTCTTTGATGGAGAATTTGATATAAATGGAAGATTGCAGTTTTATTTTTTCAAACCGCACTTGATAATCGTATTCCCATATTTTCCATTTATGTGATAATAATACTCATTCAAGGTCTCATCTTTATATATTTTTAGGGCAAGTACACAAACTAAGCAGAAAAATCAGTACTTTTGCATACTGATAAAATACTATAAAATTAAGTATGTTTACGTTGAATAAGAAATTTATAAGCGGAACGAGAAAAAGGGGAATATTCGTGTGTTTTATTTTTTTTACACTAACAGCTTTCCCTCAAAACAGCAATTTTGTTAAAATGACCGATGCCGACAAAAGTGTTTTTATACAAAATATGCAAGCGGCATCGAAAACGACTCATAGTTTACAATGCAATTTTACTCAAAAGAAGAACAGCTCGCTTCTGGATGAAGCGGTCGTTTCGAATGGAATGATGTATTTCAAAGCTCCCGATGCCTTGCGTTGGGAATATACCAGTCCGCAAGCTTATGCTTTTGTGATGAATCAGGGACAGAGTGTAGTTAAAAATAATAAGGGGACTACTGCAATGGATGCTCAATCTTCGAAAATGATTAAAAGCATGACCGAAATGATTCTGGGGATGATTAACGGTAAGGGATTAATGGATAATAAAAACTTTTCGGCTGAGTATTATGTCAATCAAACACAAACGCAAATCAAACTCATTCCGAAAAATGCCCGTATCAAAATGATGTTTTCATCAATAAATGTCATCGTCGATAAAAAAAACTATTTGGCACAACAAATCGAAATGAAAGAATCAGGAGGAGATGTTACGACTATCACTCTTTCGAATATAAAAAGAAATGCATCAATTTCTGACGAAAAATTTACCGTAAAATAAGATAATCATGTTAAAAGACAGTTTTTATTTTCTCATAGAAACCTCTTCAGATACGGAAAATAACTATATGTGTAAGATACGGTTTAATGCTTCACATGAGATTTATCAGGCACATTTTAAAGGGAATCCTATTACTCCGGGAGTGTGTATTATTCAAATCGCTAAAGAATTAGCGGAAATGCTAAACGGGCATTCATTAATGATTACCGAAATCAAAAACCTTAAATTTCTCAATGTTATTATTCCGCATGAATTTCCGGAAGTTGATTTTCAATTAACATTTATCCGAAACGAAGAGAATAAGGCATTAAGTGCTAAGGTGTTGGTGTTTGCCGGAGAAATGGTATTTGCAAAATTTAGCTTATTGTTTTTAATAAATATGTAAATGAATACAATTATAAAATGAAACAGCTTTTGATTTTTACATTTTTTTTTATTTTATTGTTTAAGAGTTTTGCTCAAATCGAAGTTGGCAATAAAGCTCCTGAGCTGAAAATGAAAGATCTATATAATAATTATAATGAACTTAAATTTCCTTTGCTGGCAAATCTGCAAGGAAAAGTTGTAGTATTGGATTTTTGGTCAACATGGTGTAAACCCTGTGTAAATGCTTTTCCAAAACTAAATGAATTAAATCATAATTATAAAAACCAAGTTCAATTTATTGCCATTAGCGATGACCCGAAAGAAAAGCTTGAAACCTTTCTGAATAAAGTAAATATTGATATAATAGTGGCATGTGATGAAAATGCAAATGATTTTAAAAGTTATCAAGTAGTATCACGACCACAAATATTTATTATAAATAAAAAAGGGAATATCGTGTTTAACGGAAGTGGAGGTGAATTCAACGAAACTGTTTTGAACGAAGTGATTGCAACCGATACTTTTATTTCAAAATTCAAAATTAGATATTTCGACATAATTTCAGATGCCGGTTTTGATGGTGGAGAAGATCCTTTATATAATGCAATGGCAGAAATGCGTTCATATAATAAAACTAAACAATATTTAATAAATTATTTTATTATTCGTCCTTCTTTTGATAATGAAAAAAGTTATGGATATAAAAATTATCAGAACGGATATATTGGGATAACTTATACCGGCGGAAGACTGGAAGATATCTTTTCTTATTTCTATAAACTGCAGTCATCTGTTTGGATTAAAAACAATACTGAACATTCATTGCATTATGATATCGTTTATTACAGGAAAATAAACAGCATGGATGCTGCTAATGAAGAAATACTAAAACATTTATTTGAAGATCTTTCCATACGATTCGATACCCTATCAAATGAACAAACCGTGTATTCGATATCGTTGAAACAAGGGAACGATAACATCAAAACATCCGACGAACTAAATGCTGCAATTATAAATGCATATACGTCTATAGAAGAATACATAAAATCTTTTGAGGAAAAAGCGAATGCTCTTTGTGTTATTGATTCTTCTTTACAAAATCGATTAATTTTCAATCAGGAAATGGATGGAAATAAACTATATGATGCAAGTGTGGATGATGTGAAAAAATTTCTTGAAAAGATGGGTATTGTTTTAGAACAGAGGAAACAAAGAATTACCTATTATCAAATTAATAATAAATAAGGATAGAGTATAAGGATGAATAAGCTTAATCAATCTTCGGATTTATGTATTTTAATTCCTACCTATAACAATGAAAAGACACTTAAGTCTGTTATTGATGCCGTATTACTCTATTGTTCCGATATTATTGTTGTAAATGACGGTTCGACCGATGGAACCACTGAAATATTAAATGCTTATATCGATACAATCACCGTACTTTCCTATCCGAAAAACAAAGGCAAAGGTTATGCGCTTAAAACAGGTTTACGGGAAGCTCGACAAAAAGGGTTTCGCTATGTTTTAACCCTCGATTCCGACGGTCAACATTATGCCGAGGATATCCCGAATTTTGTGAAAACCATTCAGAAACATCCAGATACTTTGTTGATTGGCAGCCGTAATTTAAACCAACCCAATATGAAGCAAGGAAGTAAGTATGCAAACAGATTATCAAATTTTTGGTTTACCGTACAAACCGGGAAAATACTTCCTGATACGCAAACCGGTTATCGTTTGTATCCGATATGGGAAATGAAAAAGATACTTCCTTTTTGTTCCCGTTATGAAGCGGAAATCGAATTGTTGGTGCGTTGTGCATGGAAAGGTATTCGCTTGATAGCTATTCCGATACAAGTATTTTATCCCACAAAAGAAGAAAGAGTATCGCATTTTCGTCCCAGTCGTGATTTTTTACGTATCAGCTTATTAAATACTCTTTTATGTTTCTTGGCTGTCGTTTACGGTTATCCTTCTTTATTGTATCATAAAATAATCAAAGGACTATGAGCAACCTATTTTTATCTGTTTATCGCTTTTTTCAACATCGTAAATCCTTTTTGTGGATACTATTAGCAATCATTACATTTGTTTGTGTCTGGGGACTCAGAGGATTGGAATCGAAAGAAGACATATCGGGCTTCCTTCCCCAAAACGAAGAAAACGAACGGATTAATTTTGCCTATCAACACATGGGTGCCGCCAACGAGATTATGCTTACTGTTAAAATGAAAGATACGGCAGCAGTTGTTGATAAAGAAGCTCTTATAGAAACAGTAGATGTATTGGCGGAACATTTATCGCAGATAGATACCTGTCATGTTAAATCTATTAAGTATATGGTAGATCAAGAACAGATTATGCAAATCACAAACTTTATCACCGCTAATCTTCCTTATTTCTTGACAGAAGCGGATTATGCCCGTATGGATAGTTTGATATCGCAAGATATAATTCGCAAAAAACTCGAAAACACTAAAAGTTTTTTGTCTTCCCCTATGGGAGGGATGTTGAAACAAACCTTTATCAATGACCCTCTTGGTTTTTCCCTCCCTGTTTTATCGGGTTTGCAATCTTTTCAGTTGAGCAATGCCTATCAGCTTTACGATGATTATATATTTAATAAAGAAGGAACCGAAGCGGTTGTTATTCTCACTTCCAATCATCCGGTGAGTGAAACAGCCAACAATGCCCTTTTGATCGAAAATATAGATAAAGCTATACATAAAACCATTCAATCTGTTGGTCCATCTATTACTATTGATAGTTTCGGTGCAGCTTACGTGAGTGTTACCAATGCACAACAGATCAAACGCGACAGTTGGTTGTCGATAGCTATTGCACTGATTTTGATATTCGGATTATTGATTTATTTTTTCAGAAACATCCGCAGTTTGGTTTTGATTTTTGCTTCCATTTTGTTCGGTGGCTTATTTTCACTGGGAATCTTATCTTTATTTAGTGATAGTATTTCCTTAATAGCCATTGGTATAGGTTCCGTTATCATGGGTATTGCCGCAAATTATCCTTTGCATTTTCTGGCACATTATCGTCACGGTTACAGCATAGAGGAAAGTTTGAACGACATTACTCCTCCGCTTACGACGGGAAACATTACCACCATAGGAGCATTCCTAAGTTTGTTGTTTATCAGTTCCGAATCCATGCACGATTTTGGTTGGTTCGCTTCGCTTTTATTATTGGGTACAATTCTGTTTGTGTTAATATTTCTACCTCATTTTCTGCCTAATCGTACACAATCGATGGTAAAAGATGAAAAATTGGTATTTAAAAAACTTGCAGCTTTTTCTCCCGAAAACAATAAATGGATTGTAGGGCTTATCTGTGTATTAAGCTTTGTGTTTTTCTTTCTGAGTAAACACACCACCTTCGAAACGGATATGCATAAAATCAATTATATGACCGATAATCAAGCGCAACAAATGGAGAAGTTGAATCGTGCATTGAATCAACAAAAACATATGATGTATTGCGTAAGCGAAGGTAAATCCTTGGAAGAAGCTTTGGAGAATTATGAAAAAACATCTTTGGCAATTGATTCTTTAATGCAAAAGGATACTTTCATATTGAAAAAATCGTGTATAGGCATTTATTTGCCTTCGCCTGCTATGCAAGCAAAACGCATTGCATTGTGGAATTCATTTTGGAAATACCGAAAAGATAGTGTCTTACAAAATCTAACTACGGAATCGGAATCACTTGGTTTTAAACAAAATGCTTTTGCCGGATTTGAAAGTATTTTGCAAAACGAATATCAAATTCAACCTACAAGATATTTTTCTCCTGTTATTGATGCTTTTGCCGGAAATTTTATCATTAATGAAGCTGACAGAGCTATGATATTTACGGTTTTATTAACGGAACCAGAACATCGTACTATTTTGGAGAATAAATTAAATGCCATTAATGATCAAACCTTTGGCTTTGATTCAGCGTCAATTACCTTCAGAATGGTGAATGCATTATCCGACGATTTCGACTATGTGCTGTATATTTGCGGTTTTCTGGTTTTGTTTTTCTTGACACTCTCGTTTGGTAGATTTGAGATAAGTTTACTCACTTTTATTCCTTTGCTTATTGCTTGGATTTGGATATTAGGATTAATGCATGTGTTTGATATGCGTTTTAATATCATTAATATTATATTGGCAACTTTCATTTTCGGTATGGGTGATGACTATGCTATTTTTGTTACCGAAGGCTTGATGTATGAATATACTTACCGCAAAAGGATGTTAACATCTTATAAAAACACGGTTTTGTTATCCGCTTTTATTATGTTTATCGGCATTGGTTCCCTAATACTTGCAAAACATCCGGCTATGCGTTCGTTGGCTGAAGTTACTATCGTTGGAATGATATCGGTAGTACTGATGGCTTATGTATTTCCTCCATTATTGTTCAAATGGTTAACAACGCATAAAGGGAAAAACAGGCCTATTCCCATTACCTTTTGGAATTTTTTCAAAACCTTTATTTCTTTTACTGTGTTTTTCTTAGGAAGTCTATGGTTAAGTTTAACAGCTATATGCTTGATGATTATCGGTAGAAAAAATAAAAAATTAAAATACCGCTACCATCAATTCTTATGTGCAACCATGCGTTTTTTATCATCCATCATGATACAAGTGCCTTATAAAATTAGTAATCAACAAAAGGAAACTTTTAATAAACCGGGGATAATTATATGTAATCATCAATCGCATTTAGATTTATTATACACTTTGATGTTATCGCCTAAAATAATAGTGTTGACCAACAAATGGGTATGGAATTCTCCATTTTACGGATGGATTATCCGCTATGCCGATTTTCTTCCGGTAATCGACGGTATCGAAAATAATGTTGAGAAACTTGAAAAACTCGTTGCCGACGGATATTCTATTTTGGTTTTCCCCGAAGGCACCCGTTCGGCCGATTGTTCGATACTACGCTTTCATCAAGGGGCTTTTTATTTAGCCGACAAATTAAAGCTTGATATAATTCCCCTTGTCATACACGGCATCGGACATATGTTTCCTAAAAAAGAATTTCTCTTGCGAAAGGGGAGAGTCCATATTAAGATATTAGACCGTATTACGCCGGGTAATTCAACTTATAGACTAAACAAAAGCACAATGGAAACAACAAAAACAATTAGAAATTTATACAAAGAAACCTATCAACAAATGAGTAAAGAAATTGAAACACCCGATTATTATAAAGATTTGGTTTTATACAATTATATATATAAAGGAAGAAGTGTTGAGCAGAGAGCAAGAAAGTTATTAAAATCAACCCGTAATTTTAGCGAACAAATAGCTCAATTACCCGATGAAGGCAGCTATCATATAGAAGCTTGCGAATACGGTGAATTTGCCCTGATGGCGGCATTGGTTAAGAAAAAGCTGCAAATCACTGCCACCGACCCAGACCCCGAAAAATTGGCATTAGCTCGTAATTGCACCTCTGTTCCCGACAACCTGAAATATATTGAATAATATTGAAGAGGAATATTTTAAATTAATGATATGAAAAACAATAATCAATATGATATTCTTATTATTGGTAGTGGATTAGGAGGATTGGTTTGCGCTTATATATTATCCAAAAACGGATATAAAGTAGCGGTATTGGAGAAAAATACACAAATCGGCGGATGTTTGCAAACATTTAAACGTTTCGGCCTTTCGTTCGATACCGGCATGCATTATATCGGTAGCATGCAGGAAGGTGAAATCCTATACCGTTTTTTTAACTATTTGAATTTGTTAGATATTCCTTTAAGTCGTTTAGATGTTAATGGATATGATGTTATTTCTTTGGCAGGGAAAGAATATAAATTTGCTTCGGGATACGATAATTTTGTGGAAACCTTAGCACAATCTTTCCCTGACAGGAAAAATGATATCATAACGTATGTGCAACGTATTCAAGAAATTGCTTTGGCTTCACCTTTATACAATTCACAGGAAATAACAAATCATACTTTCATCAATGCCGAATATATAAAAATAAGCATTAATGAATTTATTGCATCTATCACTTCCGATGTTGGTTTACAAAATGTGTTGGCGGGCAACCTTCCGCTCTATGCCGGTATAAAGGATAAAACACCTACCTATATTCATGCCTTAATCAACAATTTCTATATTCAAAGTGCTTTTCGTATTGTGGGTGGAAGTGATAAAATTGCACAATCACTGGCAAATTCTATTCGTGGATTCGGAGGGGAAATCTATACCAAATGCGAAGTCAAGGAAATTATTTGTAATAATAAAAAAGCGAGTGCTGTCCTTTTAACTAATGGCGAAGTAATCGAAGCCGAATCGTTTATCTCAAATATCCACCCCGAAGCAACGATTAATATAGTTAAATCTCCTTTAATGCGAAAACTGTATAAAGAGCGCATTCGAAGCTTGGAAAACAGTATTTCAAATTTTACGGTTTATATAAAATTTAAAGAAAATACGATTCCTTATCTAAATCATAACTATTATTACTATACAAACGAAGATGTTTGGCAAACCAATAATTACACAAAAACAAATTATCCTCTTAATTATTTATATATGCATCAATGCCATGAACTTAATCCCAAATATGCTCAGAGTGCCGAACTTATTGCATATATGAAATATGATGATGTTAAAAAATGGCAGAATACAAAAGTGGGTAACCGGGGCGACGACTATAAAGCCTTTAAAGAAGAAACGGCACAAAAATTATTGGATAAACTGCAAATATCCTTTCCGGGAATCAAAGCAAATATCGAATCCTACGAAACATCAAGCCCTTTGACTTATCGTGATTATACGGCAACAAAAAACGGATCCATGTATGGGATTATTCGTGATAAGAATTTTCCCCTACAAACTTTGATTTCACAACGCACTAAAATTCCTAATCTATTTATGACAGGGCAAAACATTAACTCGCATGGAATATTAGGGGTTACTATCGGAGCTATTATTACTTGTGCCGAATTCATCGGTATTAATCAAATAATTAAAGAAATTCAAAAATCAAATTGGTAGATAAGTTATTTAGTAAGATTTACCGTTGTATTGGCATCGGAACGTATGGTAAATGTTGTAGAATACGTTTTAATAGTTTGGTATTCGTACTTTTCTCTAAAAACAATTCTATAAGTACCGGGTTGCAGTAAAATTGATTCCTGCGTATCGTCTTCTCTTAAATTATAAATCCATTCTGCTTTATTATTACGAATCACGTATAAACTGCCGTAACCGGGTTTATGTTTCTGCACAACGGCAATGCCGGGATTAGGAATTTTTAATTGTGTAGTATAACTTTGTTTTACCTCCACATTTGGAATGCTTAATCGGGGCAAACATAACATTTCCAAATCATAATTGCCGATAATATAGGTTTCAGGCACATTGATATATTGAATGTTTACTATCTTATCACTTCCTGCTTTACGAACAATAACAGGAGTTCGCAGATATTGATTATTTTTAGCTGTGGAAGGTTTTATCAAAACAACACCTCTGGGTGCATCAATGGGAATAATGGTATGTTTCCCCGGAATTAATTTAATCTCTTTTGCTTCTACCGGCGGAAGGGTATGCACTTTAATGTCATACGAAGGTCTTGGGTCTAAATACAAGGTATCGGGAACCCCTCGTGTATTTAAGGTGTGAATGTAATTATACAATTCTTTTCCGGTATAGCTGTCGTAGAATGTCATGTTTACGTTGCTCTCTGTGGGCAATCCTTTACTATCTAATAAACTAACTTGACAACTGGTGGAAAAAAAGATTTGATCTATTACGACTTCCAAGGCATTACCGAATTCTTCTTCACTACTTGCGTCGATATAGGTTCCGACACAATCAAAGGCATTATTAAAATTCATGCCTATGCCGATGATAAAGGGTTTTAAGATAATTCCTTTTTTTTGCAGTTCATGAGAAACAGCACAGGGGTCGCCGTCACATTCCTCAATGCCATCGGTTATTAATATTATGATGTTTCGACAGTTCGGACAATCGGGGAAATCATTACCGGCGGCTTCCAGCGAACGGGCAATAGGAGTAGTGCCTTTGGGATAAAGGGTTTTAAGCTTTTGTTTTATTTTTAAATGATTGTTGGGAGCAAAAGGAATTTCTAATTTAGTGTCAGAGCAATCGTAGAAACGGTATTCTTTCTGATGACCGTAAACACGCAATGCCAATTCGGTATTTGCATACTCAGCCAGGCTATCTATCATTCTCGATAATAAACGGGAGGCTATATTTACTTTTTTATCGCTTTGCCAATCACCCCACATGCTGTTAGAAGCATCGTAAATAAAAAGAATACGTGTTAATTGTTGTGTTTCGGTATTTTTTGTAGGGCGAACCTGAGCTTGCGAATGTATTGCGATAACACATATAATTCCTATTAACACAGGTATACGTAAAAGATGTTTTCGTACATGTTTCATTGTTTTCATAGGCTTAGTGTTTTGTGTTTATCAATGAAATTAAAAGGAGGTGTAAAGCATTAATGGCTGTTTTACGTATTATTACATTTCGTTCGGCATTACCGAACTGAAATAAATATGTAGTTACTTGATTATGGATGTCGAGAGCTACCCATACTGTTCCTACCGGTTTTTGGCTTGTTGCCCCTCCCGGTCCGGCAATGCCGGAAACGGCAATGGCATAATCGGTTTGAAATAATTTTCTTACATTTTTTGCCATTTCAATAACACAAGCTTCGCTTACGGCACCATCCTGTAACAAAATCTCGTTTGGAATATGCAATATGTTCTTTTTTATTTCGTCGGAATAGGCAACGATACTTCCTTTGAAATAGGCAGAACTACCTGCTAAAGCAGTGAGTAAATGAGATAAATAACCGCCCGTACAACTTTCGGCACACGTTATTGTTCGCTTATTTTCCCGTAAATAAGCTGACAAAGTCTGCTCTATCTCTTGGTTATTTCTATCGTCTACTATCCTATCTAATTCATGTATCTTATCCATACACCTTTTTATATAATCTCAATTATTTCGCAAAAATAAGAAATTATTACGTAAGAGAAGCATTAATTTGATTTTTTTTTAAACATGAGTATGTGGACTGCTTGTGTTTTATAAATTTATCACCGCTGTGTTTAAATTATTTTATAATAAATGTAACTATTTGTTTTAAGAGATTGAAATATTTTTTATTTTTGCATGGAAATTATTTTACTAATTAAAAAACAAAAGACGTATGAATACTGAAGAAATTTTATCACAGATTTTAAGCATTGGCATTGAATACGGTCCTAAACTTCTTGGAGCTATTATTGTTTGGCTTATAGGGAGTTGGCTTATCAAATTATTTATAAAAGCTATTGGTAAAATGCTTGAAACCAAAAAAACAGATGCTTCTTTAAAAACATTTCTTAAAAGTTTCGTAAGCATCCTTTTAAAAGTTTTGTTGGTTATCAGTGTAATGGGTATGATAGGTATTGAGATGACTTCTTTCATAGCCATACTGGGAGCTGCGGGTTTAGCCGTAGGCATGGCTTTATCGGGAACATTACAAAATTTCGCCGGTGGGGTAATGTTACTTATTTTTAAACCGTATAAAGTTGGCGATTATATTGAAGCACAAGGCTATGCCGGCACTGTCAGCGAGATACAAATTTTTAATACTCTTTTAAAAACTCCCGATAATAAAACCATTATCATTCCGAATGGGGGTTTATCTACTTCTTCTATGATTAATTATTCGACCGAAGATAAAAGAAGAGTAGATTGGACATTCGCTATCGCTTACGGGGATAATGCAACCAAAGCAGAACAATTGATGAAGAATATGTGTGATGAAGATAGCCGTATCTTAAAAAATCCGGAAGTCTTTATTGCTCTTTCCGAATTAGGAAATAATTCCATTAATTTTGTGGTAAGAGCTTGGGTTCAAGCAAGTGATTATTGGGCTGTATATTTCGATATGAATAAAAAAATATACGAAGCCTTCAACAAAGAAGGACTCAATATTCCGTTCCCACAAATGGATGTTCATATTCACAACAAAGCGTAATTGCAAAGGGTTTTCGTTCCGAAAAGGGATGGCACGCGGATTACGCTGATGCAACGGATTAACACCGATAAAGTAAGTGGGTGATTTACATTCCCCCGCTTACTCTGCAAATGTGCAATGTGTTTGACCTAATGATTTTTTCTTATAAAAGAAAAGAAGCATTATTTGTAAAAAGAAGTAAGAATATGTGCAAAATTGCATAAACTGAGTTACTCAGTTGAGTAAGCAAACTTACGCAATTGAGTAAACCTAATTACACAGCTGAGTAAATGTAGTTACACAGTTGAGTAAATGGAGTTACACAGTTGAGTAAATGGAGGCATATGGTTTTTTAGGATTAATAAAAAGGAAAATTAAAAAATCACGCTTGGTTCGTATAGTTACCACGCATGGTTCTTGTAAAAAGCATGCATGGTTTTTATCATTTGCACGTATGGTTTTTGTACGAACCACACTTGGTAATTACACTCTCATAGCTTTGTAATTTCCCCCCCCAAATTTTAAGGATTTTTTTAACCGCAAAGGGCGCAAAAATGCTACGCAAAAAACGCAAAAAGATATACAGAACCTTCACTTATTTTTTCGGAACGTAAAAATATCTTGCGACATTTTTACTTTTCCCTTTCCACTTTCACCTTTTCCCTTTCTCTCTTCGGTTATGAGTGCTTCCCACTTTCATTAAAATGCTGTCCCTGTCTTTTTCATCGGAGCATGGAGACTCGTTGCAAGGAGTCCCCATGCTCGTTGAAATGAGATTGCAATCTCGATTGGTTGAGATTGCAATCTCGCCGACCTGAGATTGCAATCTCAGTTGAAGGAGTAAGGGAGGTCCTTTTAACGCCCTTGGGACGTCCGGCGAATGGGCTTGGGAACTCATACATACACATTCGATAAGAGGGATTTCTTTTGCCCGATAAATTCAACAGATTCCCCTTTACGAGTCTTGCATACAACCCCTATTTTTTTTCGGAACGAAAAAACCTCTCGGCACACGGCAGTCTGGACAAAAAAACTGAAAACGAAATCACCACATCACCCCTCCCCTTTAAAAACTAATTTCTTCACATAATTGTAATTTTATCTTTATACTATCGTAATTCATTGCATTTACTTTTGCAGCATAAAAAATTAAAAAGAAAAATTAAAAAAAAAGAAAATGCAAGCATTCGTAAAGAAAACATTATTATTAGGTATTCTGTTGGGATTGTGGAGTATTCTATCAGCCCAAGAAACAGAACAAAGCCCTCTTGAAAAAGTAGAAAATCAGGTAGAAGAATTGAGCACTTCTGTCGGCTTTTTAAGTAAATTTAAATTGTCGGGGTATGTACAAGCCGATTTTCAAGGAGGACAAGAAAAATCAAAATTAAAAGTAGGTGCCGCTAAATCAGATGAGGAATCTACCTATATGCGCATGGGCATTCGTCGCGGAAGGGTAAAATTAACGTATTCCGATAAAATTGCCAACATGGCAACGTCGGGCGTTTTTCAAGTAGACATTACCGAAAAAGGAATCGGATTGAAAGATGCCTATTTTATGTTTACCGATCCTTGGATTAATGGGATTTCGGTAAAAGCAGGTGTTTTTGACCGTCCTTTCGGAAATGAAATCTCGTATTCATCAAGCTTGCGTGAATCGCCCGAACGAAGCACCGGATGTCTAAACTTATTTCCCGGAGAACGCGATTTAGGAGCGGCTCTGATTATTCAAGGACCTAAAAACCACCCTCTCAATGGACTTAAACTCGAAACCGGATTGTTTGGCGGGAATGGCATTAATCAAGATAATGATAATAAAAAAGATTGGATATCACATCTAAGCTATAAAAAAAGTTTCGATAATGTTCAATTCGGCTTAGGAGCTTCCTTTTACTACGGAAGTGTATATCAAGGTAATGATACTGTTTTCCAAATGAAAGACAAAGAATTTATCCTCAAACACAACGATGGTTTGGGTAATTATTCCGAAAGAATGTATTACGGTGGAGATGCACAACTATTGATTTCAACCGGATTAGGAATGACAAACCTACGCGTTGAAGTTATCAGCGGGAAACAGCCCGGCTTAAAAGAGTCATCTGCCAGCCCTTCGACTTCTGCATTACCCCAGGGGAAAACCTATCGCAGAGATTTTTTAAGTTTTGTTGCTTATTTTATTCAAGATTTCGGTCGTCATTCCATAGTATTGAAATACGACCAATACGACCCCAATATACAAGTTGCCGGTAACGAAATAGGTAAAGGTGGCACTACCAAAGGCGATATCATGAAACAAAACATAGGAATTGGTTATCTTTTCCGTATCAACGCCCACCTCAGACTCATGGGTTATTTCGATTGGGCAATGAACGAAACAACATCAAATCTTAACGGCTACGAAAAAGACCTCTATGATAATACCTTTACCTGTAGATTACAATATAAATTCTAAGAAAAAATAATTTTAAAATATAAAAAGAAATGAAAAAGATGTTTTTAACGATGGTTCTGATAACCATCACAGTAATTCAAACAAGTATCGCCCAACGTATCAAAGGCAGCGATACGGTATTGCCGCTGGCACAAAAAGAAAGTGAAACCTATATGAAATTGCATCCAAAAGCCCGATTAACGGTTACCGGAGGAGGCAGTGGCGTGGGCATTTCTGCCTTATTAAGCGGAACCACCGATATTGCCATGGCATCACGTAAAATGAAGTTTGATGAAAAAGCCAAGTTTCAACAAGCAGGAAAAATGCAAGTAGAAAAAATCATTGCTTACGATGCATTGGCAGTTATTGTGAATAAATCGAATACTGTCGCTCAATTAACGCGCCAACAATTGGAAGATATTTATACCGGTAAAATCACCAATTGGAAACAAGTGGGAGGTGCCGATATGGCTATCGTTGTGTATTCCCGTGAAACAAGCTCCGGCACGTACGAATTTTTTAAAGAACATGTTATGAAAAACAAAAACTACAAAAATTCCGTACTTTCCATGCCCGCAACCGGTGCTATTATCCAGTCGGTAAGTCAAACCAAAGGCGCTATCGGCTATGTAGGATTGGCATATCTGAATAATGAAGTAAAAGCACTGAAAGTATCGTATGACGGAAAAACATTTGTACTTCCCAGCTTTGCCAATGCAAAAAATAAAAGCTACCCCATTGTTCGTCCTTTGTTTTTCTATTATGAAAAGAAAGCTGAAGCCAAGGTAAAGCCCTTTATCGACTATGTGCTTTCTGCTGCCGGACAAAAAATCGTTTCTGAAGTGGGATATATTCCATTAAATTAAGTTTTTATTAATTATTTAAAATAAAAAGAGGACTGTATGTTATGTTGTCCTCTTTGTTTTTATAAAGAAATAAAGTTATCTATTCCTTCACAAAGCGCTTGGTAAGTGTTCCCGTTTCTGTTTTAACTGCAATAAAATAAACACCGGGACATAAATTACTAACTTGTATTTCTGCATTGTTATTATTTATGGTATATTTTTCTACCTCTTTACCAACAATATCATAAATTCTTATCTCTTTTATATTATTGCATTTAACCGTTAATTTATCGTTCACAGGATTAGGATAGATATACAAATTTGTTTCTGCATTACTTTGTTCGGTCAAAGATACATTTTGTGTTGAGTTATTGTCACCGCTATTTGAATTCGCAATATACATACACAAATCAAGCAAAGGGATATGAGGGTAGGTTGTTTCATACGTTGTGCTATAATATCCTGTTTCGATAGCTTGCGCTTTTAACGCTGCACCATTTATTCCCGAATTGGCTATACTGTTTAACGTTATCATTTCCCATGATGATGTTTCAATACTATCCCAACTCAAATTTTTTATTCGAAGACTATCTTTCACTTTAAACAAATTTACATAGTTAGTATATTCATTTGCATCGTAGAATTGATATTTTGTTGAAACAGCATTTAATGCGTTTAATGCCGACGAATAATTTTCCTCTTCATAATAACTTTCCGATAAAACATAATCGGCTTCAGGAGTACTATCTCGTAATAGCCAGTCGTGATATATATCTAAATCAATGATACTATCGCTATGAATATAATACATTGCTTCTTGACATATTCCCGATAATTGCGATTGTAAATCATTGATTTGAAAATATAAATTTACCTTTGTCTCTAAATCTTCAGGTACAATATAATTATAATAATACACAATCGAATCAATGAGTCTATAGGTAAAAACCGTATCAAGAGTTGGACGCCCATCATCATAATATATGGTGGTATCATAAGAGATTTCAGCACCATAATACACTAATGAGTCAACAATCACCGGATTTCCATTATAATAAACTTCCCAATCCAAATTGATATGATTATATCCGGCATATTGATTTTTTACCGATGTTAACATTCCATTGATTAACGTGTATTCATTGCCTTTGGTTATTTGCCAATCATTCGGTCTTTCTACATGTATATTCGGATTGATAATTCCTATTTGTTCACATTTATCACTTAATTTATATACCGTATCTATATTTGACGATATATTTCTTGGTGTTTGGTTATTGTTGTTATTTTTATAATAATATTGAAACTGGAAATTCATCGAATTCAAACTCGAACCGTTGGTTGAAAATACATTGTTGCAAGCATTATTGTTTTCGCCTTGTATATAGCGAATCGTTCCCGTTTCGTTTTCATAATCACCGACATAAATATCGGTATTATTATTTTCAAACCAATTGCAATAATATTGCAAACCAACAGTTCCGTTTTCTCCATCCGAATTTTTACCGTAGGCTATGCAAGCTGTACTTAAATTAGTAAAAAAGTTATGTTCTACTATATTGCTATTTATTCCCGATTTTATAATAATTAATCCGTAATTGCAATTATTGTCTCCGTTAAAATAATTATTGTCTATTTCAAATTTACTGCATTTTGTTAGCGACACTCCTGTAGTTGGTCCAAAATAGGGACTATACGGAATATAAAAGGTATCGGATTGAATATAGATTGCATCCGTTCCTTCGGCAAGTATTCCTATATTATTATCTTCAAAAGTGGTATTATTAATCGTACTCGCTTTTGTGCCTCCGTCTTTTATCTGTATTGCCGTATTAAAATTACTAATCGTACTTCGTATTCCATTGATTAATCCCAACGAATAATCCCTCAAAATAAATCCCGAAGATAGCGATTGTATCGCACTTCCTGTATGGTTTATACTTTCAAACGAACATCCCTCAAAAGTAACCTCTCTTACTTCTACCAAATTTACATGCTGAATAAATTCATTTAAATTAAACAAAGCGTTATTATCAACCTTAAATGTACACAATTTAAAATAACTGGCATTTCTGTTTACGGTAACTGTTCCTTTTTTTGTATGCCGATTATAGGGTCCAAATTCTACCGCTTTCTTATTATTAATAAACGATGCATTGGTGGCTTTAACTATGCCTCCACCTTTAAAGTCATAAGATTTTGAAATTGTTGTATCTTTTAAACCTAAATTGATAGCACAAATTGCATTTTCAATTTTTGCACCATTTTTCAATTCTACAACTCCCTGCATACTTTCCGATTGAGTAGTATCATTTGGATTTCCTCCTACAATAATTCCTTGCCACATTTTACCGTCACAAGCACTTGTTAATATTCCTCCATCTATAATTAATTTTCCACCGGGTTGAATATAAATTTGACAAGTATCTAAAAATACTGTATCATGAATTATTAAAGTAACTCCTGAATTAATTATTAAGTCACCATAAATATAACGTGAATTTGTCCATGTTTGAGACACATCAATCATGTTTGGGTAGAATAAAATATATTCACTATTCCACCAGTCCATAAATTCAGAATATACTCCAACAGCACTCCATGCTCTTTTAACTTGTTCTACCTCAAATGAATTTTCTCCCCAGGTGTCAATAGCAGCTAATATAATATATTTTCTGGCATTTGGATAAATATCAACGACATTTAAATAACCTCCTGATTGGGAAATAAATAATAACTTAGCTGCACTATCAATTCCTATTCCATCAACATTATAACAATGACCATGATCATTTTGGCCGCTTCCTCCTTCTGAAAGTAAATAAAACCAATGTGAAAAGATCCCCCCCCAATAATGTTCTTCTTCATTATTAAAAAAATCTTCAGACATATAAGTATCACACAATTGTCGTAAGGATTGAGAATTTTTAGGATTGGAAATATCTCTAAGACATTCTTTTGATGTGTCCTTTTGTAATCCTTCCCCTATTTTCCATGGATTTTCATTAAGAATATATTTTGATTTTATTACTGAAGCCCAAATATCTGATGTCCCTTCTCCAAGTGCACACCCTTCACCACTTTTAAAATCATATAAATCAGATGTACATAAATCTAATCCATGTGCGAATTCATGGGCAATAACATCAATTTTTGTTAGTGGAAAAAATATATTTCCAGATTTACCAATTTCCATATATGATTCTCCTGGAAAATATGAAAAATTATTGTTAGGGGGTCCTTGCTCAAAGTTTGAAGCTAATTTCCAACAGGCATTATCTTCAAATTGTGCATCCACAACAATTCGAATAATTGTATTTTCTCCATTATAACTTTTCCATCCAAAAGTAGAATTAAAATAATCATAAACTTTTCCAATACTCCAAAAAGCATCTAAAATATAATTATTTGAATGTTCATTTTCTGTCCAAACAGTATCACTATCAGTAATAATTGATGCAATATCTCCCCCATTTGCCGTATAAACTTGAATGTTTTTATTAATGTCTTTTAATATATATTCACAATCTTCATATTCTGTATGAGTATATTTAATTCCATAATACCGTGTATGCAATTCTGAATTAGCGTAGATTTTCGTTTCTTTTTGCCTGATAATTCTACCTGTTAATGCATCAATATATAAAATTTTTTGGTTAGGTATAGTAGTATCATTTGATAATATTTTGTAACATACTTTTGGAGAGTAATTAGAAGCAGAATCAGCAATAATTGTTTTTTCAATATAATAATCTGCTTTGTTATTTGTTTGATAAAAGTTTTTATATGCTTGTATGGCAATCAATGTATCACAAACTTGTAAATTTAAATCTTTAACAGGCAAATAATCACCTAACACACGGATAATAACATTATTTTTTAAATGTAAAACCATTTTGCTATCTTCTAGTGGAATATTTTTATATGTTTGATTATAAATTTTATATGCAATTTCATTAGGTAAAATACCTTCTTTTACAAGTGTAAAATGATTATTAGTATCTAATTCTAAAAAATCATAAAAAACACTGTCAGGACTGAAAAATATTTTTTTAGAATTCTGAAAATCTGCATATTTAATTTTGTTTATTTTTTTGTCATAACTTATTTTAGATTGTGAATATGTAACAAGTGATATAACAAACAACAATAATATTATACTACTTTTTTTCATGATTTTTAATATTAATATTACAATTTAATGAATTTCATAAATTTGTTATTATTTTCTGTTTTAATAATGATAAAATACATTCCCTTATTTAGAGTATTTACATCTAGAAAACAGTTTGTATTATAAATAAAATTTTGCTGTATTAATTTCCCATTTATATCGTAGATGCTAATGTTATTTATAATATTCTGGTTACTTGTTATATTTATTTGAGTGTTTGCCGGATTGGGGAAAATTTTTATTTCTTCATTGATTAGATTTCTTGTTTTGATTATATTCTGTGCATTTGAATAATAATATATATTGTAAATATCTAATTCTCCATCACATGAACGTCTTGTCATTTTAAGTATATTATCATTTGAATCATATTCATATATACAAATTGATAAACATTTGAATGAATTTAGATTTTGATACCATGTAAAATGGGTAACTGATAGTATACTTTTATTACTACTATAATCATAGGTGTATTTTTCAATATTAATCCATTCGTTTTCGGTTACATCCCAGAATTTATATACTTCTTCTGTTATTTTACCTTCATCATTATATACATATAAAAATAATGAATCATTTTTACATGAATCGGTTAAGATATTTATATGCTGACGTAAGGTCTTGATTAATAGATTGTCTTCGTTATAAGTATATAAATATTTATACATTTTAGATAATTTTTCGATTAGTAATCTTTTTACATTATATCTATAGGCTTCTTGATGGTATAATCTCCATGTATCGTTAGACCAACTATAATATGATTCCTCAATTATTTTTTTACTTGTATTATAAACATACTTGTATTTATGAATAGTTATCAATCCATCCGTATCATTTGTTGCTTGTTGATGAATTATTTCCATAGAATCTGTCAAGAAATAAGTATAAGAATATTTTTCAAAGTCATACCAATTATTTAATTTATCACTCCATTTCTGAAATAATTTTTCAGTATAATCTCCCATTTGATTATATTGATATAACCGACGTTCTTGATTTTTCCACAAATGAGAACTAGTATCTGTTTCTATTTGATATAATTCTTCAATACATAAATCATTATCATTATATAACATTATCCATCTGTTTAGATATGAGAAATAGTCAATTTCTGATATATATTCAGTCATTAACATAGTACAATTTCCGGAAGTATTATAGGAGTAAACTTTTCGCCAACGAATACTGCCATCCGGATTATAACATATCAAACTATCCAATAGTTTATTTGTTGATTTAGAATGTAGATTTAACGTATTCCCATGTATTGTACTATTTTGACAATATATATATGGGCAAATAATCATTAAAAAGATTATATTAAATAGACATTTTTCTAATCTAAAAATTATTTTTTTCATTTTTTTTATAAATTGGTTTGGTTATTAAGGACAATTTTATATTTTTTATTAATTTTTATTTTTTTTTTTTCAATTAAATTTTTTTTTTT
>JAGOKS010000023.1 GCA_017994425.1 Bacteroidales bacterium | reverse complement strand
ACACTAAATACGGGGTATAATAGAAATGGGTAATTTATCTTACATACGAAATATCGGAATTATGGCTCATATTGATGCCGGTAAGACGACTACCACAGAAAGGATACTCTATTATACCGGTAAAAATTATAAAATCGGTGAAGTTCACGATGGTACTGCTACCATGGATTATATGGAACAAGAACAAGAAAGAGGTATAACCATAAATTCAGCAGCAACAACCGTTTATTGGAATAATTCTAATAATACATATAAAGTCAATATTATCGATACTCCTGGTCATGTTGATTTTACTGTCGAAGTGGAACGTTCATTGCGAATTTTAGATGGTGCTGTTGCCCTTTTTTGCGCTGTTGGTGGTGTAGAACCACAATCAGAAACCGTTTGGAAACAGGCAGAAAAATATGAAGTTCCTCTCATTTGTTATGTAAATAAAATGGATAGAACAGGAGCCGATTTCTTTTCTGTAATGGAACAAATTAAAAGGCGATTAGGCGCAAATCCAGTTCCTTTACAAATACCAATAGGTGAAGAAGAAAATTTTGTAGGAATTGTTGATTTAGTTGAAAATAAAGCTTTTGTTTGGGATGATAATACCCAAGGTACATGTATAGAAGAAATTCCTATTCCTGAAGATTTACAAGAAGTCGTTGCCAAATATCGCATGCAATTAATTGAAGGTGTTGCTGAAGAAAGCGATGATTTGTTGATGAAATATATGGAAGCGCCTCAAAATATCACACTTGAAGATATGCATTCTGCCATCAGAAAAGCTACTATTGAAAAGCGGATTAATCCTGTTTTATGTGGTTCCTCCTTCAAAAATAAAGGGGTACAATCTTTATTGGATGCCATTGCTTTATACTTGCCCAGCCCTGAAGATAAACAGGCTATTGAAGGTATCAATCCATATACTAATCACATCGAAAGCAGAGAACCTAATGCCTCTGAACCATTTTCAGCTCTAGTTTTTAAAATTGCTATAGATCCTTTTGTGGGGAAAATAGCATTTTTTAGAGTATATTCAGGAAAATTAAAAGAAGGAAGTTATGTGTTAAACGTAACAACCGACAAGAAAGAAAGAATCTCACGCATATTTGAAATGCATGCTAATAAACAAATTCCGATACAAGAAATATCGGCAGGTAATATAGGTGTAGCTGTAGGTTTTAAAACAATACGTACGGGACATACGATTTGTGATGAAAAACATCCTATTTTATTAGAATCTATGAATTTTCCGGATCCTGTTATTAGTATTGCCGTTGAACCTAAAACACAAGATGATATTGACAAACTTGCTATTGCATTGCAAAAACTTTCAGAAGAAGATCCTACATTAATTATAAAGACAGATGAAGAAAGTGGACAAACTATTATAAGTGGAATGGGAGAATTGCATTTAGAGATTATCTTAGAAAGAATTAAACGCGAATTTAAGATAGAATGCAATTATGGAAATCCGGTTGTTTCCTACAGAGAAGCTATAACAAAAACTGTGATACACAGAGAGATCCATAAAAAGCAAAGTGGCGGTCATGGTCAATTTGCAGATATAGAAGTTGAAATTTCACCTCTCGACAAAAATGTGAAAGGATTGCAATTTATTAACGAAATCAAAGGGGGTGTTATTCCAAAAGAATATATACCTTCCATTGAAAAAGGTTTTGAAAAAGCAATGACAACCGGACCTTTGTTAGGGTATCCTGTAATGAACCTTAAGGTAAAATTGCTTGATGGGTCATTTCATCCGGTAGATTCTGACGCAAATTCTTTTGAGATTTGTGCACACAAAGCTTTTAAAGCAGCAGCCAAAAATGCATTACCAACGCTATTAGAACCTATTATGAAATTAGAAGTGATAGTTTCTCAGGAATATACGGGGAATGTAACAGGCGATTTAAATCGAAGACGTGCGCTAATTGAAGAAATATCAACGAAACAAAATAATCAGGTGATTGATGCCAAGGTTCCCTTAGCAGAAATGTTTGGATATATTACTTCATTAAGAACGTTAACCTCAGGAAGAGGAACAGCAACCATGGAGTTTTCTCATTTTTCAGAACCACCGACATCTGTTGTTGAAGCATTAAAAAATAAATGGAAATTCAAATTTTAATTATTGAATAATAAATATATATATATCGTGAGTGAAAGAATAAGAATAAAATTAAAATCGTACGATCATAATTTGGTTGAAAAATCAGCTGAGAAAATCGTTAAAACCGTTAATGCGGTGAAAGATGACAAAGTGGTAGTAATCGGACCGGTTCCATTACCAACGCAAAAGAAAATATTTACAGTGAATCGTTCTACTTTTGTGAATAAAAAGTCAAGAGAACAATTCGAATTATCTTCTTATAAACGACTTTTGGATATTTATGGAACAACTTCAAAAACCATAGATGCTTTAATGAAAATTGAACTTCCAAGTGGAGTTGAAGTAGAAATAAAAGTTTAAGGTCATTTATTTATAGAAAATATTAATTATATAAAAAAAATAAAATAATGTCTGGTATAATAGGAAAGAAAGTTGGAATGACCAGTATCTTTGATGCCTCTGGTAAGAATTTACCATGCACACTTATACAGGCTGGTCCTTGTGTTGTTACACAAGTGAGAACCAAAGAAAAAGATGGATATGATGCCATCCAGTTAGCATTTGATGATAAAAAAGAGAAGAATACCACAAATGCATTAAAAGGACACTTTAAAAAAGCTAATACAAGCCCAAAAAGAATTCTCAGGGAATTTACCCGCTTTGAAATAGAAAATAGAAAATCTCATGGAGAGGTATTAAATGTAGAGGTTTTTGTAGAAGGAGAATATGTTGATGTTTCAGGTATAAGTAAAGGAAAAGGTTTTCAAGGTGTTGTAAAACGTCATGGTTTTCGTGGGGTAGGAGATAGCACGCATGGACAACACAATCGGTTGAGAGCTCCCGGTTCCTTAGGCGCTTCTTCATGGCCTTCACGCGTTATGAAAGGAATGAGAATGGCCGGTAGAACTGGAGGTAAAAAAGTTAAAATGATTAACTTGCAAATAGTAAAAATTTTTCCGGAGAAGAATTTAATATTAGTTAAAGGATCGGTACCCGGTCATAATGGTTCATATTTAAAAATTGAAAGATGGAGTTAAAAGTATTAAAAATAGATGGAACAGAAACCGGTAGAACGGTTACTTTAAATGATAATATTTTCGGAATTGAACCGAACCAACATGTTATTTGGTTGGATGTAAAACAATATTTAGCTAACAATCGTCAAGGTACTCATTCCAGTAAAGAAAAATCAATGCTATCAGGAAGTACGCGTAAATTGAGAAAACAAAAAGGTGGTGGCGGTGCACGTGTAGGAAGTATCAAAAATCCTTTATTCTACGGTGGAGCTCGCATTTTCGGACCTCAACCCAGAGATTATAGCTTTAAATTAAATAAAAAAGTGAAACGTTTAGCTCGTATGTCAGCCTTGTCGTTAAAAGCAAATGAAAACGGCATAACTGTATTGGAAAATTTTGATTTAGAAGCTCCTAGGACTAAAGACTGTGTCAATATTTTGAAAAATATAAATCTTTTTGAAAAAAAGACATTATTAGTTCTAAATGAAACAAATAAAAATATATATTTGTCTTCTCGAAATTTAGGCAAGGTTAAAGTTGTAGAAGTCTCAGATTTAAATACTTATGATATTTTAAATGCACAGAATTTGATAATATCTGAGCCGGCAGCTTCCAAATTCGAAGAATTTTTTAAAATTAACGAGTAAATTTTTTTGTAATGAATGTTATTATTAAACCGCTTGTAACCGAAAAAATGACCGCCATGAGCGAAAAAGGAAATCGCTATGGTTTTGTCGTAGATCGTAAAGCTGATAAAATACAAATTAAGAAAGCCATAGAAACTTTGTATGGCGTTGAAGTGGAAAGTGTAAATACTATGATTCAAAGAGGTAAAAATACTTCACGTTTTACAAAATCAGGCTTAATTAAAGGAAGTAAAAATTCGTTTAAAAAAGCAATAGTACAATTAAAAGGAAATCAAACAATAGATATCTTTAGTAATATATAGAATAGAGATTAATAAAAGATGGGATTAAAAAAGTTTAAACCGGTTACACCCGGTCAAAGATTTAAGTTAATAAGTAACTTTGATGAGATAACATGTAAAACCCCCGAAAAGAGTTTATTGTTATCACAAAAACGGTCAGGAGGAAGAAATAATCAAGGTAAGATGACTATGCGCTATATGGGCGGCGGTCATAAGAAACAATACCGTATTATCGATTATAAAAGAGATAAAGATGGCATACCTGCTACAGTCAAAACCATTGAGTATGATCCGAATCGCTCAGCACGTATTGCATTATTGTTTTATGCTGATGGTGAAAAAAGATATATCATAGCTCCTCACGGATTAAAAGTAGGACAACAAATACTATCCGGTGATGGCGTTTCTCCTGATGTAGGTAATACCTTGTTTTTTTCTCAAATACCTTTAGGTACCGTTGTACATAATATTGAAATGCAACCGGGAGCAGGAGCAAAAATAGCTCGTAGTGCGGGTTCTTACGCTCAATTAATGTCTAGAGAAGAGAAATATGTAACCATTAAATTACCTTCCGGAGAAACACGTAAAATTTTGTGTACGTGCAAGGCAACGATAGGAATGGTTTCTAATATTGACCATAACTTACAAGTATCCGGAAAAGCAGGAAGAACACGTTGGTTAGGAAGACGTCCTCGGGTTCGTGGTGTGGTTATGAATCCTGTTGATCACCCGATGGGTGGAGGTGAAGGAAGAGCTTCCGGAGGTCATCCACGATCAAGAAAAGGATTATATGCTAAGGGATATAAGACCAGAAATGCTAAAAAAGCATCAAACCAATTTATTGTTGAAAAAAGAAAAAAATAAAAGAAAGATATGAGTAGATCATTAAAAAAAGGTCCGTTTATTCATTATAAACTCGAAAAGAGAGTGCTTGATGCCCAACAATCCAATAAAAAAGTGGCAATTAAAACATGGTCAAGGGCATCAGTGATTTCTCCGGATTTTGTTGGTCAAACGATAGCAGTTCATAATGGCAACAAATTTATTCCCGTTTATATTACAGAAAACATGGTAGGACATAAGTTGGGAGAATTTGCTCAAACACGTATATTTCGCGGGCATGCCGGAAGTAAAGATAAAGGGAAAAAATAAAGCAAATACAGAATTAAGATGGGAGCAAGAAAAAGAATAGCAGCTGAAGCTACTAAAGAAAGAAAACAAAATGTGTCTATGGCACGTTTGGTTGACAATAATACTTCACCTCGTAAAACACGTTTAATGGCAGATTTGGTTAGAGGTAAAAATGTTGAATATGCATTAAATGTGTTAAAATACAGTAAAAAAGAATCATCTGAAAAAATTCGTAAATTATTACTCTCTGCAATAGCCAATTGGCAAGCAAAAAATGAAAATGCTCGTGTTGAAGATAGTAATTTATATATAAAAGAAATTTTTGTTGATGGTGGCACTATGTTAAAACGTTTACGTACAGCCCCTCAAGGTCGTGGCTACCGTATACGCAAACGTTCTAATCATATTACAATAATATTAGATAGCAAAACCGAAATCACAAATCAAATAACAGAAGAGTAGATGGGACAAAAAGTTAATCCAATAGGGCTGCGTTTAGGAATCATTAGAGGATGGGATTCCAGTTGGTATGGTGGCAAAAAATTTGAAACTAAACTAATTGAAGACGATAAAATAAGAAAATACATCAATGCACGCTTACAAAAAGCTAGTATTTCAACTATTTATATTGAACGTACATTGAAATTGGTAACCGTAACAATCAATACTGCCCGACCGGGTCTTATTATCGGTAAAGCCGGCCAGGAAGTCGATAAATTAAAAGAAGAATTAAAGAAAATTACCAATAAAGAAGTTCAAATTAATATTTCAGAAATAAAACGTCCCGAATTAGATGCAGTTTTAGTAGCACAAACCATTGCTAAACAAATAGAAGGACGTATGTTTTATCGTAGAGCTATAAAAACAGCCATTGCATCCAGTATACGTGCAGGAGCAGAAGGAATTAAAGTATCAATTTCCGGTCGTATAGGTGGTGCTGAAATGGCTAGAAGAGAACATTTCAAAGAAGGTTCAACCCCTTTACATACTTTACGTGCCGATATTGATTATAATCATGCTGAAGCACATACTACTTATGGTCGATTAGGTGTTAAAGTATGGATTTGTAGAGGACTTGTTTATGGTAAAAAAGATTTATTTCAATCTTTTAATGAAACCAAAGAAGGTAAAGCTCCGCCTGCTAAAAGAATGGGACGTGGTGGAAATGATTTCGGCGGACAAAGAAGAAGGAAATAAAATTAAATAATGAAATTGAAAAAGATTATTAAAGATATTTAGAAATGTTACAACCAAAAAAGTCGAAATATAGAAGAGTGCAGAAAGGAAAAATGAAGGGCAATACTAAGCGTGGAGCTGAGATTGCTTTTGGATCTTTCGCTATTAAAGCACTTGATGAATGTTGGATAACTGGACGTCAAATAGAAGCTGCACGTCAAGCTATCACACGTTATATGAAACGTGAAGGTCAATTATGGATACGTATTTTCCCGGATAAACCCGTTACGAAAAAACCGGCAGAAGTACGTATGGGTAAAGGTAAAGGCTCTCCGGAATATTTTGTAGCTAGAGTTTCTCCTGGTAGAATATTATTTGAATCCGATGGAGTTCCTTTGGAGATAGCACGAGAAGCTATGCGTTTGGGAGCACAAAAATTACCCATATTAACTCAATTTGTGATAAGAAGAGATTATTCAGAAGAAATACTATAAAATTATGAAGCAAGCAGTAGTAACAGAACTTTCTACCAAGGAATTATTCGAAAGATTGGATGAAGAAACTAATCAGTTGGTGAAATTAAAATTGCATCATGCAGTTTCTTCTATTGAAAATCCAAATAGAATTAAAGAGTATCGTAAAACAATAGCAAGATTAAAAACGGAAATTCGTAATCGGGAACTTGCAGAAAAAAAAACTCAAAAATAATTGATGATGGAAAGAAATTTTAGAAAAGTAAGAGAAGGTGTTGTTATAAGCAATAAGATGACCAAGTCAATTGTTGTTGAAGTAGAAAGAAAACTTAAACATCCAAAATATGGAAAGTTTTTAAAGAAAACTTCTAGTTTTATGGCACACGATGAAAATCAGGATTGTCAAATAGGAGACAAAGTAAGAATAATGGAAACCAGGCCATTGAGTAAAAACAAGTGCTGGAGATTAATAGAAATAACCGAAAGAGCTAAATAAGATATGATACAGCAAGAATCAAGATTGACAGTAGCAGATAATAGCGGAGCAAAAGAAGTTTTATGTATTCGTGTATTAGGCGGAACCAAAAAACGATATGCCCGTTTGGGAGATAAAATAATTGTAACTGTTAAAGATGCTATTCCATCAGGTGGTATTAAAAAAGGAACAGTTTCTAAAGCAGTTATTGTGAGAACTAGAAAGGAATCACGTAGAAATGACGGTTCTTATATTCGTTTTGATGATAATGCTGTTGTTTTGCTTACGGCAACAGATGAGTTGAGAGGTACGCGTATTTTCGGACCGGTAGCTCGTGAATTAAGAGATAAACAATATATGAAAATTGTTTCATTAGCTCCTGAAGTTATATAAATAAATACGTAATATACAATAGCATGAAGATACATATAAAAAAAGGAGACATTGTAAAAGTTTTGTCGGGTGAAGACAAAGGTCGCACAGGAAAAGTGCTTAAAGTGGAAATAAGTAAATACAAAGCATTTGTAGAAGGAGTTAATTTAGTGTCTAAACATACCAAACCGAATGCTAAAAGTCCACAAGGAGGTATTGTGAAAAAAGAAGCTTCTGTGCATATTTCTAATTTAATGCTGGTCGATTCTAAAGGAGTGGCTTCTCGCATCGGAAGAAAACTAAATGATAAAGGTAAATTAGTGAGATATTCAAAAAAATCAGGGGAGGAGATTAAATAATGAAATACGTTCCAAGATTAGAAGAAAAATATATAAACGAAATTGTTCCTGCTATACAGAAACAATTTGGATTTAAATCAGTGATGCGTGTGCCTAAAATAACGAAGGTTTGTTTAAACCAAGGAATAGGAGCAGCAACAGCAGATAAGAAATTAATAGATATAGGTATTAATGAAATGACCATGATAGCCGGTCAAAAAGCAGTAGCTACTAAATCAAGAAAAGATATTTCCAATTTTAAATTAAGAAAAGGTAATCCTGTTGGAGTTCGTGTAACTTTAAGAGGAGAAAGAATGTTCGAATTTCTTGATCGTTTAATTTCTGTCTCTATTCCTCGTATTCGTGATTTTAGAGGTATTAACGAAAAAGGATTTGATGGTAAAGGTAATTTCTCTATGGGTGTTACCGAACAAATCATTTTCCCTGAAATAGATATAGATAAAATTAATAAAATAAACGGTATGGATATTACTATTGTTACTACAGCTAGAAACGATCAGGAATGTTTAGCCTTGTTGAAAGAATTCGGATTTCCATTTAAAAATCAGAAAAAATAATATGGCAAAAGAATCATTAAAAGCAAAAGAAGTGAAAAGAGCAAAATTAGTTGCTCAATATGAAAGTAAACGAAAAACTTTCAAAGAAATAATTCGTACAAGTACTGATTATGAAGAAGTGAAAGCAGCTCAAATTGGTTTACAAAAACTTCCTCCGAATTCAAATCCCATTCGTTTACATAATCGTTGTAAATTAACGGGAAGGCCAAAAGGATATATGAGAACATTTGGAATTTCAAGAATCAATTTTAGAGAAATGGCCTCAAAAGGTTTAATACCGGGAATAAAAAAAGCAAGTTGGTAATATACATTAAAAGGATAAAATAATATGAATACGGATCCGATAGCAGATTATTTAACAAGGATTAGAAATGCCGTGATGGCAAAACATAAAGTAGTAGAAATACCTACTTCAAATGTTAAAAGAGAAATAACAAAAATTCTTTTTGAAAAAGGATATATATTAAATTATAAATTTGAAGATGGAGAAAAATTTAATACTATAAAAATAGCATTAAAATATCATCCTATATCCAAACAAAGTGCAATAAGTGATTTACAACGCATAAGTAAACCCGGCTTACGAAAATATGTAAAAGTGGATGACCTCCCACGTGTGTTAAATGGGATGGGAATTGCTATTATTTCTACGTCTCAAGGATTGCTTACCGATAAAGAAGCACGTAGTTTAAAGCTTGGTGGAGAAGTAATATGTTATATTAGTTAAAAGGAGGAAACAGCATGTCAAGAATTGGAAAATTACCGATAGCAATACCCAAAGGAGTAAGCATTAATATTGATGACAAAATTAATGAGATTACCGTAAAAGGACCTCTTGGTGAAATCAAACAAAAGGTAGATTCGTGTATTACTATAGAAATGGAAGAAAATATATTACATCTAAAACGTCATACGGAACAAAAAAGACATAAAGCAATGCACGGATTGTATAGAGCTTTGTTGTCCAATATGGTGAAAGGTGTATCAGAAGGTTTTACCATTGTTCAAGAATTGGTGGGTACGGGATATAAAGCGCAAGCAAACAATCAATTATTGAATTTATCATTGGGCTATTCACATAATATAATCTTTGAAATACCTAAAGAAGTTAAAGTAGAAACAATTACCGAAAAAGGTAAGAATCCTATTATAAAGTTATCTTCTTTTGATAAACAATTATTAGGTCAAGTTGCTACAAAAATAAGATCCTATCGTAAACCTGAACCATATAAAGGAAAGGGTATTCGTTATCAGGGTGAAGTAGTTAGAAGAAAAGCGGGTAAATCAGCAGAAAAGAAATAAGTTAATTAAAAATAAAATCGGAGTAGAATGGGAACGAAAAATCGTAAAAGTTATAGAAGACTTCGGATAAAAAATAGAATCAGAAAAACTATACATGGATCAGATGTATGTCCAAGATTATCTGTTTTTAGAAGTAATAAGCAGATATATGCACAACTTATTAATGATAAAGCAGGCACAACTATTGTCGCAGCATCATCAGCAATAAGTTCGATAGATTCGCAAAAAGTTACAAAGATAGAAAAGGCTAAATTGGTTGGAAAAGAGTTAGCTCTAAAAGCAAAAGAGGCAGGTATAACGAAAGTTGTTTTTGATAGAAATGGCTATTTGTATCATGGTAGAGTGAAATCATTAGCGGAAGCAGCAAGAGAAGAAGGTTTAATATTCTAAATTAGGTTTATGTCAACAATAAAAAGAGTAAAGACAAGCGAAATTGAATTTAAAGATAGGCTGGTAAGTGTACAGCGAGTAACAAAAGTAACCAAAGGTGGACGAACGTTTAGTTTTTCTGCTATTGTCGTTATCGGTAACGAAAATGGTATTGTAGGTTATGGATTAGGTAAAGCGAAAGAGGTTAATATTGCTATTCAAAAAGGAATAGAAGATGCTAAAAAACATTTGATTAAAGTTCCGGTATTGAAAGGAACGGTACCTCATGCTCAAGAAGGAAAATATAGCGGTGCACTGGTATTAATTAAACCTGCAACTCCCGGTACCGGTGTTATAGCCGGTGGTGCTATGCGTGCCGTCTTGGAAAGTGTAGGAGTGAAAAATGTGTTAGCAAAATCTAAAGGATCTACCAATCCGCATAGTGTCGTTAAAGCAACCATTGATGCATTGTCAAAAATGAAAGATCCTTATACTGTAGCTCAGTTAAGAGGTATTGAGTTAACAAAAGTTTTTAACGGATAATAGTTAAAATAATAATGAAAAAATTAAGAATTACACAAGTTAAAAGTCAAATAGATAGAGCTCAAGTGCAAAAAAGAACTATTACTGCACTGGGTATCAAAAAACTTAATCGTCCTATAGAAGTGGAAGCAACACCTCAAATTTTAGGGATGATAGATAAAGTTAAACACTTGTTAAAAATTGAAGAAATATAGATAATAATCTGAAATATAAGATTTAAGAATATGAATGTACATAATTTAAAACCGGCAGAAGGTTCAACAAAAAGAACGAAACGTATTGGTAGAGGTGAAGGATCAGGTAAAGGTGGAACTTCTACTAAAGGTCATAAAGGTGCTCAATCCCGTTCAGGTTATTCCAGAAAAGCCGGATTCGAAGGTGGACAAATGCCTTTATACAGACGTGTACCGAAATCTGGATTTAAAAATATTAACCGTGTGGAATATAATGCTATTAATCTTTCAACACTTCAATACCTATATGAAAAAACCGGATTGACAACCATTGATATGGATGTATTGTATGCGAATGGTTTGAAATCTAAAAAAGATTTAGTGAAAATTTTAGCAAACGGTAACTTGACAGCAAAATTAGAAGTTAAAGCCCATGCTTTCTCTGAAAAAGCAATACAAGTAATAGAAGCACAAGGTGGAACCGCAATAAAATTATAAGATGAAAAAATTCATAGCCACAATTAAAAACATTTATCATATTGAAGAGTTAAGAAATAGAATTCTTTACACTTTAGGTATTATATTAATATATAGAGTCGGATCTTATATTGCATTACCCGGTGTAGATGTTCAAGCACTTTCACAAACTTCGTTTTCTTCTAGTTCAAGAGAAGGTTTGTTGGGATTGTTGGATATGTTTTCAGGAGGTGCTTTTTCCAATGCATCCATCTTTGCCTTGGGAATTATGCCTTATATTTCTGCTTCTATTGTGATTCAATTAATGACTTTAGTTGTGCCTTATTTCCAACGTCTACAAAAAGAAGGTGAAAGTGGACGCAAAAAAATAACACAGTTAACAAGATTTTTAACTATTGCCGTTACTGCTTTGCAAGCTCCTGCTTATTTATCCAATTTAGTTTCACAAGTAGGGACAAGTACCGGTGTTTTTCATACGTTTACAGGTGAACCAATTTTAGCCGGAGCCGGACTACCTTGGTCTTTTACAATAGTATCAATCATTGTATTGGTATCTAGTACATTGTTTATAATGTGGCTGGGTGAAAGAATTACAGACAAAGGGATAGGCAATGGTATTTCACTCTTAATTATGATTGGTATTATAGCTCGATTACCTTTTGCATTATCTGCTGAATTTGTATCAAAAGTAGCTGAAACAGGTAACGGGGGATTAATAACCTTCTTAATAGAAATATTATTACTTGTGGCTGTCATACTGATTTCTGTCTTATTAGTGCAAGGAACTCGTAAAGTTCCGGTACAATATGCTAAGAGAATAGTTGGCAATAAACAATATGGAGGTCAAAGACAATATTTACCTATTAAAGTAAATGCGGCAGGTGTAATGCCAATTATTTTTGCTCAGGCAATTATGTTTTTACCTTTGACATTGGTTGGTTTTGCGTCCAATAATGAAACCATGGGTGCATTAGCAAGTGCTCTTACTAATAATTCAAGCTTTTGGTATAATTTTATTTTTGCAGTATTAATAATATTGTTTACTTATTTTTATACTGCTATAACATTTAATCCAAATCAAATAGCTGATGATATGAAGAAAAATGGAGGTTTCATTCCAGGAATAAAACCGGGAAAGAAAACAGTTGAATTCATTGATAATGTTATTTCCAGGGTTACATTGCCCGGTTCAATCTTTTTAGCTTTCATTGCAATAATGCCTGCTTTTGCCAGGTTATTTGGAATTAACTCACAATTTGCACAGTTTTTTGGAGGAACCTCGTTGTTGATTATGGTCGGAGTAGTTTTAGATACATTACAACAAATAGAAAGTCATTTGTTGATGAGACATTATGATGGATTAACAAAATCAGGACGAATAAAAGGACGTAATGCACTCCCTATTTAAGAGTATGAATAAAGTCGAAAAATGATACATTTTAAGACAGAAAAAGAAATAGAAATAATTAAACAAAGTTCTTTGATAGTTGGAAAAACCTTGGCTGAGGTAGCAAAGTTAATTCAACCCGGTATAATGTGTAAAGTACTGGACAGTGTTGCCGAAGAATTTATCCGCGACAACGGTGCTGTTCCTTCTTTTAAAGGTTATAACGGATATCCCTCTACACTATGTATTTCTGTAAATGACGTCATTGTACATGGAATACCCGGAAATTATGAATTACAAGAAGGAGATATAGTTGCTATTGATTGTGGAGCAAAGAAAAACGGATTTCATGCAGATTATGCCTACACCTTTGAAGTTGGAATTGTGTCAGAAGAAATACAAAACTTAGCTAAACGAACGAAACAAGCACTATATATAGGAATAGAACAAGCCAAGGAAGGGAATAGAGTAGGAGATATTAGTTACGCTATTCAGTCATATGTAGAAGGATTCGGATATTCTGTTGTTAGAGAATTAATCGGTCATGGCATCGGCGAAAATCTACATGAAAAACCGGATATCCCAAACTACGGGAATAAAGGAAGCGGACATAAATTAAAAAAAGGGATGGTTTTTTGTATCGAACCGATGATTAATTTAGGAGTTAAACATATACGAATAGATAGAGATGGTTGGACAACACGAACAGCCGACGGAAAACCCTCAGCGCACTATGAACATATGGTTGCTATCAGAGAAACAGGAACAGAAATATTATCAACGTACGAATATATAGAAGAAGTTATAAATAAAAAATAAATGGCAAAACAGTCATCAATAGAACAAGATGGAATAGTGATAGAATCATTAGGAAATGCTATGTTCCGAGTCGAACTAGAAAACGGGCATCGGGTAATAGCACATATTTCCGGAAAAATGAGAATGCACTATATAAAAATTTTACCGGGAGATAAGGTAAAAATGGAAATGTCTATTTATGACTTATCAAAAGCTAGAATCATATTTAGGTATAAAAATTAATTAATATAAAATAAACATGAAAGTAAGGACATCAGTAAAGAAAAGATCAGACGATTGCAAAATCGTTCGACGTAAAGGGGTTGTTTATGTGATTAACAAAAAAAATCCTAAATTCAAACAAAGACAAGGATAAAATATATAAAAAGATTGATAAAATAGAAGTATATGGCAAGAATTGCTGGTATTGATTTACCAAAAAATAAAAGAGGAGAAATCGGTTTAACCTACATCTACGGCATCGGTAGAACAACTGCTCAAAAAATATTGACGAAAGCCAATATTTCATTGGATAAAAAAGTTCAAGATTGGGATGATGATGATTTAAATGCTATTAGAAGTTTAGTCGGTGAGATTAAAATCGAAGGAGCGTTGCGTTCTGAAGTACAAATGAACATTAAACGATTAATGGACATTGGCTGTTATCGTGGAATACGTCACCGTATCGGATTACCTGTAAGAGGACAATCAACAAAGAACAATGCACGTACACGTAAAGGAAGGAAAAAAGTTGTTGCCAATAAGAAAAAAGCAACGAAATAGAAATTAGATATTAAACTTTAAGAAAATAATAATCGTTTATGGCAAAATCAACGAAAGTTACGAGAAAAAGAATCGTAAAAGTGGATGCGATAGGGAAGGCATTTATACAAGCATCGTTTAATAATATTATTGTTACTTTAACAAATAATTTTGGACAGACTATCTGCTGGTCATCAGCCGGAAAGATGGGTTTCAGAGGTTCAAAGAAAAACACACCTTATGCAGCCCAAATGGCAGCTCAAGATGCTTCTAAAGTGGCCTATGACTTAGGTTTACGCAAAGTGAAAGTGTATGTGAATGGTCCAGGAGGCGGTAGAGAATCCGCTGTTAGAACCATCAATGCTGCAGGTATTGAAGTTTCAGAAATTGTTGATGTAACACCTCTACCTCATAACGGATGCAGACCTCCGAAAAGAAGAAGAGTTTAATAATTAGAAATCATTAAAAAGTTATAAATTTATGGCAAGATATATTGGTCCAAAGTCTAAAATAGCAAGAAAGTTTAAAGATCCTATATATGGACCCGATAAGTATGTGGAAAAGAAAAATTATCCTCCCGGTCAACATGGTGTTACTAAGAAAAGAGGTACTGGTAAAATTTCAGAATACGGAATTCAATTACAAGAAAAACAAAAAGCTAAATATACCTATGGCGTATTGGAAAAACAATTTAAAAATATTTTCCTTAAAGCTGCCTCTAAAAAAGGGATTACCGGTGAAGAATTGTTGCAATTGTTGGAATCTCGTTTAGACAATGTCGTTTATCGTCTTGGAATTGCTCCTACAAGAGCCGGCGCACGCCAATTAGTTTCTCATAAACATATCGTGGTTAACGGTGAAGTAGTTAGTATACCTTCTTTTACGTTAAGAGCAGGAGATATTGTAGGTGTTAGAGAAAAATCTAAAGCAAGTGAATCAATATTAGATTCATTAAGTCGTCATAATGCAAGTCGTTACCCATGGTTAGAATGGGATGGAAATTCTTTGTCCGGCAAATATATGATGATTCCTTCAAGAGATATGATTCCTGAAAATATTCAAGAACAATTAATCATCGAATTGTACTCAAAATAATAGTTAAGATAATTATAAATAAAATTAAAAATATAAAAAATGGTTACAATACCTTTTCAAAAACCGGATAAAGTCATAATGTTGGAAGCTAATGATTCCTTTGGCGTCTTTGAATTTCGTCCATTAGAACCTGGTTACGGAGTTACAATCGGGAATGCTCTTCGTAGAGTGTTGTTGTCTTCATTAGAAGGATTTGCAATTACTTCCATGAGAATAGAAGGTGTTTTGCATGAGTTTGCAACAATACCCGGCGTATTGGAAGATGTAACGGATATTGTTTTAAATATGAAACAAATTCGTTTAAAAAGCAAAATTGAAGATCAAACGAATGAAAAAGTCCGCTTTACAATTATGGGACAAAATGAATTTAAAGCCGGCGATATCAATAAATTTTTAAGTAGCTTCCAAGTGCTAAACGAAGATCTCCATATTTGTTCCATGGAACCTAATGTAAAATTGGAAATGGAATTAACAATTGATAAAGGTCGTGGCTATGTTACTGTTGAAGAAAATAGACAACTGCATAATGAAATCGGTGTTATCGCCATAGATTCTATACACACTCCTCTTAAAAATGTTATGTACAGAGTTGAAAATTATCGCGTTGAACAAAAAACAGACTTCGAGAAATTGATTTTTGAAATAACAACCGACGGTTCCGTTCATCCAAAAGAAGCTCTTAAAAAAGCAGCAAAAGTATTAATTCATCATTTTATCCTTTTCTCTGAAGATAGAATAACCATGAATGTAGATGAAATTTCATTAAGTGAAGAATTTGATGAATCATCCCTACATACTCGTCAGCTTTTAAAACAAAAGCTTATCGATATGGATCTTTCTGTTAGAGCATTGAATTGTTTGAAATCCGCCGATATTGAAACAATGGGTGATTTAGTGGCAATTCATAAATCCGATTTGTTAAAATTAAGAAACTTTGGAAGAAAATCTTTAACGGAATTGGAAGAACTTGTTAAATCAAGAGGATTGGAATTCGGAATGAATGTCGCGAAGTATAAATTAGATTTAGAAAAAGATTAATAGAAAAGAGATATGAGACACGGGAAAAAAGTAAATCATTTAAGTAGAACAAGCGTACATCGACAGGCTATGTTGTCTAATATGGCAACATCCTTGATTTCTCATAAAAGAATAACAACAACTGTAGCTAAAGCAAAAGCATTAAAAAAATATGTTGAGCCTCTTCTTACCAAAGCTAAGAATGATACGACACATTCACGCAGAGTTGTTTTCAGTTATTTAAGAGATAAAAATTCTGTTACTGAATTATTCAGAGAAATATCGCAAAAAATCGCAGATAGACCGGGTGGATATACCCGCATTTTACGTACAGGTTTTCGTAGCGGTGATGGTGCAGAAATGTGTATCATTGAGCTGGTAGACTATAATGAAAATTACTCACAAAGTAAAGGAGCTAAAAAGTCGAAAGCAAAAACAACACGTAGAAGCAGAAGTAAAAAAGTGGAAAAAGAAGAAAACCAAGTTGTAGAAACTTCCGTAAATGTAGTTGATGAAAAACAAACGGAAGAACAAAAGACTCCGCTTGAAGAAAAGAAAGAAAAAGAAGAAAATAGTAAAACAACAGAGTAATAATCAGAAGAATAATGATTGTATCTACATCATACAAAAACGTTGCAAGTGTATTGCAACGTTTTTTTTATGTCATACTTTTTATCATACATCGCCTTTGTTGATATCAAAGCCATGCCTTATTCTTTATATGTTTAAAAACCAACATAATGTGTTTAGTTTTGTTTCCTTTAAAATTGTTAAAAAAAAATAATAAAAAAACGTTATAATCATTAAACTTTTATTTATTTTTGAAAAATAAAATTTAATACAAAAAAAATGTCCTTAAAAGTCAAAATAGCCTCAGGGAGAGCGAGTATAGCGCTTGCAGAAAGAATAGCAAAAGCATATAATCAGGAGCTGGTAAATGTAGAAGTATGCGTTTATAGTGATGGAGAATTTCAACCGGCATTTTGTGATAACTTACGCGGCAGTGATGTTTTTATTATACAGTCTACCTTTCCGCCTGCAGAAAATCTTTTAGAATTATTGTATTTAATAGATGCTGCTCGTCGTGCATCGGCACATAAAATTATTGCTGTCATACCTTATTTCGGTGTGGCACGTCAAGATAGAAAAGATAAACCCCGTGTGCCCATAGGGGCTAAATTAGTGGCTAATTTGTTAACAGTAGCAGGTGCTGATCGTATTATTACGATGGATTTACATGCCGACCAAATTCAAGGTTTTTTTGATGTCCCTGTCGATAATATATATGCCTCCAGATTGTTTTTACCTTATCTGAAAAGCCGTGTATTAGATAATTTATGCTTGGCTTCTCCCGATACCGGAGGTACACGTAGAGCCGCAACATATGCAAAATATTTAGGGGCAGATTTGGCAATCGGCTTTAAACAACGTCCTCGCCCCAATGAGGTGGGAACCTTGCAAATAATCGGTGATGTGAAAGATAAAAATGTATTTATTGTCGATGATATTATTGATACGGCAGGAACGATTTGTAAAGCTAGCAATGCAATTAAATCATTAGGTGCCAAAAGTGTACGCGCTATGTGTGTACATCCCGTATTATCAGGAAATGCCTATGAGAATATTGAAGCCTCAGCTTTAGAAGAGTTGATTACAACCGATACCATTCCATTGAAACGAACGTCAAGTAAAATAACCGTTCTATCAACCGATAAATTGTTCGCTAAAGTAATCAATGGTGTGGTTTCCAGTAGCTCTATAAGCTCTTTGTTCGATTACGATCATTTTATGGAACTAGACGATATTACTTTTTAATAATTACTAACTCATAGCCTTTCACTGTATTGTCCGCTTTCCTATAAAATCGATTCTTTTTCTCTATTAATATAGTGTTATTAACGCTTTTTATTTTTTATTTTTACTATTTTTGCATATATCAAATCTTTTATCCATAAAGAATAAAATCAAATGATTGTATATTTTCAAAAGAACAAATCTGTCTTTGTTGTAGAAACAGAGAAACTTTTTAATTCGGAAGAAAGTTTAAAGCTAATATGGTTGTTTTCTAATGCAAAACAATTATCCGATAACACGGTTCAGGGTGTATTTATTGGTCCTCGTCGAGAAATGATAACTCCCTGGAGTACTAATGCAGTTGAAATAACACAAAATATGGGACTAAGCGGTATTAAGCGTATCGAAGAGTTAATCCATGTTTCATCGCCTATGCCTGATATAGATGATATATCATATGCAAAAACTGTTTATGATCCTATGTTACAACAAATATATCAAAATCCGGATCAACATATTTTTCATGTGGATATTCAACCGGAGCCTATTCGGTATATTGATGATATTGAAAAATACACCTTGGAAGAAGGATTGGCTTTAAATGAAGAAGAAATTAACTATCTGGAAAACTTATCCTTTAAAATAAATAGAAAACTAACTGATTCTGAGATTTTCGGCTTCTCACAAGTTAATTCGGAACATTGTAGACATAAAATATTTAATGGCACATATATTATTGATGGACAAGAAAAAACATCTTCTTTATTTCAGTTAATTAAGAAAACATCCAATCAAAATCGAAATAGATTGGTGTCTGCTTATAAAGATAATGTGGCATTTGTAAATGGTCCGACCTGTGAGCAATTTGCACCAAAAACACAGGATAAACCCGATTATTTTGAAACGAAGGAAATTGAAACGGTGATTTCTATCAAAGCAGAAACCCATAATTTTCCAACAACTGTAGAGCCCTTTAACGGAGCGGCCACAGGTTCAGGAGGTGAAATACGCGATCGTATAGCAGGAGGAATAGGGAGTTTCCCTATGGCGGGAACAGCAGTCTATATGACTTCCTATCCTCGTTTAGATGATAAAAGAAGCTGGGAAAAAGCAAGTGTTCCACGTAAATGGTTGTATCAATCACCGGAAAAAATATTAATCAAAGCTTCTAACGGTGCCAGTGATTTTGGAAATAAATTTGGTCAACCGCTTATCAACGGCTCTTTATTAACGTTCGAACATACTGAAAATAATAAACAGTACGGATATGATAAAGTCATCATGCTTGCAGGTGGTATTGGTCATGCAAATAAAGAATATGCCTTGAAAAATACGCCGGCAATAGGGGATACTATTGTGGTCTTAGGCGGCGATAATTATAGAATTGGGATGGGAGGAGGTGCCGTTTCTTCGGTAGCGACGGGTGAGTTTTCTTCTTCTATTGAATTAAATGCAGTTCAACGATCGAATCCGGAAATGCAAAAACGTGTCTATAACGCTATTCGTGCAATGGCAGAATCGGATACAAATCCCATCGTTTCTTTACACGACCATGGTGCCGGAGGACATCTGAATTGTTTATCTGAACTTCTCGAAGATATCGGAGGAAAGGTATCTATCGATAAATTACCGATCGGAGATAATACATTATCTGCAAAAGAAATTATCGGCAATGAGTCTCAGGAACGTATGGGTTTGCTCATTAAGTCGAAGGATGTTCAACTATTATCGTCTGTAGCGAAAAGAGAGCGTGCTCCTATGTATGCCGTAGGAAATACAACAGGGGATTTTCGTCTGGTCTTTTCTCAAAAGGGAAGCAAACCTATTGATTTAGCGGTAGAAGATATGTTAGGCAATCCGCCTAAAACAGTCATACAAGACGAGAGTGTTAAAGAATGTTTTATGTATATTCCGGAATTAAAAGAGGATATAGCTATAATTTTAGAAAAAGTACTACGCCTTGAATCGGTTGCTTGCAAAGATTGGTTGACGAATAAAGTCGATAGGTCTGTTACCGGTAAAGTAGCAAGACAACAATGTTGTGGTCCTTTGCAGTTGCCATTGAGTAACTTAGGGGCTGTAGCTATTGATTTTAAGGGAGAAAAAGGGATTGGCGTTTCTATAGGTCATGCTCCTATTCCTGCTTTGATAGATCCTGCAAATGGCTCCATACTTTCGATAGCCGAAGCTTTAACGAATATTGTTTGGGCACCTTTACTAGGAGGATTAGAGGCAGTCTCTTTAAGCGCCAATTGGATGTGGCCCTGCAAAAACAAAGGGGAGGATGCCCGTTTATATAAAGCCGTCGAAGCCGCAAGCGATTTCGCTTGTGCTCTGGGAATCAATATTCCAACAGGAAAAGATTCTTTGTCAATGACGCAAAAATATCCCGGTGGGGAACTAGTGTATGCACCGGGTACTGTTATTATTTCAGGCGTAGCCGAAATAGAAGATGTGAAGAAAATTATTACCCCGGTGCTTAAAACCGATAAGGATACCGTTATTGTGTATGTTGATTTTTCATCCGATTCTTTGAAATTGGGAGGAAGTTGCTATGCTCAAATAAACAATGCATTAGGTAATGATACGCCTACGGTAAACGATAGTGCTTATTTTAAAAAAGCTTTTAATGGTATTCAACAACTAATCAGAGAAGAAAAAATCTTAGCGGGTCATGATATTTCTGCCGGTGGAATGATAACTGCTTTGTTGGAAATGTGTTTTGCTGAAACCAATATCAGTTTGGATGTAGATTTGTCTATGTTTTCTGAATCAACTATTGAAAAGATTCTCTTTGCTGAAAATCCCGGTGTTTTGATTCAGCTTGAAAATAACAAAGAAGTATTCAATCGTTTGCGAGAACTTGGTATAGCTTTCACTAAAATAGCTAAGGTGTCAACGGAGGATACGCAAGAGGTGAGATTGATACATAACAGCAAAACCTATACCTTTGATATAGATTATTATAGGAATGTATGGTTTGAAACGTCTTATCTGTTGGATTGTAAGCAGAGTGGAGAAGATAAAGCCAAAGAACGATTCGATTCCATTAAAAAGAATGTATTACATTTTACTTTTCCTTATTTGTTTACCGGTGAAATGGATACGTGTAATCGGAAAGCAAATGCAGCCATTCTTCGCGAACAAGGTACGAATGGGGATAGAGAAATGGCCTATGCTTTATATAAGGCCGGATTTAATGTGAAAGATGTTCATATTAGCGATTTGATTGAGGGTAGAGAAGATTTGAAAGATATTTCCTTCTTGGTTTTTCCGGGAGGTTTTGCCAATTCCGATGTCTTGGGATCTGCTAAAGGATGGGCAGGGGCTTTTATTTATAATGCAAAAGCAAATAAAGTATTGAAAGACTTTTACGAAAGAGATAATACGCTGAGTTTAGGCGTTTGTAATGGCTGTCAATTGATGGTAGAATTGGGATTATTATATCCTTCCCATAAAGAATCGCCCCAAATGAAGCATAATGATACCCACAAATTTGAATCGGGATTTGTAAATGTAAATATCTTACCGACGAATGCAGTCATGTTATCGGGATTGGAAAATAGTAGTTTGGGAATCTGGATTGCTCATGGTGAAGGCAAATTTCATTTCCCGTATGCAGAAGAAAACTATAGTATTCCCATGAAATACACCTACGCTTCTTACCCCGGTAATCCGAATGGTTCCAAGTATGATGCTGCCGCTATTTGCAGTGAAGACGGTAGACATTTAGCCATGATGCCGCATTTGGAAAGAGCTGTTTTCCCTTGGCAATGGGCTCATTATCCTGCTGACAGAAAAATGGATGCCATTACTCCTTGGATGCATGCCTTTATTCAAGCTCGTAAGTGGATTGAAAATAAAGTAGCAAAATAAAAAGGAAATAAATACACAAAAAAAGGACATTTCATCGAAACGTCCTTTTTTTTATTTGAATAATTCTTTAGAATTTATAGATGATGTAAACACCGCCTGTATTGGCAAACATAAAGCCATTTACCCCATCTCCTCTTGCATGATCCGGAGCGACTAAAACGCCATTTACAAAATTATCATATTTAGCATAGGTATATCCCGGATTGATAAATGGTTCAATAGCCCAATGTTCTTTAATGGGGAAGGTCCATCCTAAGGTTAATCCTGTCATGAAATTCCACCCTTTATGCATGACGTTATTATAGGGTTCTGCCCAATGATTTGGGATGATAGCTCTTGCCATATTATACATCCCGAAACCGGCATGTATTCCAACAAAGAAACCTTTGAACACTTCTTTAGGATAATATTTGGCTTCCAGGAAACCCATAAGTAAACTGATGGGTTTATTAGTACCTAAGAATCCGTTCGGCCAGTAGGTGCCGACAGGAGCAAATTGTAAAGAGAAATGTTTCGATAATTTATATTCAAAAGCCGGATTTAACACTCCTGTTGCAATCAATGCATTTAATTTTACGGCCATAGTTATTTCTCCATCTGCTTTTTTACCTGATTTCTTAGTAGGTTCATCAGTAGGGTAGGTTTTCATGGAGGTTACTAAAATAGTGTCTTTTACCAAGAATAAGTTTTTCTTTTGATCTAACCCTGCATCTTGAGAAGCAGTGAAATATTTTTCAGCTGCTTCATAATCTTTGTTTTGATAAGACAATATGCCTAAATTATTCAAAACGACATCGCTATTAGGATTTAATGCATTTGATTTTTCAAGCAATGTTTTTGCTTCTTCTTTTTTGCCTTCTGAAGCTTTGATACAGGCTAAGTCATTATAGGCTCTAAAATCTTCAGGATATAATTTGATGGCATTTCCAAAAATTTCACTTTTAGTTTGTATGTCTTCCGTTAAAGAAGCAGCAAAGAGTAATTCATCGTTTGATAATGAATCCGGAGACGTAATGGCAAGTTTGGCAATTTGCTCGTCTGTTTTTAAATTTTCCAGACATATTACTTTTATTCTTGCACGGCGTAAACTCGGTAGAATGTTATTGTCTATTTCGTCATAAATAGCAATCATATTTCTGATTTGTTGTTCGCGTTGTCCCATGTTACTCTGAGATTGAATAACATTTACAATCTGACTTTTTTCTTTAATGGAAGAATTTTTAACGGCTTCAATAAATCCATCCCAATCTTCACCATTGTCCTTAAGGGAATATGATATGTTTTTCTTTAAGGTATTTATATCGCTTTTTTCGTTTTTGGATTTTTCACGAATGTATTTATTAAATTCGTTTTCAAACCATTTTTTTCCGGTTTGGGAACGATTGCTGGATAGTTGTTCATTTCTTTTCAATTCACCTTCGGGAGATGCCCATCCATCGATAACAATCGATTGTATAGAATCATATTCGAAAATAAAAGGGAAAAGCGCTGTCAGATTTTGTTTGTTTGCATCTACTTTATTTAAGGGTACTTGCCAATTTAAATTATCACGATTCAATTCAAAATAGATATAAGCTGATTTTTCGATCGGCTTATTCGGAATATAGTTGTGATTGGCAAAGAAATAATTGGGTTCATTCTCTGTAGTAGAAGAAGATTTGTATATGGGTTTTGGGTCAATATCTTCTCTTTTAGTGTCAATGGTAAGTTCGCCTAATTCTCTTTCATCCAAAGCGGCTACTTTTTTATTTTTCTTTGCTGTGGAGTTTACTACAACTACACTTTTCTGAAAAGCCGGATTATAAGGAATGCTTTGTATGAAAGAATAGGTTCCTCCTGTTTTATAATTCACAATCTGTCCTTTGCTGTCTGCTTTCTCCCCTTGAAAATCAATGGGTGTTAACGGTAAAGTATCTCCTACCGAATTTTTTAATGCAGGAATCGTTGTTAAACTTGCTTTTTTATTGAAATACTTTTCCGGAAAAGTGCTTTGAATTTGTAGAGTCGTTTTTCCGCCTCGAGACTCAGGTGTTGTCGGAACTACCTGATAAGTAATGTCATTTTGTTTCTTTACCATCTTTTTTACTCCACAATTGGTGAGGAAAATTAAGAGTGAGCAAATGATAAAAAAGCTTATTATTTTTGACGTTTTCATATGTTGATATTAATATATATATTTTTTTTTAATAAATGTTGTTGCCCTAAAACAGTGTTTATATACGTAAAATTACATTAAATGTTTAACTTTCTGCAAAATTAATGATATAAAATATTTTCCAACGTGAATAATTTATTTTTTATAAACTTTAATTTGTTAATAAATCATATTTTTTAATTACATGTTCTACAGTCTTATAAACCTTAAAAGCTAAGCCGTTAAGGCATGTTGATACACGGCTGTTTACATATTTGCAAAAGTATACTTTTTTTGTATGTTACTTGCGTTGTTATTAAATAATAAAGAAAATAGAGACTATCTCCTTTTTATGCATAAAATAAGCAGACTTTTTGAAAGGTGATGAAGATTGAAATATATATTAACGGTTATAAATTTTATCGTATTTACGATAAATAGGCCTATTATATCTATATCCCTTATACCGTTTAAATCCGGTCGACATTTTAGAGTAGGGAGAAGAGCCAAATCGATACACAATATTTAAGCCTCCATTGTAAGCATAGACATAGTCTAATCTTGTTTTTTTGTTCTCGGTAACTATTTCATCGTTGAAATAATTATCCCAGGTAGAGTAGGTGCATCCTGTAGTGATAAAAGGTTCTATGCCAAAATTATCACCTATAGGGAAAGACCATCCCAAGGAAATACCGCCCATAACATTCCACCCTTTATGGTAAACAAAGTCAAAAGGTTCTTTCCAGTTATTGATAATGATGGATCTGGCCATATTAAACGCACTAACTCCTACATTCAATCCAAAAAATATTCCCTTAAACGTTCCCATAGGGTAATAACGGGGTTCAAAAGTAAAGGCAAACAAACTAAGGGGTTTATCTGTACCTAAAAAGCCTTTGGGTTGATGTACGCCTATCAATTGTGCGTGCAAAGAAAAATTGTATGATAATTTATATTCAAATGCCGGGCTGACGGTGCCGGAAAAAATAAGTGCGTTGAGTTTGACGGCAATGCGATTTGAAACATTGTCTGAACTTGAGGAGCCTGCCGTCTGAATATTGAAATCTAAGAAATCATTGTTATAACTATTTGTTAATGTATGGTTAGCAGATAGCTTGTTTTTTTGAAGCAGGGTAACGGGTATATTATCATTCTGTTTGTTAATATTTATAGCATTGCTAGCTAAGCATATAAAGAACAGTAAGAGGAATAAAGTATTGTTTTTAGTAAAGATATTTATCATAATTTTTACATTTAGTTTTGAAAAAATAATAAAGTTGAAAATTAACTATAATGTGTATGTATATAAAAAGTATTGCAAAAATAAAAAAAAAACATATATCAATCCGTTTAAAAAAGCTTTTTTTTTAAATTTATTTAAGAAAGGTTACTATAAGGTCTGTAATTTTAAAAATCCTGAAAATCTGAAAACAAGAAATCAGTAATAGGAAAATCAAAATGTAACGGATGAATTTACTTCCAAATTTTGACGCCCATTGTGAGGCTAAATAGGCACCGATTACATTTCCTATGGCATGAATAAGCCCGTAATCATACCGAATTGCTCCGTTTAATATAAAAGGTATTAATGAAAAAGGGATGTATAAGAAAACGATAAGATTTTTAATAGCATTGGCATGTAATAAGTTGTATCCACCCAAGAGAACGATGGCTGCAATAAGAAAGTAGCCGATGCCTACGTGTATAAATCCGCCGTAAATACCAATGATAAAATAAATCATCCATGGTAGGAAGGTCATCGGACGTACAATCTTATCCGGATTGTCTGTTAACCACAACTTAGGTTTGATAATAATTAAGCCGGTCATGAATAAAAGGATACCTACTAAGAAGTAATTAAAAATGCGTTCATCGATGGAAATGGCTAGGTTACTTCCGATAATAGAACCTAAGACGACAGGAAGTGCGAATTTTAAGGATTTGCGAATGTCTAAAATTTTATTTCGCTGATAATTGATTACGGCTGTTAAGGTTTGTAGAAAGATTGCAATGCGATTGGTGCCATTGGCAACAAGAGGAGGTAAGCCTAAGGTCATAAACACCGTGATGGAAATAATCGTCCCTCCACCGGCTAAGGTATTGATAAATCCGACAAGCAAGCCGGAAAGGATTAATACGATTACAATGTTTACGTCCATATCATTTAGAGCAGCGGTTTTAATTTAGCAAAGCGTAGCAACATGGTCTTAATGCCGTATTGTTCAAAAGCAATGATAGTCTTGCTGTTAATTTTATCGTCAATCAGTTCTTCCACCTGTCCGATGCCGAACTTTTCATGAAATATCTTCATGCCTACCTGTAATTGGTGAATGTGTGAAATTTCTTCTCCTAATTGCAAGTTTTCCTTGGAAGGATTAGGCTGTGGGTTTGGTGTTTTTTGTAGGATTGGTTTTGAAAGAATTTTCTGTGTCTGAATTGGTTTGGGTTTGTGAATGCTCATGGGTTCTTGATAGGAGCGATTTGGATAGAATTGATTGCATTGTTCTATCCATTGCTTATCTATTTCATAGAGAAAAGAACTCGGGCGACAGAAGTTTATATTCCCGAACATAAAACGACATTGTGCATAAGAAAGTGTTAAACATTGTTTGGTGCGGGTAATGGCAACGTAAAACAAACGGCGTTCTTCTTCCATTTCGGAAGCTGTACTTACCATATAGGATGGGAATAAATTGTCTTCTAAGCCAACGATAAACACGTAGGGAAATTCCAATCCTTTGGCAGCGTGGATGGTCATCAGCTTGATTTTGTCGGTATTTGTTTTATCTTCTTCGTCGGCATCGGTAAGGAGAGCCACTTCGTTTAAAAAGCGATCCAGGGAAGGGAAATAATTGCTTAGGTCTTCACCGGTTTCCATATCGATGGTGTTTTCGGGAACCCTTTCGGTGAAGTCTTTCATGGCATTGAATAATTCACCCAAATTTTCATAACGTTCTATTTCTTCGGTATTGGCTCTTAAATCTTGTACTATGCCACTGGTGTGCGCAATGTGTGCTCCTAATTCAAACGCATTTTGCGTAGCAAGCAGCAAACGATAGCTTTTTATTTTATTTACATAGTCTTCTATTTTCTTCCAGGTGCCTTGGTTTAACAACTGACTGTATACCTCCGCTTGGGAAATGATTTCCCAAAGGGAACAATTGTTATCGTTGGCAGCAGCCATAATTTTTTCCATCGTTGTCAATCCTATTCCTCGTTGGGGGTAGTTGATGGTACGGCGGAGGGCTTCATCGTCTTTGTGGTTGACGGTTAAGCGGAAATAGGCAAGTACATCTTTGATTTCTTTGCGTTGGTAAAACGATTTTCCTCCGAAAATACGGTAGGGCAATCCCTTGCGTACCAAACATTCTTCAAACGGACGGGATTGGGCATTGGTACGGTACAAAATGGTAAAATCATTGTAACTGAGTTCGTGTTTTTGTTTGTTGGCGATAATGGATTCAACCACTTTCATGGCTTCATCGCTTTCGTTGCTTGCCTCTATGAGTTTGATTTTTTCGCCTTCCTTGTTAGCAGTCCATATTTTTTTAGGTATCTGCTGTTCGTTGTTCTTAATAACCGCATTGGCAGCGTGCAAAATAGTCTGGGTGGAACGGTAGTTTTGTTCCAATTTAAACAGCTTATAATCGGGATAGTCTTCTTTGAAATTGAGGATGTTTTGAATGTTGGCACCCCGGAAAGCATAAATACTTTGTGCATCATCGCCGACGACGCAAATGTTTTCCCGCAGGGCTGCTAATTTCTTGACAATTTGATATTGCACATAGTTCGTGTCCTGGTATTCATCCACCAAGATGTATTTGAATTTGTGCTGGTATTTGTACAGCATTTCCGGAAAATCGCGGAGAAGGATATACATATTAAAAAGCAAATCGTCGAAATCCATGGCATCCGTACGTTTGAGTCGTTGGTTATAAGCCGTGTAAATGCTGCCGAGCATATCCATTTGTTTGGCGCGGTTATCGGATTCTATCAGCGCATTGGCATTGTATTCTTCGGGAGAAAGTAAATTGGCTTTGGCATTGGAAATGCTTGCCAGTACCGAACTCGGACGATAGTGTTTGTCGTCTAAGTTTTTCTCTTTGATAATGGTTTTAACCAAATTCTTACTGTCGTCTTGATTGTAGACGGTAAAGTTTTTCGAAAAGCCGACGTATTCCGATTCAATGTGTAATATGCGACTGAAAATAGAGTGAAAAGTACCCATCCACACATTGCGACCCATGGTATTGCCGAGTAAATCGATGATGCGTTCTTTCATTTCTGCGGCAGCTTTGTTGGTAAATGTCAAGCTCAATATATCAAAAGGGTTGATGCCTTGTGATATCATATACGCAATGCGATAGGTGAGTACGCGTGTCTTCCCCGAACCGGCGCCGGCAATGACCATCATAGCTCCTTCTATATTCTCTACCGCTTTTTGTTGTTCGCTGTTTAATCCTTCTAGTAAATTCTTCAAAATCAAATGCTTTTTAGTGTTCTTATGCTTCGTTTGCGGTAATGCAAAGATACACTAATTCACTACATCATTAATAGGTAGGCATCAATAAACGCCCGTGTTTTTTACAAATTCTTTGGGGGCGGTGTTTTGGTTTATGCCATTAATAATTGTACTTTTGTCCCATGATACGGAAAGGAATAGTAGTCTTAGAAGACGGCAGTGTGGCAGAGGCTTTTGAGCCCCTCATCGTTTCTGCCGGCAGAGCCGGCGATATTCCGGCTTTTTTCCCGGAATGGTTTATCGAACGTTTACAAATCGGCTATTCTCTTTGGACCAATCCTTTCAACGGGAAGAAAAGTTATATTTCTTACAAAAACACACGTATGATTGTTTTTTGGTCTAAAAATCCAAAACCTTTACTTCCTTATTTACATGTCTTGCAAAGTTTAGGAATCCATTCCTATCTTCAGTTTACTCTCAACGACTATCGCCGCCAAGGTTGGGAACCCGGCTTGCCCCCCTTGGAAGAACGGATAGAAACCTTTAAAAACGCTGTGGAGCAATGGGGTTACGGGAAAGTAATATGGCGTTTCGACCCTCTTATCTTAAGTCCCTCGACACCGGTAGAGCTGTTGTTGGAGAAAATCAAAACAATAGGGGATTGTTTGCACGGCTTTACCGAGAAACTTGTGTTTAGCTTTGCCGATATCGATAATTACAGCAAAGTAAAACGTAATTTACACGCTCATAGAGTTGCTTATCGCAATTTTACCGAAACAGACATGTATAATTTCGCCGCAGGCTTACAAGAGTTAAACCGAGTATGGAAGTATGCATTGGCAAGTTGTGCCGAAAGCATAGACTTAGAGGGCTATGGCATACAACACAACCGATGCATAGACGATGCATTAATGATACGTTATTTTGCTCATGATGAAGCATTAATGCACTATGTGGGTGCTGTTAAAAATGCCAAGGGTGAATGGGAGAGGGGGAAGTGCCCCAACGATAAAGGGCAACGTAAAGCCTGTCGCTGTATTACTTCCAAAGATATTAGTGCCTACAATAGCTGCCGACACGGCTGTATATATTGTTATGCCGGCGGAAAAGTGGGAGATGGCAGTTCCCGATAAGCTGCTTGCCGCTTCTTATTGTAAAGGGGCAGGGGCTTTCACTACGATAAGCTCTAAGCGCTCATCAGATAGATTGCGTACGTTCATTTTGGTGTTGACAGGTATCTTCAATAAACTACCTTCTTTATAGACATGGATGTCTTGCTCATTGAGTCCTATAGAAAGCGTTCCTTTGATAACGGTCATGTAAACCGTTGAGTTGGAATAATGTTCCGGCAATCCTTCCTCTTTGTTAAATATCATATGCAGGTAATGCAGGTTTTCATCAAAGATTACTTTCTCAATCGTCTTTTCATTGCTCTTCGATAATTCAACTATTTTTTCTATCATAGCTATCTTTTTTTTATGGGTTGCTTAACTATCTGCAAAAATAGTCTTTTTTTTTATTCGTGAAAATCTGTAGGCGAAATTTTCTGCGTTCTCTGTGGTAAAAAAGATGTCGCGTGTGCCGAGTCTCGAAATCAATTAAAAATTAAGAATTGCTTTTTGTATTCTCCGATTTGAATTAGCATGCGTGGTAACAACAAAAACCATGCGTGCAAATGACAAGAATCATGCATGGTAATTATCCTCAGATAGCCTTGTGTTTTTTAACCGCAAAGAGCGCAAAAATGCTACGCAAAAAACGCAAAGAGATATATTCATTATATGTAAACAAATGTTCAAAATTGTAATGAAATACAGACATGGTATGCCATGTCCCTACAATGATATTTAAAAACCTTTCGGCACTCTCGACCTTTTTGTGAAGAGGTAAAATCCTTCCAAAAATGCGTGCCTGGGATATAAAGTGGGGACAGTAACCTTAACAAAAAAAACATCGTAAAATAAACGTTAAAATCTGTCAAAATATGAAAAAATCAAGAAGAAAGTTTACATCAGTTTTTAAGACAAAAGTTGTGTTAGAATTATTAAAAGAGC
>JAGOKS010000097.1 GCA_017994425.1 Bacteroidales bacterium | reverse complement strand
ATATTATAATTGGGCAAGGTTAAATGTAAAGTGCCGTCTTTTTCATTGAGAGAAACTATAAAATCAGGAGAAATATAGGCTGCTTCTCTTTGAATATCATTAGATATGTATCCGGGTTTTGGATCTAATTTCAATAAAACATCGAAAGCATCCTCCAGCTCTTTGGGAGAGCAATGCAAACGTTGCATTATTTTCTCATAATGTTTTTTGGTAAACTCATTAAAATAATCTTTAATGATTTTAATAGCCAATAAAACTTCGGGTGTTTCTTGCTTTCTTTGTAATTGCAACAACAAACATTCTTGTAAATTAAAAGCCCCTACTCCGGCTGGATCTAACGAATGAATCACTTCATTGATTAATTGCTGTACCTTTTCTTTTGTGGTAACAATTCGCATATTGAAAAGCAAATCATTCACCATATCTTTCGCAGGACGTTGCAAATAGCCTGTTTCATCAATATTACCAATGATATATTGAGCTATCAATAAATCTTCCTCTGTTAACTCAAACATTCCCAATTGGTCTAACAAACTCTCTTGAAAGCTTAAACGGGAGACAAACGGTATTTCTTTCATGACATCGTCGGAGTTATCCTTCCCTGCATTTCCTCTATATCCTCGAACATCATCATCGTAATCGTCTGAGAAATAGTCATCTAAATCTTGCATGGTATCATACGGGGCGTCTTCCGGGTCTTTAGCAGAAACATCATCCATGGTATCATCACTGCTATCACGTGTTTCCGTTGAAGAAGTATCATCAAAATCATCCGATTCCAAAGCAGGATTTTCTTCCAATTCTTGTTTAATACGTTGTTCTAATGAAACTGTTGGAATCTGCAACAATTTCATTAATAAGATCTGCCGTGGCGATAATTTTTGTGTTAACTTTAGCTCTTGTCTTTGTGATAACATAAAATTCCTTAAGGTAATGTTTTTAATTATCTGTCTATCATAAATTTTTCATCTAATCCGAATTGTTCGTGCATTTGAATTCCTAACGTAGCCAATTGATCTAATATTGTATTATAAATCTCCGGAATTAATGGACGGTGCACGCCTGTAACGGTAAGTTTTCCTTGTGCTAACATATCTACTGCAATAGCAGCAGGTAAAGCTACCGATCGGGCAATGGAAGTATCTCCATTGGGTATACCATAATCCAATAAGCGAGAAACTATCATTTCTCTTTTACCGTCGGAGTAAGAAGCAACAAAATTATGTTGCATCACTATCATGTCTTTTTCTGCCGGATCAAGCATCATGCGTTCAATCATTAAATCTGATGTAAGTTCATAGGCTGAATCCTTGGTGCGATGCATGGCTTTATCGGAAAAATAACCCAAGAAGTCGAGTGCTTGCATAGCCGGAGCATGGATATCAATATGTAAATAATCTGCCAATTGTTGTTTGATTCCTTTTGTATTTTTGACATTGATTTTAGAAGCTAAATAATCGCTATACGTCATGCCTGTCATGTTTTCTTCAACAGGAAGTGTCAGTCCCAGTTGTTTGAGAACATCTAAACTTTCACACCAGCCATTGTAACGCAGTGTACCCCTAAACATGGTTTTTGTCTCGGGTATGTTATAAATATCTATATACGATAAAGAATCTCTGTTAGGATAAACATCCAATGTTTCCAACCCGGGAAAATCTATTGTAAAGACATCTTTAAACAAATTTTCAGTAGGTGTTTCCATAATTTTGCCTTGTTTTTTATAAATTGCATTATTATTCCCTGCGAGAACAACACCTTTCGGACTCCAGGAAAATTTATACCTAAAAGGATTATCGTGTGAACATTCCGGAGCAGGCAATGCACCGCATAAAGAGTAGAACTCCTCTACTTTACCCCCTTCAGCATGAATACGATCAATTATCCGCATAGCCGACATATGGTCAATCCCCGGATCTAAGCCCATTTCGTTAAGAATAGCTATCCCCATTTTTCGGGCTTCCGCATCCAAAGCTTGCATTTCAGGCTTCACATACGATGTGGTTACCATATGCTTAGCCTGTTTTACACATTCTTTCGCAACGATGGTATGAAACACATAGGGTAATAAGCTCACGATGATGTCGTGTTCTTTAATATAATTGCTTAATGCTGCCTCATTATTAACATTAAGGATAACAAGATGTCCGTTCGGATATTTAGATACCTCTTTTTCTACTCTCTTTAAATCGTCACTTGCAATACTAACCTCATACTTTTTATCCAATAAATATCGAATGATTGGCATAGAAACCATTCCTGCACCTAATATACCTATTCTTTTCATTTCAATAAAATTATTTTATCTAATTATCTATCTATATTTTATATTATATTTTATTCAAAAAAACATACATTAAAAACCTGAGCAAAGGTATTAAATTTTATAAATCAAAAATCTATTTAACATACATTAAATGAAAGTCAAACCTCATTTGCTCCGACAATTAATGATTTTTAAACAGATTTCGTATTAATCAAAAAGATTATGATTTTTCAAAGGCAGCAAATTCTTTTACAATATTGATAATTACTTCCGTTGCTTTTTGCATAGATTCCAGTACAACGAATTCATGTTTACCATGAAAATTATGTCCGCCGGCGAAAATATTTGGACAAGGCAATCCCATATATGACAATCTGGCACCATCGGTTCCTCCCCTGATTGGGACAATCAAAGGGGTAACTCCGGCTTTCAACATGGCTTTTTTGGCTATATCAACAACGAACATTACATCTTCAATCTTTTGCCTCATATTATAATATTGGTCCTTCAATGTACATTGGACTGTATTTGCCCCATATTTCTTATTCAGAAATTCACAAATATTCAATATAAGCATTTTCTTTTGCTCAAATTTTTCTTTATCGTGGTCTCTGATTATGTATTGTAAGGACGTCTCTTCTACAGAACCTGATGTGGCTATCAGTAAAAAGAAACCTTCATAGCCGGTAGTAAATTCCGGCTTTTGACCGGCAGGAAGCATAGCATTCAATTCCATGGCTATCAATTGAGAATTTATCATTTTATCTTTTGCGTAGCCCGGATGAATATTTCTTCCTTGAATAAAAATTTTCGCTTCTGCCGCATTAAAATTCTCATATTCTAATTCACCAATTTCACCTCCATCCAAGGTATAGGCATAATCGGCATTAAATTTCTTTACATCAAAATAATCAACACCACGACCTATTTCTTCATCGGGAGTAAAACCAATGCAAATTTTACCATGCTCGATCTCCGGATGTTGCATTATATATTTTATCGCTGTCATAATCTCTGCTATGCCTGCTTTATCATCAGCACCTAATAAGGTTGTTCCATCCGTACATATAATCGTTTGGCCTTTATATTTCAATAGTTCAGGAAAGTCTTTAACACTTAAACTTACATTTTTTGATGCATCTAAGATTATATCATTCCCTTGATAATTGGTAATAATTTGAGGATTTTTACATGCCCCATCAGCATCGGGAGCCGTATCAACATGAGCAATAAAGCCTACGGAAGGAATATTTTTTGTTGTATTGGAGGCGATACTCGCCATTACATATCCATACTCATCCATACCGGCATTCGCTATTCCCATCGCTTTTAATTCATCTAGTAAACGTGTTGATAAATGTTTCTGCTTTTCAGTACTTGGAAAACTTGTCGAGTTTGAATCCGACTGCGTATCAATAGCTATATATTTTAGAAATAGCTCTTTAATTTGGTCAATCATTTTTATAATTTTTTTTTAATTTTAATATCTTAATTATTATTCCAAATGATCAATAAAACTCAAGGTGAATCTATGGTCATATACATTGGAAATTTTCAAATCTAAAAGAAAGGCAATGCCGCAATATTTACTTGCAATTTCTAAATAACCGGCAAGATTAAAAATAGCAATCATTGAAGAATTCTTTGGTACATCAGAATAAGTATTTGCTATTCTCACAGTATATTTGCCCATTCCTTTAATATAGATAGAAACCTTATCTCTGCCTTTGGCGATTTTGGCAAACGTATCACGATGCAAATCCGTTATAATATTTCCGTAACTATCAATATGTTTAACGCCAAACTCTATCACATCTCCTAATTCTTCGGACATTTTAATTAAAGGTTGCATAAGTTTGATTGTTTCAATCTTATCCGGTGAATAAGTTTCTCCCAATTCGGAAAGGGAACGGTTTTGTTTAGCTAAAGCAATAACAGGACGAACAAAATATCGAATAGCATTAAATGTTTTGAAGTTGGAATATTCCTCTGCTCTTTTTAATTTAACGATTTCTTCAATTTCATTCACTTGCTCACATAATATTGAGAAAACACCATTATTGATTGCCAGGAAATAATGTCCTTTATATTTGACTGCCAAATAATCTCTAAAATTCAATGGTTCCTGTAGTTTATTTTTCTTTAATAATTGATAGGCAAGCTCCTGCTGCGGATTTAAAAAATCGACATCAAACACATGTATAGTACCTTCGGGGAAATAATGATAAGTTGATTTCAACAGATAAATACCTGTTGTTATATTAAATTTCCCTACATCATGTGAAATATCGCATAGCATGGCATCGCGCATTTCTCTTAATATATGTGCTTTAAAAATCGCACTGTAATTATCCGAAGATCCCCAATCGGTAGTAAATGTAATGATATTTGTCATAAAAAATTTCTATCCTATTTTTTTAATATCCATCCATTTATTTTCTTCTCTTTGAGTAATTGTTGTGCATACGCATGCTCATACGGTCCTAATCCTATCATCCATAAGTCAGATGTTTTCCCTTTCCCCAATTCAATAGCATCGGGATATTGATTTTTAATTTTTTCTAAAAAAGCCTTCGCATTTTCTTGACTTTGAAAACTGCCTAAGACTATATACTCATTTCCCGATAAGGGAACAGAAGACACAGGCGCAGCTTCATCTTGCGTCTCAACAACAATATCGCTGATATGACTTGTATAAATCGTATCGGAAATATAAGTGGTTGTTTTTTCAATATAGCTTTCTTCTTTTGGATGAATAACGAATTCATTTTCATCCGCTACTTCAATGGAATCATGACTTACATCAGATGTAAACCATTGACTTATTTGAATAAGCGCTTCATCTTTTGCTTCAACAAACTGCGTTGGATAAACAATGGCAACTATTCCGATAGCAATAACGCCCATAAATAACAGCATTAAAATCACGGAGAAGAAAACTTGAACACGTGATTTCTTTTTATTTACCCGATATGTTTTTGGAGTAGGAATCACATCGGGTTCTTCCTTTGGAGTTATGCCGGTAGGCATAAAAGTAAAAGATTCCAAGCCATAGGATTCGGGAGAAATATCGGTATCTAAAGAGGGAATAAAAACCATATTTCCGATAGCATCGAATGAAAAAGACCCTAAACTACCGAGAGAATATGTTTTGTCTTTTTTCATATTTTCTTTCAACTGTTTTATCCAGTCTTTAATATTTGCCTCAGCAAGTGAAAATTCTATATTACTTTTATTAGCTACAAATTTTATAAAATCATCAGAATATTCTTTTTCGTTTTTGGAAAAAGAAACATACTTTCCGGGAGGGTCAAAGCTATGAAGTATAGGATGTATTTCCGCTGATTTATAAACCACTTCAAAATAACCTAATCCATTAATTAATACTTTATTATACTTCAGTAAATATTCTTTAATTATATTATCCATAGCATATTCGTTTATTGTTAATACTGTAAATTTGCCTTTTTTAAATCATCTGGAGTGTCAATAGAAATACTTGATTGAAAGCGAGTAATATATGTTTTTATCGGAATATCATTTTCTATCCACCGTAACTGCTCCAAATTTTCTGCCAATTCTAAAGACGAAGGCTCCAATGCAACCACAGAAAGCAATGTATCTCCTTTGAATGCGTACATCCCTATATGTTTAAAGAAAACATGTTGTCCGGATACTTTTTTTTGTTGATAAGGAATCGGATAACGACTAAAATAGATGGCGTTCATTGATGTGGAAACAATAACTTTAACTACATTCGGATTAATGAGAGATTCTTCGTCATCAATTTTTTGTATCAGCGTAGCAATCCGAATACTATTATCATCAAAACAGGCTATCAGTTCTTCAATTTGTTGCGCTTGCAAAAATGGCTCATCCCCTTGTATATTCACAATTACGGTATCATCAACGGGATATGCATTTATCAAATTACGATATACTTCCGCACATCTTTCTGTCCCTGATTTATGTATATCAGATGTCATAACAGCTTTCCCTCCAAAATCAAGAACGGTAGTGAGAATACGATTATCATCGGTTGCAACTATAAGGTCTGAAAACACATTTACACAACTTGCTTGTTCATACACCCGTTGAATCATTGTTTTTCCTCCTATTAAACACAAGGGTTTTCCGGGAAAACGTGTAGATTGATATCGAGCGGGAATGATGCCTATATAGTTCATCGTTATTATTACT
>JAGOKS010000096.1 GCA_017994425.1 Bacteroidales bacterium | reverse complement strand
GTGCAAGCATGGTGTTATTCACAGCCTGTGGAGGCGGAAGTGGAACAAACAATGAGTATTTAGGTGATATACCTTCACTCGAAAAAGACTATTACAATAAAATGCAAGAAAAAGAACAAGCCTTGAAAGATTGTACCGATATGGAAAAAGCGTTTGAACTTTCAAAAGAAATTGATCTTTTAAAAGAAGAATGGGATACGAAAATCAAAGAAAGCTTTACCAATAAACCTTTAACCAAAGCACTGCCTTTCGAAGGATTGGATACAAAAGACTTTGCTATCAATGAAATTAAAGTAGAAAGTGCCACCAGAGGACATATGGGCTTGAAATTTTATATCACCATCAACGAAGATATGAAAGATGAATATGGCAATCTTAAAAAAGATGTGATTATCTATTTTAAAGCTTTAGACAAAGATGGAAAAGAAATTGAAGAGTCTACAACAGTAGCTGTTGTTTTCAATCGTGAAGAAATGAAAGCAGGAAAAAGCATTGAAGCTTCGGCAACATGGCAATCAAAAGCCATTCAAAATATGGAAAATTTTGCTAAAATTCAGATTATCAATAAAGAAGAGTACGATACTAAAAAATAATTAACCATTTATCCGATAAACCTTCATGCATTGAAACTTTCTATGTATGAAGGTTTTTTTATTTTAAATTTTTCTTTACTACTTATAGGACATCATCACATCTTATCATTACTTATAATGTAAATTAAAAACGTTTGGTATATACATGACAGTAAGGCAAGGTGCCCTTGCGTTGGTAATAATCCTGATGATACACTTCGGCGGGATAGAAAGTGCTTGCTTTAGTAAGTTTTGTTTTCACATCATAGCCTTTGGATTTTAATATATCAATAAGCTTTTCGGCTATTTTCTTTTGATTATCGGAGAGATAAAATATTTCAGAGCGATACTGTATCCCCACATCCGGACCCTGGCGATTGAGTTGAGTGGGATCGTGAATTTCGAAAAATAATGTAGCGAGGGTTTCAAAATCAGTTACTTGGGGATCATATACAATACGCACCGCTTCGGCATGTCCTCCTATATCACTGCACACTTGTTCGTAAGTGGGATTTTCGGTACTACCCCCCGTATAGCCGTTTTCAACGGAAATCACCCCTTTTTGACGTTGCATCAGATGTTCAACACCCCAAAAACAGCCACCTGCAAAAATGGCTATTCCTTCTTCTTTTTCAGCAGGTTTAAACACCAGGGATATAGAATTCACACAATGACGGACGTTCTTATCGGTAAGACCTTCATTTAAAAAAACATGACCGAGATGTCCCCCGCAATTGGCACAGACGATTTCGGTACGCCTCCCGTCAGCATCGGGGATGCGTTTCACGGCTCCTTTAATTTCATCGTCAAAAGAGGGCCAGCCACAATGCGATGAAAATTTATCGGAAGAGTGATATAAAGGACTTCCACATTGTTTGCAAACATAGGTACCTGCTTCGAAAAAGTCGTTGTATTGACCACTAAAAGGGGCTTCCGTACCTTTGCCTAGGATGACTCTTTTTTCTTCTTCGGTCAAGGATGTTTTTTGTTCTTGTGCCATATTGCTACAATTAATTAATGTAATGATTGTTAAAAGAAAAATACTTTGTTTGAGGCTTCTTGTTTTTGTTGGTTTTCTATTTACTCCCATGAACGTTTTGTTTTACTTAGAAACTCCTGGGCTTCCTTATCCCCCATTTTAGCTGCCTTTTCAAAGCATTCAAATAATTTTTCATGGTTTCCCAATTCGGCATAGGCAATACCCATATTCACATAGGCTTTTGAATCGTTAGAATCGATGGCTATTAATTGTTCATAACAAACTATTGCCGATTGGTATTCTTTCAGTTTACTATAGGCCGTCCCCAGATTAAAATAGATGATTTTTATCTGTGGATTTAATACTTTCGCTTTCTCATATGCTGCAATGGAAGCACGGGTACTATCCAAAGCCGTATAGGCAATGCCAAGATTGACATAGGATTGATAATTTAAGGTATCGCGGGCAATGGCTTTTTTACAAATCCTTACTGCCTTATCATAATCTTTTAAGTTATAATATACTCCTGCCATATTGTTATAATCACCGGAAGTAAACACCGCCGAGGATAAGGAATCGGCTTGTTCATAATATGTTATAGCCTTCGAAAAGGATCCTTGCAGCAATACTTCTTCGGCTAATTTGATAAGATTTCTTGCCTTGGCATCATCGATAAGCGATTGCGCATTGGCATGCAATGAATAAATCAAAAACACAAACAAGATAAGGGGAATTTTCTTCATATTTTTTCGGTTACCCATTTTATGATTATAATTTTATACAATTTCTTCTAACATTTTCCACAACAAATGGGTAGGAAACCCCATAATGGTAAAGAAAGAACCATCGATGTGGGTATTGCCTCTACAGCCTATCCATTCCTGTATACCGTAAGCACCGGCTTTATCGTAAGGCATATACGTATCGACATAATACGCAATATCTTCATCGTTTAAATGATCAAAGCTTACCTTGGCTTCATCGTAAGCAGCGAGAGTTTTCGTGTTTGACTTAACACATAATCCGCTTATTACCGAATGAGTCTTTCCCGAAAGTTTTTGCAGCATACGAAACGCATCCATCCTGACAGCCGGTTTACCCATGATTTCACCATCAAGCACCACGATGGTATCCCCACCGATAACAATACAATTTTCGATATGACTATAGCGTTGAAAAACACTTTCTGCTTTTTGCATGGCTAAATGTTTCGCCAGTTCATATACCGATACATCAGGGGGTATATCTTCGTTGACATCGCTGTCGCAAATGCCGAACTTAATCCCCAGTTGTGACAATAACTCTTGTCGTCGTGGAGATTGAGAAGCTAAAAAGACCTGATAGTTTTCTAATTTCTGTAATAAAAAAGTTGTTTCCATACGTTTTTATGTTACCATTGTACTATTAACGATTATTATGCCATTCTATTTTAAAAAGCAAAAAAAACAAAACTTCCAACTGCCCTGATCAATCTTTCAGCTGGATTAGCGTCTGATATTCTCTATTCTTTATCCATCAGCAGCCTTCACGTCTTTCCCTATTGCAAACGACCGAAAACGTTTGCCGGAAAATCAGGTGAATACCAACAGCAAAAATTTAAGAGTCAAAACATTGATGTAATTATCGGACAGGGAAACATACTTTTACGCAGAAAATATTGGAACAAAAAAAAGGCTCTCCTAAGAAAGCCTTTCGTTTTAAATATATTTTTATTATGCCACTTTTTCTAATCGTTTCATAACAGAGAAAATAAATATTCCTGAAAGCAAACAGCAAACAATAAGAACAGCCCAAACTCCCCACAAAGGAATGCTAGTGTTCCATATCGCTGCAATAATAGAAGTTAAATAATTTCCTACTGCGGTTGCAGCAAACCAACCTCCCATCATCAAACCTTTGAGTTTTGGAGGAGCTACTTTTGACACAAAAGAAATTCCCATAGGAGAAAGGAACAATTCTGCAAAAGTAAGCGTTAAATAGGTTCCTATCAACCAATTTGGATTACAAAGCATTTCTAATGGAGCCACTTCGCCTCCTAATTCTTTAGGAGAAGGCATTCCAAATGATGCAATTGCTAAAATTACAAATCCGGCAGCAGCAATAAACATTCCATAGCCAATTTTCTTTGGTGTAGAAGGTTCTTTTTTGATTTTAGCCAACCATGCAAAAATGGCAATAGAGAATGGCGTTAAAGCTACAACAAAGAAAGGATTAAATTGTTGAAACATTTGAGGTGCAATGTTAATAGATGGATCCATATTATAATATCTATAGGCAATACCTGCCACACATAGCACTAACACACCGACAGAAATAAGTTTTCCTTGCGTTTTCTTTGATTGAAAAATACTAAAAATAGCATAAATACTTACAGCAATCATGAAGAGATTCAAAACATCAAAACCAATACGTGTCCATCCTTCTACAAAACTTTGTGTATAATCACGAGCAAAGAATGTCATTGTTAATCCGTTTTGGTGGAAAGACATCCAGAAGAAAATAACAACAGCAAACACTAAACCAAGAGCCACAATTCTTTCTTTGTTTTCTTTCGGTGAAATTTCAACGGGTTCAACAGAAGTAGCCGTTTTAGGTTGAGCAGCCAACTGTTTAGCATTAACATCTGCATGTTTATACAATTTTCTAGTTGACACATAAATAATCATAGAAAGTACAAGAGAAATACAAGCAACGCCAAATCCAAAATTATAAGACATCGATAGTTGGTCTATGTAATGCTGTGAAAATGCAGTTAAATCACCTGTAAAAGCAGCTCCTTGAGCCGTTGCCAAGTCGGTAAGTTTTGCAAGACCTTCTGAGCCTTCTACTAAAGTACCATTTAAATATTGATGAGCAAGAGCAGGAATATCAGCAACGTAACTCAATCCTTCCTTTGCCATAAAATAATTCATCACTTTTGTTGCTGCAGTAGGAGCAAACATAGCACCAATATTGATTGCCATATAAAACAAACTAAAACCAGGATCTCTTCGCTCTTTGTATTTTGCATCATCATACAAATTGCCAACCAAAACTTGCAAATTTCCTTTAAAAAGTCCTGTTCCAAGAGCAATAATAAAGAGGGAAGCTATAAGAACAGGCATCCCCATTCCGGGTATTGCCATTAATATATAACCCAAAAACATGACGATAATCCCTATAAATACAGTTTTTCCATAACCGAGCCATTTGTCAGCAATAAGACCACCAACTACAGGTAAAAAATAAACGGCAGCCAAGAAGCCACCAAACAATTGCCCCGTTTGTGCAGAGGATAAACCAAATTTTGCCTGCAAGAAGAGCGTAAAAATGGCAAGCATGGTGTAATAACCAAAACGCTCACCTGTGTTTGCTAATGCTAGAGCATATAGCCCTTTGGGATGATTTTTAAACATAATTGCAATAAGATTTAATTAATATATTATTATCAAAATTTTAAGGTGCAAAAATATGAAAAAAAACATTCGTTTGTTGTCTTTCGCGATATTTTTTTTAAACAACTTATATCTCTTTGATTTTGCATGTATTGTAATCCTATTAAAGAGAAAATCACATTTACAATTATTCATGCTAGAATATTTTATACTTTTGCAATCATGCATACAACGACAAAAAACAATCATACGATAGAGATTATGGCGCCGGTAGGTTCCAGGGAATCGCTCATGGCTGCCATACAAGGAGGTGCTGATGCCGTGTATTTCGGTATCGGGAAACTGAATATGCGCTCGCGTTCGAGTGTGAATTTCACCATCGACGACCTCGCGGATATCACCGAGATATGTAAAGAACATGGTATCAAAAGCTACTTAACCCTTAACACTGTCGTTTATGATAATGAAATTGACGAAGTAAACACTCTTTTAGCGGCTGCCAAAAAGCATCATATAGATGCTGTTATCGCTTCCGATTGGGCAGTCATCCAACAAGCTGCTGCTATGGGCATAGAAGTACACATTTCTACACAGTGCAACGTAACCAATATAGAAGCCGTGCGTTTTTTCTCCCGCTATGCCGACGTGATGGTTACTGCTCGTGAACTGAATTTGAAGCAAGTAGCCAACATCATAAAGCAGATACACAAAGAACAAATCAAAGGTCCTTCGGGAGAATTGATACAAATAGAAGTCTTTGCCCATGGTGCTTTGTGCATGGCCATCTCCGGAAAATGTTACCTGAGTTTGGATAATTTCGGCTATTCCGCCAATCGGGGAGCCTGCTTGCAGCCTTGTCGTAGGTTGTACAATGTGAAAGATGTGGATAATGAAGTAGAGCTTTTGGTAAATGAGCAATACATTTTCTCTCCCAAAGACTTATGCACCATAGGATTTTTAGATAAAATTATGGAAGCAGGTGTTAGCGTGTTGAAAATCGAAGGACGCGGACGTTCGCCGGAATACGTAAAAAGAGTCTGCCGCTGTTATCGCGAGGCTGTTGAGGCTTTTTTCGATGGCAGCTATGGCGAAGAAAAAGTAAACGCCTGGATGGAACAACTTCGCTCGGTGTATAACCGCGATTTCTGGGACGGCTATTATTTAGGCAGGAAAATGGGAGAATGGACAAACCGCTACGGTTCACAAGCCATTAAAACAAAAGTATATATCGGGAAGGTTACCAATTTCTTCCCTAAAATCAGTGTGGTTGAAATATTGATTGAAGGACCCTCTCTGAAAGTCGGGCATGAAATATTAATCATAGGACCTACTACCGGCGTTTACGAAGATACGGTTACAGAAATAAGAGTAGATTTAAAACCGTGTAATAAAGCATCAACAGGCGTCTTCTGCTCCCTCCCTACTCATGCAGTACTCAGACGCAACGATAAAGTATATGTTTTAGTTACTGCCTGCGACGCCGAGGAGTTTTTATAAGCTTTCTTAGGAATTAGTTGTCAGTTTTCAGTTTTTTTTCGTTCCGAAAAAAAGTCGCAGGTCGCAAGTCGCAGGTCGCAAGTCTTTAGAGGCTGTGTAAAAACTAAAATCATATCAATAAAAAAAGCAAAAAAACACAATTAAACCTATTATTTGTATTGAATTTTTTTATACTTTTACAACAAAAATAAGTAAGAGTATGAGCTATATAGCG
>JAGOKS010000095.1 GCA_017994425.1 Bacteroidales bacterium | reverse complement strand
TTAATACATAATAAAATCTGTTTTGTGTTTTATTTTTTTTTTATAATAAGTAATAATAAAAATTATTACTTTTAAATAGATAAGTTTTTTTTTTTTAAAAATTTTATTGTTTTTTTTTTCAAATAAAAACAATTAATCCATACGATTCTCTTTTTTATTTATTTTTTTTTTTTTGAATTTCAGCTGTTTACGCTAAGGGGAAGGAAAAAAATGAAAATATACCCCTGTTTTTTGGAAGGATTTCTTTCAATAATTTATTTTATCATCTTTTAAACGATGTTAAGCATGCAATATATTATTGTTTTTTAACTTTTTTTTTATTTTTTATAAAGCATTCAAAATGTGTGCTTTTGAAACCTTGAAAATTATTGCGTCAATAATGAAAATTATTGCGTCAATATTTGAAATTATTGCGTCAATAAATTAATTTATTGCGTCAATAATTTTTGACAGCTTTGTAAGGTGTTTTTAGCATGAAAATTTCTTACTCTAAAAATAGGGTAAAACAACCTTACATTGATGGGAAAAATAAAAGGATTTCTTTAAAACACCTTAAATCGGGAAGCCGAAGTATGGGAAATTTACTTATTGCAGAATTTCCGGGTGTTCGTTGATGTATTTTTTCATATTGTCGTAGCCCAACTGATAGATTTCTAAATAATTTTTATAGCTAAACAAATTGTATTTATAAGTATTTAATCCTTTTATCGGGATATAGAAATCGCATTGTTTGTATCTGTTTTCATTGATGGCTTCGTCCATAATGGCATAAATATTCGGGACGAGGTCATCGGCTTTAATAGTTGTATCGTAAGGTGTAAAATTGATAACGTTTATACCGATAATTTTATCACACTTGGCTTGCACCAGGGGCTCGACCGGAAAATTATTTTTAACTCCCCCATCGACATACTCCACTCCTTCAACAACGCAATATTCATACACCAAGGGAAGCGAAGAGGAAGCGATTACATAGTCTTTCAAGAAATTACCTTCGCCTATGTATTTAATTTCGGCTTTTCGTATATCCACACAACAGACATATAGCTTGATAGGCAGACTATCGAAACTATTGTAGGGGATGTATTTATCCAAGACAGCACGCAATTGGTCGTGTTTGATAAAACCTCCTCTGGGATTGGCGCGTATGTCCATAATGGTTTTAATGCGGTATCCTTTTTCTACGCGTATCATTTCTAATAATTGAGCCGGTTTTAGTCCGCTGGCATATAAGACGCCTACTACACTCCCCATGCTGTTACCGGAAATCATTGTTGGCTTAATCCCTGCATCTTCCAATGCCTGGATGGCGCCTATGTGTGCAAATCCCAAAGCGCCGCCGCCACTCAAACAAAGTCCTATGCTTTTGCTTGTGTCTACAGGCGATTGTGATGCTACAGTTTGTATCGCAATTAAAAAACTGATGATAATGATTGTGTGTTTACTAAATTTCATAACTAAAAATTTTAATGCATAACGAAAATTTATGTGTATTATTATTATATTTTCCGAAAGGAAGTATTTTAGAATTTCACTATCAGCTGCATACGTATGTCTGTTTTTGTATTATCCTTGATTTCACCCGGACCGGAACCAATGGTTTGTTTATCTTTATAAAACGTTTGTGAAATCCGAAGCCATAGATCCACATAGGAAGTGATATCTGCTTTTATCATCAGGTAAAAGCGATTCCCCTTGCTATAATAAGCAGGGATGGAAGAAGCGTATAACACATCGTTTTCATAGGCATACATCCGCGTATCGTAGGAATCGGTATGAAACAAAGCATAACGTCCGGTTACAGTCAGCCATTTATATTTCCATCGGATATCCTGATATAATAGATACCCGTTTTGCTTCTCGCAAGAATCGTTGGCATAAAAAACCACATACTCTATACAAGTTTTTAATTGTATAGATGGAATAGGATCTATTTTAATATGTAAACGATAATTCTGCTTACGGGTTTGCGTAAGTTGATTGTAATACGCTACAGATTGATTAATTTCTTTCGATTTATATTTCACTCTGAGATAAATCATACATCTTGAATGCAGGTTACACGTTAACTGCGAAAAAACAGCAAAGCCGTCTGAAGGAGCATCCACTCTGTATTTTAACCACATAAAACGGAAATAATCGATATGGGCATTCCAGGTAATATATTTATTCAGTATCGCACTGAATCCGAAAAACAAGCCGGTTTCGTTGGCAACGGAAGAGGATTCGCCAAAAGCAGCGGGCTGTATTGCCTGGTAATTCACGCTATAATACCGATGTAGGAGGGAAATAGTAAACAATGGATCGGCATAAAACACCAAACCGTTCAACAAAGCAAATCCTTTATTATCGCTGATGGCATTTTCACCAAAAATGCTTACTTTCTTTAAAACAGCATTGTAGGTAATGCTGGCATTTAAAAGTCCTTGTTTATTGCATGTAAATTGATTATAAGGAGATAATTTCCTTTGCAAAGGCTTATCCATATGTGCATAAAACACGCCGGCACCTATTCGAAAGACACGCCTTGTATAGTACCCAAATACACCGGCTGTATGTTGGTGTATGCTGTTTTCCTTTTCAATTTCTGCAAGCGTTCGATGGTAACCTGTTTCCTGCAAGGATAAAATATAGCTTTCTTCTTTATCAGAAGTATCGCTGAGACCGGCATCTTTTGAACGATAGGAATAAAAGAAGGCACATTTTATTTTTTTAAATTGCAATTCACCGGCACAGCCTCTCATATAATTATTTTCATTAGAGGAAGTATAAGGGGATAATGCTTTTGCATAATGAAAGGTCGATATGGAATTCGTTGGTGTTTGCGACGAATACCCAATCCACATTGCCAATCCCTGTCCGAATTGCACTTGATAATCGCCTATTGCCAACGCTTTCAGCCATCCGAAATCTTTCAAGAAAAAATGAAAGGAGTAAAAGTCAAATCCCGGTTTATTGCTTCCTTTAAATAATTCTTCTCCCGCATCTTTTTCAGCGGTAAAGCCAAAACGAATCTTGGATTTATAATCAAATTTATACTTCAACAAACAGTACTGCTTACTCCCTTGATAGACGGCATTGGGATTGGACAGTGACAGTGCCTCCGATTCTGATACATAGGCGGACTGCGGCTCCAGAATTTGAGCATACCGCATCAATAGCATATTTTTCCCGTATTTGACAATATTTTTAAATCGTAACTTTTCATGTTTGTTAGCAGGAAGAATAACGATATAGGGCAAGATTGAAGCGATTTGTTCTTGTGTAAATCCTTCTATGGCTGCCAATTCATACTTGGTTTGCAAGGGACCAAATTCATCCAAATAACGTCTTAAATGGTAAATTTGATAGTCATTAAGTTTAAAAACAGACATCAGTACTTCGTAATCCGGTTGATTGATATTCATTTTATGTTCGGCATAATAGGCAATATTCTCTTCTATTTCACTATAATCGGACTCATTATCATTCTCTTCAGCTAAATTTTCTATTTCATCTGCTATTTTTTCTTCCTGTAAATGTGTAGAAGCCGGGAAAGAAGTGCTATCGAGCTGTGCAAATGACCAATTCCCTATGAGAGAAAGCAAGCCAATGGAAAGTATATGTAGTGCCTTCGCTTTCATATTATTTAATGTTTAAAATCATAGATAGTTGAGGACTATATCCCAGTACCGTATGATAAGTAGAGGCAACATCAATAGAAAAAAGTTTTGATTTCCATCCAACGCCAAGGGCAAATTCAAAATCGGGAAAACTGAGTCCGCCCCGAAGATATACGTTGTTTATTATCGTATATTCAACCCCCAGCCGACACAGGGTTTTCATATCCATGTCTTTTTCAATATCGACCAAGAGCAAGCATTTTTTAGAAATCTCATAGGAACATCCCAATCGCAATATAGTAGGGATATATTCTTTGGTATCATTATAGGTACTCATGGTAAGATGAGCCGGATTAAACACATGAAAACCTATGCCTACTGATTTTGTTACCTGGGCATACATACCTATTTCAAAGGTAAAGCCGCTACATTTTCCATAGGCAGCATCTCCAAAGTAATTCAAAAGATAATCGAACCGTAAGCCGAAAGCAAAAACATTGGCAAAGCATTTGGCATAGGAAATACCGGCATTTAACTCCCCATAGTTTACATGCCCGAAATGAAGCACATGCACACCGAAAACTCCGGCTTTCTCTACCGGCAACATATATCCCAAGCAGGAAGTAGAGGTTTCTTTGAGCAAAAAGCGATTGTCATAAAAAATTCCGACACTCATTCTATCATAAAATGTCATCATGGCAGGATTATTAAAGACAGACCAATAATCTTTTAAGCCAACAGAGCAATGAGACATCCCGGCACTTCTGGCTCCTACTATCGGAGCATAATTTATGGAATATAGCGAAAGACTGTTAGATAATACTATATAGAATAGCAAGCGTTTCCAAATTTGTTTGTTCGTATGCATAATGGTTTATTTTAAAAATCAAAGGCAAAAATAATAAAAAAAATGATATAACAACACCATTATCCGATAAATTTCAAGAGATTTTTCGCTTCGCTTTGTTATGCTCATAATCTGTAACAAATTCGTAATCTGTAACGGATAATATCTATAGGAAAATAATACTAATTAAAAATAATCTTTGTAAATTGACAGATAAAATATTTTTCACATTCATACGTTTCTAAAAGGACAAATATAAACATATACGTAATAAATAATATCCACTCAAAATATTTTAAAATATAAGAGGCAAAAACAAAAAAATGGAAAGCTTTTTGTATGCATGAGTGATACTTTAAAAAATAATTTCACATTTTGAGTAAAGAATTATGAACGACAACAGATTTGGAGACGAGATTATTGCGATGAAAAGCCCCTTACGGAATTTTGCTTATTCATTAACTTCCAACGAAGAAGATGCAAACGATTTATTGCAAGATACCTTTTTAAAAGCACTTCTCTATCAAGACAAGTTTGAAAACAATACCAATTTAAAAGCTTGGTTATATACCATTATGCGAAATACTTTTATCAACAATTATCGCAGAAAAGTCAAAACCAATACTTTCATCAATCAAACGGACGATGTATCCAATTTTCAAAACACGGTTTCGAATCGTTCCGACAACGCAGACATGAAAATATCCGTGAAAGAAATCACCCAAAACATTGGGAAAATTGAAGAAAATCAACGTTTGCCCTTTGAGATGTTTATTGACGGCTATAAATACAAAGAAATTTCCGATCACATGGACATTTCCATCGGAACCGTTAAAAGTAGAATTTTCTTTACACGGAAAAAGCTGATGAACTCCTTGAAAGATTATTATTACAATCAATAATAGATAAGTACCCCCTATTGCTTATGAAAAATAAACTTACGCTTGCTTTCTTATTATTCTTAAGTCTACAGCTTTTTTCTCAACACTCCATTATTAAAGTAACGGATACCTTAGCAACTTATCCCGACTCAAAAGGATTCTTTTACACTTTACCTAAAAACAATATCATCGTTGAAGTTAAAATTACCAAGACAAACAGACACAAAGGTCCTTTTTCGGAATATGCCGAGAAGTTATTGGGATTAAATGCTATTCAAGAAAACAACACAATCTACACCCTTAAAGCCATTAATGTTTCATTGGGATATCAACCCGATTTATCGGAAGTATATTTTGTCAGCTATCCGCAAAAGATAAAAAATCCGGACAGCTATCAATGCATCAAAAACGCTTTAGCATTCAACAACAAATCCTTTCAAAACATGGAAACATGTTCGCCTCTTCAAATTAATTTCCCTGCTCAAAACAAAGAAGAAAAAGCTCAATTTGAGATGTATGACAATTACTCCATGTATGAAAAAATAGACACTACTTACGAGCACACCCTGTTGGATTCGACTTACGTCAGCATACCGAAAATCTATAAACAAATGGTGGTAAAAACAACCGAAGAAAAAGCAAATGAAGCTCTTGAAGAAATAAAAAAAATTCGCGAAGCACAATGGATTTTGTTAACCGGAGAGCAAGAATTAGATTTTAGCAATTTAGAGTTTATGATACGCTCTCTGAAAGATAAAGAACAAGAGTATCTGTCTTTGTTTTCAGGGTTTACAACTACGGAAGAAATAGACTTTGTTTTTTATGTTGAGATTCCCGAAAAAATCGATACTGTCAGTATTCCACTCTTTACCTTTACTCCCACTCAAGGATTTCAAAAAGACATACAAAAAGATGGTGATATCTACTCCCTGGCTTTAATCAACACCCATTACACCACGCAAATGGAAACTGTCCTCGAGAAAATTAACACCCAAAGTAAGAAACCCATCGAAACAAGTTTTTATTATCGTATCCCAGAATATTACCAAACCTATTTTATGGTAAACGACACTTTACTTAAACACATCGGCACCTTACCCATAAACCAATTCGGCATTATCGATGCGTTACCCTCAAATATATCTTCTTTTGAGATTGATCCAAAAACCGGAAACGTTTCTAATGTAACGTTCCAATAAATTTCGTTTTATTTAAAATCCATTACCAAGGTAAAATACATTTTGTTATCATCATAATACGCACTTTGCATTCGATACGCATGTAAAGTGGATGATAAATGCGTGAAAGCGTCAGCAGTACCGGAAAAGGTTTTTGTTTGCTTATAGTATAAAAGATTTGTTTGCTTTG
>JAGOKS010000022.1 GCA_017994425.1 Bacteroidales bacterium | reverse complement strand
GGCTTTTTGTTGTGTTTTTATTGTAAATTTTAACTTTAAATCTGATTAGCACTTTCATAATCAATAAAAATAAAAAAAAAATCAAAAAAAAAGGAATATTTTTATTTTTTATTTAAAAAAAATATACTTTTGCTGTGCATTTGGTTCGGAAATCCGCAAGGGTGTACGATTAAAAGGGAACAAGGTGCAAATCCTTGACAGTCCCGCTGCTGTAAGTTCTTTTGAACGTTTTGAAAACTTTTGCCACTGTTTCAATCTGAAAGAAATGGGAAGGCTATCAAAACGGGAGCAAGTCAGAAGACCTACCAAATGAGTGTTCGCAAGCTTTCGAGGAAAGGGCTTAATGTTGAAAAATGTATAGGGTTTATTTCATTCATTTTTTTTAATTCTCGGAGCAAACGAATGCATGTTTTGATAGTCGGTTGAACTAAAAATATGTATGTGCGTGTTTAATAATAATATTACTGTTTTTTTGATAGCATTTTGTTGCTTCTTAGAAGGACATTTCGTTGTCTTTTCCCAGGTGAACGATACTATTGCGCACAAAGCATTAAAAGAAGTAATAATCTCAGCTAAACGTTCGCAAACAAACGATATTACATCTGTAAGTCAAACTATTGATAGTGCAGCTTTGCAAAAAATACCCGCGCAACATTTAGCAGATGCATTAAAGTTTTTATCGGGAGTCCAAATTAAAGATTACGGAGGCATAGGTGGATTGAAAACTATATCGGTACGATGTTTAGGAGCCAATCATACCGGTGTAGTCTACGATGGCATCATGGTTTCCGATTATCAAAGCGGACAAATCAACCTAAGTCGTTTTTCGTTAGAAAATATTTCGTCAATTTCTTTAAAAATTGGTAATAACAAAAATATTTTTCAATCGGCACGTGTTTTTGCTTCAGCAAATGTGTTGCAATTGTATAGCGAAAATCCTACTTTTGAAGAAAATAAATATGTAAACGGGAAAGTATCCTTTCGGGCAGGTTCTTTTGGTTTACTGCAACCAATGATACGTATAGAGAATAGAATAACAAAAAATATATCAACCTCTTTACAAGCCGAATATATATATCAAAAAGGAGATTATCCCTATCGCATACAAAACGGTGATAGTATGCTGGAAGCACGAAGGGCACAAGCTGATTTGGATATATATCGATTAGAATCTAATGTTTTTATTCGTTTTAAAACCAATCATTTGCTGAAAGCGAAAGTCTTCTATTATCATTCTCAACAGGGATTGCCCGGAGCAGTTGTTTTTTATGCAGCTTCATCCACTCAGCGCTTGAAAGAAGAAAATATTTTTACTCAATTTCATTACCTCTATGTTATCAATAAAAAAATTCAATTCCAATCAAATGCTAAATGGAATTATAGCTATATTAATTATTTTGATCCTGATTATTTGAATGTAGAAGGAAAACTAGATAATTCTTATTTCCAACGTGAATTGTATTTTTCGAATGTAATACTTTATATGCCTTTCAAAGGAATTTCATTTTCATATTCCAACGATTTATCGCTTAATACAATGAGTACTTCCGAGAGCGATTTTGTTAACCCATTTCGTTACAGCTGTTTAAATGCCGCTTCTGCTTTATATGAACACAATCAATTTAATATCTCGGCAACCTTATTACACACCTATGTACATGATATGCTTACTGTGATAGGTTCAGACAAAGCAAGGCAGAAATTCACTCCTTCTGTAAGTGCTTTCTATAAACCTTTTAAAAAAGAAGAATTTTACATTAAGGTGTTTTATAAAAATATATATCGCATGCCTACTTTCAATGATTTATATTATCGTTTGGTAGGAAATAACGATTTAAAACCTGAAAATACTCATCAAGTAAATGTTGGACTTACATGGATTAAATACATTAATCCGTGCATCCCGTATTTTTCAATCGCAAGTGATTTATATTATAATAAGATAAACGATAAAATTATTGCAATCCCCAATAAAAATTTATTTATCTGGACTATGTTAAATCTTGGTGAAGTGTCGATTACAGGGATTGATGCTGAGATGAAATTGGAATCAAAAATACATAAAAATTTTCTAATGGATATAACTTTGCATTATACATATCAACATGCAATAGATGTTACCGATTCAAATGCAAAAAATTATCAGCATCAGATACCCTATACACCACGACATTCGGCATCAGGGATTCTTTCCCTACAAACAAAATATATAAATATTTCTTATTCAGCATTTTATGTAGGTGAACGCTATGTGTTAGGACAGAATACTTTAGATAATCTCATTGCTGCTTATTGGGATCACGGGATTGCTTTCTATCAAACATTTGCAATTAAAAAAATAAAATTATCATTGCGAGCAGAGTTGCTGAATATTAGCAATAAAAATTATGAAGTGATTAAAAATTATCCCATGGCGGGACGTCAATTTCAAGGAAAAATCAGTTTGGAATTTTAATATATAATTAAAAATCAGTAAGTATATGAAAAAAATTATTTTAGTGAGTTTTGTTTTAATAGGATTGAATATAAACGCATTTAATCAAATACAAGAAAAGCAAAGTAAAAGTATTAATACTAATGATATTGCTTTTGATGATATCTTGTATTGGGTAGGGGAAGGTCAAAACAGGGCAATATTTATTGTGAATTGGTGCAATCCGGAAATTGCTTTTGCATGGGGATATCTCTTTAACGACGACAGCGTACTTGTATCGACAATGATTGAAGATATTGCTGCAACGGATAGTCGCATTCATTTTACCGACGGTGGTGGTTATATTACAGATATTAGCTATACAGATAGTTCGTATTCTCTTGGCTTAGTTGGTGATTATTGGATGTATACTGTCAACGAAGGATATGCATCCGGTATCGGCAGTCAATTTATTTATAATACTGATTATATTGAATTCGGAGATGAATTCTGTGGCATCTCCGATACTAATTGGATATATACGTGGAATACTCCTATTCAGCCTGTATCGGTTCCCGATTCCGATGTTTTTGTGCAATCAACTACTGAAATTAATATGCAAGTATTTATTTATCCAAATCCATGCTCTGAAATGATTCATATAGATGTATATGGAGTTAATGAAACCGTTAGTTTAACTTTAACAAACCTTGATGGGAAAATTCTATATGCGAATAAAGTTTTTATTTCAGGCAGCGAAACTATAACTATTCCGTCAAATAATGTATCCAAAGGAGTATATCTTGTACGTATTCAAGGTGCGACTTTTAATAAAGTTCGTAAGATAATTGTATTTTAATATGAAGAAATTGATAGTTCTAAGTTTGTTTATAACACCTGTTTTTGTTCATGCTCAATTTGATGGTGTTGTAGGTACGGAAGGTTGTAAAGCCATTCATTGTAAAGATGTACGTATACGTGCATGGGCAACAAATTGTTTTGTTGAGCGTGGATATCAAGATATAGCGGATCCTGACAAAGGATGGGTAGATTATGGTACAGAAAGTTTCGCTATAGGTGAAGTAAAAGATTCCATTGCTACTGATGTGATAAGTTTAGGTGATGGAGGTGTAGCCATTTTAGGTTTTGATGTGCCCATTAAAAATGGAGATGGCTATGATTTTGTAGTATTTGAAAATTCACTAAATGATATTTTTCTGGAACTTGCATTTGTAGAAGTCAGTACTGATGGATTGCATTATGTCCGTTTCCCGTCAACATCAAATACACCAACTAATCAACAAGTAGGAAGTTTTGGGAGTATAGATGCAAAGCATATCAATAATTTAGCAGGTAAATATCGCGTTGGATGGGGAACTCCTTTTGATTTACAAGAATTAACTAATGCAGTAGATATTGACATTAATACTATTCATTACGTCAAAATAGTTGATATTGTTGGAAGTATAGATTCATTATATGCAAGATGCGATAGTAAAGGTAATGTTATTAATGATCCTTATCCTACAGCGTTCAACTCCGGTGGTTTTGATTTGGCAGGAGTAGGGGTCTTGAATCAATCTTCTATAGTAGATTACTATGATGAGTTGGTATGTAAGATTTTTCCAAATCCATGTATTGAAGGAATTACAATTGAATCGGAAGCAATTTGTCTAATTTTATACAACGCCATGGGGCAAATAATCAAAAAAGTAGAGCCAAAACAAACATCTACTTATATAGATATGCAAACACTTACTGATGGAATATATGTGCTTTGTCTTGAAACGAATAAAAAACGAAAATTTATTAAAATTATTAAAAAATCTTGATATGTTTCATAAAACAATACCTATTTTTATAATATCATTATTTTTTCTTTTTAATGCTTGTGATGAACCTAAAGAAAATCCTGACGATATTTATAAATACAATATGCTGGTTTTAAATGAAGGGCTATGGAATATGAATAACAGTAGTATAACAGCATATCATACGATAACAAAAAAACGATCTCCAGATATTTTTAAAGTTAAAAATGGTCGTAGTTTGGGTGATGTTGCCAACGATATCCTGTTGAGTGGATCAAAAATGTATATTGCGGTGAATATGTCAGGATTGATAGAAGTAATAGATGTATATACAGGCAAATCTATTAGACAAATACCGCTTCTGGATGAAGAAGGTCTAAATCGTCAACCGCGTTGCTTGAGTAGTTATAAAAATAAAATTTTCTGTTGTTGCTTCGATGGTTCGGTAATAAGCATAGATACAGCCACTTTAAAAGTCGATAAAATAGTATATGCAGGAGCTAATCCTGATGGGATATGTGTGTCTGACAATAAATTATATGTAAGTAATTCAGGAGGATTAAATTATCCTAATTATGGTCATACTGTTTCTGTTTTTGATGTTTCAACTCTAAAAGCATTGAAAACAATTCAAGTCGGTACTAATCCAACCCTTATTAAAGCTGATGCGTACGGGGATGTATATGTTTTATTGAAAGGCAATTATAACGAGATTCAATCGTCTTTACAACGTATTGATGTAAGTATAGATACCGTTGTTCAAACCTTTTCGTTCCAATTATCAAATTATGACATTGCAGGTGATTTATTGTATTTTTACAATTACGATTATTCGAACAAAGTTGTTGCCTTTCAAGTATTGAATGTTAAAACAGAAACTATTGTTAATGGAAATTTTCTTAAAGACAATGTGTATATCAATACACCCTATGCAATTGATGTCAATCCAATCGACGGGTCACTATTAATTACCGATGCTTTAGATTATCAATCTACAGGAGATGTGTATTGTTTTGATAAAAACGGGAAATTCAAATATAGCTTTGAAGCCGGGATATGTCCAAAGAAAATTATTTTTATAAATAAATAAACCTTATTTCTTATTAAAAGACAAAAAAGGAATAAAACGAGGAACCTTTTGTTGATAGTCCTTATAATCTATATATTTTTCGGCACTGATACTTTCACTTAGATTAGCACTTCCTTGGAAGAGAACTACTAACAGCAAACAACCGGCTATTGTCCAATTAATCCATTGTCCGCCTGCAGCTACACTAAAGAAATAAAAACAAATCCATATGGCTTGTTCAGCGAAATAATTCGGATGGCGACTATACGCCCATAAGCCTTTGTCGAGAAACCCTTTTTTATAATCATCGTAAAGAGCTTCTCTTTTATTTATGAGTGACCATTTTTTACTTTGGTATTTCCAATGTTGTATGTCGGCAATCATTTCATAGATAATAAAAAACAGCATACATACAGCAACAATTATATCAGCAATACCCAAAGGAGTATTTGCATTTTGCAATACTATCAAAGATGGTAAAGTAAATAGTAATATTAATGAGTGTTGGTAAAAAGAAATAAAGAAAAGATTAAACAACATCCATTTCCAACGAGGTTTAAATTCGGGTTTTTCACGGAGGTATTTCCAACGATAGTCTTCCTCTCCGGTCCAGAATCGCCACTGATAAGCTCCTTTTAGTGCGAAATTTGTGGTTAGACGAATCCCCCAAAAACTTACTATAAAAGCCATTATAAGTAATCGAGGAGTGAAATTTCCATAAGCAGCAACAACCCATACATAGATAATTGGCAAAATACTCCATAGCTTGTCTACTTGACTGTTGTTGAGTGTTAAATCTCCAACAATAAAAGAATACGCAATGGCAATTATGGCAATGATTATTAGTGTTTGTAAAGCCTGCAATTCCGTATTACCTAAGGATGTTCCGAAAAAGTAACTGATTATAGGAACGATTAATAATGTAACAAATAGTAGAATAGCGGTTGATCCGAGTTTCATGTTATTTTGTTTTAAAAATTTTTAAATTGGGGAATGAAGTGCTATTTTTCGCGTATCCATGTTTGGTTACGTCCAATCCAACCTCCTTTATCCAAGGAACCTCGAACTTTTAAATTTTTTGTTTTAGCATCGTAACTAATTGTACAGTAATATACTTTTCCATTGTTTGGATCAAGGATAGTGCCATTAGTAAGTTCATCGCTTTTTAGTTCCATCCCGTTTATAATTATCATCCCTAAAATGGGTTTATTTTTGTTAGAACCTTCACATTTGGCACATAATTTATCTGGGTCTTTAAATAATTTTTCAATTTTACCATAATATTTACCGTTGGTAGCTTTGTATATATATACAATGGATTTTGCTGTCCCATCTTCATCATCAATGGTTTTCCATTTTCCAACTATTTTATCAATTTGTGAAAATCCGCTTAGAGCAAAAGCTACTAATGTTAGAATTAAGATACATTTTTTTTTCATACTCAAATATTTTTTATTAATTATGGGTGCAAAAGTACATGAAAATTTCAATTAATTCATAAAATGGTAAAAATATTATAATCTATTTTAGAAATAATATGTACCATTCAAAATTATCCTTTTATTTCACGATTTTAAATTCTGTACGTCGATTCTTTTGACGACCTTCTTCAGTAGTGTTTGGAGCTATGGGTTTATCGAAGCCATAACCTACGGCACTCAATCTTTCTGTGGCTATTCCTTTGTCAAGTAAATATTTTACAACAGAATTAGCTCGTTCTAAAGAAAGTTTATTATTATAGGTAGCAGAACCGACATTGTCGGTATGTCCTGAGATTTCAACAAAGATATTTGGATTATCAACGAGTAATTTATATACATTTTCCAATTCATTAATAGATTCTTTGAGTAACGTAGCTTTATTGAATTCAAAGAAGATATTATTCAGTACAATTTCTTTCCCAATTTCAATTTTCTTCAATTCAATTGTTTGTTCAATTTCTTGATATCCGGCAGAGTCGGGGAGATTGAAGTTTTGAGAGTGAAATAAATAACCTTGAGCTTTCACATTGACGCTATAATTTTTTCCGGATGGTAAGGATAGAAGGAATTTTCCGGTAATATCATTTGATTCAAAGGATGCCAATAACTCATTGTTTTCAAGATTGTACAAGTCAATTTCTGCAAAGATTGGCGTTTTGGTTTCTTCATCAACTACGGTACCTTTAAGAAGCGTTAATTTTGGGGGTTCAATATCAAGAACTTTAATGGATTTGCTTTCAGTGAATGGTTTAATGGATTCGGCTAATAGGTTATCTTCTGTGTTATACACAAATAATTTTTCAGGGCCCAATAGTGTGATTAAATAGATATCCTTTCCTCCAAAACCACCTGACTTATTAGACGCATAATACCCGATTTTTCCATCGGCAGTGATAACAAAGTATATATCATCTCCCGGTGTATTGATGGGATAACCTACATTCACAGGTTTTGACCATTTTCCATTTTCAAAAGTAGAAAAATAAATATCATAGCCTCCCATGCCGTCATGTCCTTGCGAACTAAAGTAAATGGTTTTACCATCAGGATGAGCAAAAACACAACGTTCTTCTTCGTCAGTATTAATGACATTTCCTAGGTTTTCAATTTTATCAAATTTTCCTTTTTTATTAATAGTGGCTTTGTAGATATCATGTTTGCCATATCCCCCTTGACGATCAGAACAAAAATAAATGGTTTTGCCGTCAAAGGAATAAGCAGCAGAAGTTTCATGGCTTTCGCTCCGATTTATACCCGGAATAGGTTTGGGATTTTGAAATTTATTATTTCTCTTTTTTGATTCCAATAAATCACCGTTATTATCATTACGATAGATGACAATTTTTAAGCCGTCATGGGACAACCCTTGAACAGCATCGTGGGTTTCAGAATTTAATTCTTTTACAAATTCTGCTTTATCCCATTGTTTGTTACTGTTTAATTCAGAAACATAGATGTTTTCATAATATTTTCCGTCGGGTGCATAATCGATATTTTTTCCACCACGCCTTGATGTAAAATACATGGTAGTTCCATCAGCAGTGATAATAGGATTGTACTCATCTTCTTCTGAATTTACATTTTCACCTACATTATCAATAAAACAGCGTATTTCATTATCTAACATTAATTTTCCGGTATGACATTCGTTTATGTGTTTCATAGCATTATTTTTCATTGATTTGGAAATAGAGAAATAATATAATGCCGTGTCAAACTTATAATAATATTGATTCATGATACCTCTATAAAAAAGCATATCCGGATGGTAGTTTGAATCTAAAATAATAGCTTGTTCTAGATAAGGAAAACCACTTTCCGGCATATATAATTCATAGTAGCAAAGGAAAATTTTATAGTTTAATTCTGTATTTTTAGGGTTAAAATCATTCGCTTTTAAAAAGTATTTCATAGCTTCCCGATAATCGGCATATTTCTCAAATGCTTTTTTCCCTTTCTTAATGTTAGACTGTGCAGTTTTGAGTTCTTTTGTGTTATCGGGGAAAGCAACCTTAGTAAAATCTTTGTTTTGACCAATAGAGATGCAAACAAAAGTTAAAAGACATATTGTACATATAATTTTTTTCATTATGATACAGAATTTGGCATTAATATTAAATTTATTGATTGCATTGGTTTTTGACATAGTTTTTAGCAACATCTATTCCTAAATCTGCTGCTTTTTGCCAATCTTGACAGGCCCCTTCTTTATCACGAATCATTTCTTTGGTGTTGCCTCTGTGTAAATAACTAGTTCCATCAGAGGGATTAACAGCAATTAGCGTATCAAAATCTGCAATAGCTTCATTATATCTTTTTGATTTATAGTACGCTATTCCTCGATTGCTGATAGCAGAATAATAATCTTTTTGTTTATCAAGACATAAAGAAAAATCAGCTATAGCTCCTTTGTAATCTTTGACTTCGATTTTTGCAACACCTCTATTATTAAGAGCGATGTAATAATTAGAATCTAAAACGATTGCAGCCGAATAATCGTCAATGGCTTCTTTAAATTTTTCAATTTTCATTTTGACACTTCCACGATTGTTGTAATAGATGGCTTTTTTATCAATAACGATAGCCATACTATAGTCTTCAATGGCTTCATCATATTTTTCCAACATGCGTTTGGCACTACCACGGTCGTTAAAGGCATGTGCGAAATTTGGTTGAATTTCTAATACTTTTGTTAAATTCATGATAGCATCTTCGTATTGTGCTTTTTCAAAACAAATAATACTTTGTAAATAATATGATTGATAATATTTTGGATTGTTTTGAATGCTTTTTGAAAGATGGGTAACAGCAGAATCGTATTGTTTGTCTTCAAAATAGATTTTGGCAATCAAGTAATAAGCAGTGTCTTTGAAATCACTCTGAAGAATATAATCGTTTAATGTTTTTATTGCTTGTTGTTTGTTATTGTTTTCTGTGTATATCACTGCTAGTAAAAAATAGGCATCAGAAAAAGTTTTATTTTCTGCTATTGATAATTCCAATGAATTGATAGCTTCAGAATAGGCTTTTTCATTATAACTTTTAACGGCATTGTTATATAGTTGTTCTGCACGATGTTCTGTAGATTCAATGACAATGATACTGTCCTTCTTTTGTGCATTTGAAAAACTTAAACAGGAAATAGTAATTAGACAAATCAATATATGTTTTTTCATTTTTTTAGGATTATTATGAATAAAAGATTAAATGTATAATGTTAAATTTGATTTTATTTATTATTTAACTCAATCAATCAATAGTTTATATTTCCGTAACTATATGAATTTATTTTGCAAAAATACAATTTTTTTTTAAGGTTATCGGAATAAGGTGATTTTTTTATTTCTTTTATTGTTTTTTTTTAATTTAATTCGGAAAATCGTTTCTTTATATGGAATTGAGCTTTTTACGTCAATACTACCTTGATGGTAATTATTAATTATTCGTTGAGCGAGTGTTAATCCAAGTCCCCATCCTCTACTTTTAGTTGTAAAACCCGGTTTAAATATTTTTTTAATATTTTTTGAATCTATTCCTTTTCCCGTATCGTTAATATACATGTAAATGTAATTTTTTTCTTCCGATACATTAATGCTGATTGTGCCATTTCCATTCATGGCATCAACCGCGTTTTTACATAAATTTTCAATTACCCATTCAAAGAGATATTTGTTTATATCAATAATTATTGGTTTTTCGGGAAGGTTAATATTGAATTTGATTTTTGATGATGTCCTATCTTTAAAATAAAGAATGAAATTTGAAATAACATCTTGAATGTTTTCAGGTGTTAAATTTGGTTTGGATCCTATTTTAGAAAAACGCTGTGTAATGGTTTCCAATCGAGCAATATCTTTTTCTAATTCGCATACTGTATCGGAATCAACGCCTTCACTTCGTAAGATTTCAATCCAAGCCATTAAAGAGGAAAGGGGGGTGCCAAGTTGATGAGCGGTCTCTTTTGACATGCCTACCCATACTTGATTTTGTTCGGAACGCCATGCAAAACTGAATAATAAATATGCAATGACAAAGAAAATTAGCACCAATATAATTTGAATAACAGGAAAGAATCGTAGTTTTTTTAATAAAAATGATTCCTGATAAAATACATAACCGTTCATATTTACACCTAATGAAATTTGTATTGGTGGATTTTCAGATTGCATTTCTTTTATGGTTTGAATAACATAATCTTTGTCTTTTAGAAGTGTGGAATCTATGTTTCCGAAAGTAATAATATTTCTTTGTGTGGAATCAGTAACTATTACCGGAACGGAAGAGGCATTTTCTACTATTTCAGATAGAAAGCTTTCAAGCAAATCATCAATAACTGCTCTTAATTGAGTGTAAATATGTGATTCTTTGTAATATAGATAAACATAAAAATTTTTATAATAATTAATGGGAATAAGATTGTAATTTTCGTTTTTTAATACATAATTTAGTTTTTGTGGTGTGTCGATTGATTTTAAATAATCCTCATCTAAATTTTTTGTAGCGGATATATTTCCCATATTATCCGTTAATATATAAGGAATAGTTTGATTTTCGGAAATTAATTCCGTGTAAAATGAAATATCTTCTTCCGATGAAGCATTGCTGATACGTTGAAAGGCTTTAGCCATAATGTTTGCTTTGTTTTGTTCTTCAATACGAACTTTTTCAAAGAATTCGTTTGTGTATTTTACTAAACTTGCTTTACGTTGTATAGCATCAGCCCATATTTTTATTTTGTTTCTTTCATCGCGAGCAATATCATCAATTAAAATATTAGAATACCATATTGTTAGAGCAAAAACAAATAGAGCAATGATAAACAATAACCATTTCCACTTTACATATGATATATTCAAGGTATTATATTTTAAGTTAAATAATATGCAAAATTACGCTATTTTTTAATATAAAAAAGAAATAGGTATAGAGAGTTATACCTACTCCTTATTTAATAAAAACATTTTTATTCGACTATCAATTTTTTATTAATTGTTTGTGAGTTGTTGATAATGGATATTAAATAAAATCCTTTTACATACTCAGAAGTGTAAAATTTAAAGATATCATTTGTCTTGGTTATGTTTATTTCTTCAATATACAAAATTTTACCACTTATATCTGAAATTAAGATACTTGTTTTCCCTTGCAAACCATTTGTTTTTAGATAGAAATAATCATTTGCCGGATTAGGATATATGTTTATGGAAGTGTTTTCTGTGATATCTATGATTCCGATTGAGGAAGAAATTGTTATTTCGGTTGCTTCCGACTCACCACATTCATTGGCGGCTTTTACCGTTAATATTCCTTGATTAGGTGTTGGAATGAAAACTGAAATGACGTTGCTAGTACTATTACCTATCCATTCAGGATTAGAGATATTCCAAATATAATAATCTGCATTATCAATAGGTTTGATGTAATAAGTGTAACGTCCGATTGTATTTATTTCATGATTGCCGAATATTGTATCCGGAGACAAAGGAATAGTGTTAACAACTAAATAGAGTGTAATGTTACTGTCGCAACCATTGGTTGTTAATTTTTCTATGAGATAATTTCCTCCAAAATCAAAGGTATCGTTTCCGAAAATATAAGGTAATTCATAATCACAAATGTGTATAAGTACAGTTTCGTTATAATTTGGATATACATATAATGTGAGAACGATGATACTATCGCTACCTTGGGTTGTTTTTAAATTAATAATATAATTTCCGGCTGAATCCAGGATTTGGTCGGCATAAGTATAAGGTAGTTCATTGTCACATATACTAACAGTATCCATAAAATGATAGGTAGGTATAATCACTAAATGTAATGAAATGATGCTATCACAACCATAAATTGAAGTAAATGGAATAATATAATCTCCATCAATTGTGCCTATTGGGAAAGTACTATCGCCATACGTATAGGGTAAGTCTATGTCGAAAATAGTTAAACTGTCAAAATGATTGTAAGTAGAGTGTACATTTAAATTCAAGTGTATAATACTATCACAACCGGTTGGTAAGGTATATATTATTTGATAGTCTCCACTGCTAGTTCCTACATTGAAGATGGAATCACCATAGATTAATGGAAATTCATTTTCACATATACTTATGGTATCCGTGTGTGTGTAACCAGAATAAATATTTAAATGAAGTGTGATTATACTATCACAGCCTGTAGATAAAGTAAAAGTAATCGGATAATCCCCACTAACAGTTCCTACATTAAAAATACTATCTCCATAAATGAGTGGTAATTCTGAACTGCAAAGGGTTAAAGTATCAAAATGAGCGTAGCTGTTATTAATATATAACGTTAGCATGATTAAACTATCACATCCGTAAACAGAAGTGAAATGTATAGGATATATTCCATTGATACTTCCAACAGTAAAAATGCTATCGCCATAACTATACGGCAATTCGTTGCTACAGATACTTAGAGTATCAGTATACATATATGTAGGATATACATTCAAATAAAGATGAATGATGCTGTCACAGTTTTGTATAGAATTGAATATAAAGTTGTAATTACCGCTATTTGGTAATAGGCTATCGGCATATGTATATGGTAATTCATTGTCGCAAATACTAATTGTGTCAAAAAACTCATAACTAGGAGTATTATACACGGTTAAATATATATTGCTATCACATCCCCAAATCGAAGTAAATTGTACAATATGATTTCCCGGTATTAAAATACTACTATCGCCGTATACAAATGGGAATTCATTATTACATACACTTATAGTATCATAATGATTATAGATTGAATGAACGCGAAGAGTTAGAGCAACTATGCTATCTAAACCGGTATATGCCTTAAATACAACTTGGTAGATTCCTCCAGAGGTAAAAATGCTATCCCCATAAGCATACGGTAAATCTGTAGAGCAAATGTCTACAATATCTGTACTATTGCAATTGAATACATTAAATCTTAAATAAATGGTGCTGTCACATCCTTTTGTAGAAGTGAAGTTAATGATGTAATTACCAGCAGTATATAATGTGGAATCTCCGTAACTATATGGAATTTCGCTGTTGCAAACTGTTAAGGTATCATAAATACTGTACGCTTGATTTACAATAAGTGTTAGCATAAGTAAACTATCACAAGTAGTAGGTAATGTGAAATGAATAGGATAGGTGCCGCTGACAGTTCCTATAGGGAATAAACTATCCCCATACATAAGAGGTAAATCGTTGTTGCAAATGCTTACAGTGTCTGTATGGATATAAGTTGGATTTATTTTTAAATGTAAGTGTCTGATGCTGTCGCAGCCGGTAGCCAATACATATGTGAAAGTATAGTCCCCACTTTGAGCTCCGTACAAAAATGTAGTATCAGCATAGCTTAAAGGTAAATCAATATCACATAAACGTATGGTATCATAGAATGTATAGCTTGGATTAACAAACAAGTGTAACATTACTAAACTATCACAACCTGTTGATAATGTATAATGAACAGGATATACTCCGTCTGTTGTTCCAATCGGGAAAATGCTATCTCCATATGTTAGTGGTAATTCATTGTCACAAATTGTTAATGAATTATTATGGTTATAACTAGGATTTACGATGATTGTTAGCGTAATTAAACTATCACAACCGGTTGGAAGTGTAAAATGTATGGAATAGTTGCCGCTTATAGTCCCTATGGGGAAGATGCTGTCACCATAATAAAGAGGTAATTCGTTGTTGCAAAGACTAATTGTGTCGGTATGGGAGTATGATGGATGGATAATTAAACGTAAGTTAATTAAGCTATCACAACCTGTTAGTAAGGTGAAATGAATCGGATAAGTTCCGGTAGTTGTACCTACCTTGAAAGTACTGTCTCCATATACAAATGGTAAATCACTCTCACATATACTAACCGTATCATAATGAATGTAGGTTGGAAAGACTACTAAAATAAGGTTAATTAAACTATCACATCCCGTCGGTAATGTAAAATGTACGGGATAAGTGCCACTGGTGGTCCCAAGTCCGAAAACGCTATCTCCATACACTAAAGGTAATTCATTGTCACATATAAATAATGAATCATAATGTTGATAGGTTGGATTAACAATTAAAGTCAGGGCTATTAAACTGTCACAACCTGTTGCTAGTGTATAATGAATAGGATAATTGCCACTAAAAGTGCCTATAGGGAAAACACTGTCTCCATAACTTAATGGGAATTCATTATCACAAAGAGTAATAGTATCTTTATGGCTGTAGGAAGGATTTATGTATAATGTAAGTTGAATTAAACTGTCACATCCGGTTGGTAAGGTAAAATGAACAGGATAAATACCATTACTTGTTGTAAGTCCAAAGATGCTATCGCCGTAAGAATAAGGAAGATCATTGGAACAAAGGGTAACAGTGTCATAATGTTTATACGTAGGATGAATATTTAATCTGAGTGCAATCAAACTATCACAGCCGGTAGGTAAGGTAAAATGAATCAAATAATTACCACTAAGACTGCCTACAGGGAAAAGACTGTCTCCATAATTCATAGGTAATTCATTGTCACAAATGCTAAGCGTATCATAGTGATGATAGCTTGGATTAACGTTTAATGTTAATGTTATTAAACTATCACAACCGGTAGGTAAGGTGAAATAAATTGGGTAATTTCCACTTGTTGTTCCGATGGCAAAAGTACTATCACCATATGTAAGAGGAAGTTCATTGTTACATATCGTTATAGTATCTGTATGGAAGTAACTTTGATTGACATGGAAACTTGTACGTATGGTATCATTGGAGGTGTTTTCATCCACTTTATCAATGTATGAAAGAATATAATAGGTTCCCGTGTCAATAAGCAGAAAATCATTTACTACTAAAAATGTATCACTTTGTAAACCATTAATAGTGCCTGTCTTAAGAGTAGTGTCCTTTTGAAACGTCATGGCACCGCTTATTTTAACATGAATAGTTACCGAATCGGTTGAGAAATTAATTCCGGTGGGTTTAATATTCGTTAGTACAATATCAACATCTGTAGTGTTTTGAGAACATAAGTTTGCCCCATTGATGGGTTCGGTTACTTTGCTTACGGATAAGTCGTATTTGGCTTCATAAGCTCCCATGCTGGTTGTAGTTTTACGAAGCAATCCTTTAATGTCTTTAAGTACGTCTGCATTTCGGGGACAACTTAATCCTACACCACTGGCTAATTCCATACTTACATTGATGTTGATAAAAGATGGATTTACACTAACTGAATTATTGTCCTTTCCTACAGCAGTTTTCCAAGAGGATAATAATGTATAATTGCCTGAATAATAGCCTATATAGGTAGGTGCGTAATAATTGTTATAATCTAATATTAAATCGGAGGTATTTGCAGCCAAATAAATAGGATAACCTGAATTTGAAATAATAATATTGTTGTTTTTGATAGTAATGGGATATCCGGATGTTAGATTTGCAATATATACACCTCTACAATACGTTCCACCGGTATTTAAAATAGAATTATTAATAATATTTGCACGATTATAATAATATGAATATATACCGTAGGAATAATAAGTGGTACTTGTAATAATTTCATTATTGGCAATTAAACCCGGATTAACGGTATTAAGATAGTTAAAATAATAATACATGTAAATCCCGTAAGCATAGTAAAGTGGAGTTAGGGTTTTTATTTTATTGCCGATAATATTGGCATTTGCATAAGTAAGTTGTATCCCATAATAATAACTATATGATGGATAAGAAGATCGGGAATAGATTACATTCCCTGAAATGCTTTGAAAATCTCCATAATATAAATACAATCCACAATAAAAAGAATTTGTTATGGTGTTGCTGTCAATAATAATATTAGTTCCATATACATAATTACTAATATATTCACCTCCATAGATATACATCCCGTAATACCCACCGTCAATAAGATTGTTTTTAATGGAAATTGAATCAAGTATTCCTGTGCTATTCGCTTTGTATATGCCTATATTAGTAGCGCTTGTAGAGGTTGGATGCATTTTGATTTTGCAATTATTGATATCAATGTTACTGCAACTATTCGTAAACTGGATACCTGTAGTTCCTGATATTACATCAAATGTTAGTTTTGAAAAAGTTAAATTACGAACATTTGCAAGTGTTAGCGCGGTTCCGCTACTTTGAATAATTACACTATCCGCATGGTTCGCTGAAGATGTAAAAGTAACTCTATAAGGAGATCCTGCATCCATGACGGGCGTAATTAAACTAAGATTTTCAGTATACACTCCTGAATTTATTTTAAATGTAACATCATTAGTGATGCCACATGAATAGAGTACGCGTAAAGCAGTATTGAAATCTGGAAAATCGGCACCGCTTCCCCCAATAGTATAAACACCTGATAATTCAGAACCACAAGCAAATGAGGTTATTTGAATGGTGTCGTTTGCAGGGTATAAATCGGTTTGACCGTTTGGAAGAGTCGTGTAGAATTTAAAAGTATTAAATCCCATACTTGGTGTATAATAATCCAGTAAAATAGGAGGTGTAGAATCTCCTAAAGCTATGGGTGTTCCTGACCAATGATATACGGGTTGATTTACACCATTTACCGACCAATGAATATCAAATGAATTAATAACGCTATCGCCACGATTAAATACTGTAATCCTAACAGGGACAGATACGTAATTTGTAATATCTTCCTCGGGAGAAATAATGGTCAGAGGAGTAATGTCATAAGCTAATGGAGTAAAAGTATGATAGGCTCCCATATTAGTTAGTTTTTTTCTTGCAATGCCATATCTGTCATAAGAAATAGTAGATAGTTTTGGACATATTAATTGAGAGCCGTTAACTCGTAAATCTATGGCAGTGTTGATATATGTTGGTAGTATGTTAGTCGAATTATGATCTTGTTCAAGTGCAGTTATCCATGCACTTAATGTTAAAAATGAAGAACCTAACTGGCAAGGAGTGCCTTGTGTACTGTAGTAATTATTATAATCCATCGTAAGAGCAGAAGTGCTACTGGTAGAACCAACGTATAACGCAGTCGAAGATGTTGCTGAAGATAGATTTACTATGTTGTTATTTAAAAGACTAACAGGGTAAGATGTGCTTACATAAATGTACACACCATCGCTATTCCCGTTTCCGGTAATATATATTGAATTATGTAAAACGCTTGCTTTACAATAATATACCGTTATACCGTCATAATTCGTACGTAAAACAATTTCATTATTGGTAATTTGAACTATTGCTGATGTGTTCGAATAGTAATTCGTATAATAACAATAGATGCCGTTAGCATAGGTTGTTGTTGTGGATTTTGTTGCGTCTATTTTATTATTTGTGATATTATCAACATCATAATAAGTATAACAATAAATAGCATCAAAATATGAACCGGCATTATTGGTTCGTGAAGTAATTTGATTGTAAGAAATGCTACTGCAATGTCCGTAATCTTGTAAATAAACGCCATAACGATATGTATTGGAAATAATATTGCTGTCAATTATTAAATCAAAACCTCTGCTAGCAGTAGAATTACCTCCCAATAAATAAATGCTTCCATAACCTCCATCAATAATATTTTTGATTATTTTAATATTGTTTAAAGAAAATGAATTGCTGCCTTTGTATATGCTGTAATGAGTGTTGTTAGTGGTAGTCGGATTTGTTTTAATTATACAATTTCTAATTTCAATTTGATTGCAGGTGTCTGTAAATTGAATGCCTTTGGTTCCCGATTGAGCATTAAAAGTAAGATATGTAAACCGCATGTACTGGGCTTTACTTAAGGTAAGAGCAGTGCTGCCGGATTGTATGGTTACACTGTCGGCATTACCTGCAGCAGAAGTAAAAGTTATAGTATTACTAAGACTTGTGCCTAAATAGGTAGTGTCAATAATAAATCCGGGATAAGTGCCGCTGAGTAACTCAAAAACAACAGGTCCGGAAACACCACATGTTTTTAATGCAACGAGAGCATCATTTATGGTGGAGAAATCAGCAAAAGTATTTCCCACCGTATAATGTCCGTTTAATACCATCGTACATCCTGAGGTTGCTATGGAAATAGTGTCATTTAAATTATTCTGGTCTGTTGTGTTATTCGGATTTTTACACCACACACTTATATTTGTACTTATATTTATTATTGGGATAAAAAATCCGATGACAAGGTTTGTGTCTTTATGTTTGGCTAATCCTAAATTTGTAAAAATAATTTGAGGTTGTAAAACGCCATTAATTTTATAATTGAAAGTGATTGTATTAAGTGTGTTTGTTCCGTAATTAATTAGTTTCACAATTATTTGAGTTGTGTCTCCCGCAGTAGAAGTTGGGGTAGGGCTTATAAAACTATTTAATCCCGCATCATTGGTAAATAAAGGTTCATAGCATCCCATATATGTTGCTTCCGCACGATTATTTCCTAAAATATCATAACTAACGTAAGGATTTTTAGGACACATTAAAGGACCCCAATTTGTTGGTTTAACTAAATTTAAGCTGTCTACATAATTAGGATGTGCGTTTTTTGAATGTATGTTTTGTGTAGGATATGCCGATTGCCAAGCAGCCAACGTTGCTCGAGCACTGCCTTGATAGGCAATATTTCCGTTTACGGAATAATAATCATTGTAATCTAGAGTATAGTTGCCTGTAGCCGTCCAATACATTAAATAGGTACAAGTTCCTGTAAGACTCGAAAAAATGTTGTTGGAGATATTCATATTGGTGGAAGAACCAGAAATATTTGCCATATTGGTTACAGTACCTGTTCCAATATTGACAAGGGTGTTATTAATACACTGCCATTGTCCGTAGCTAATATATAACATATCCGTAACAGGTCCGGCTCCGGTTTTAATAAGTGCGTTGTTGGAAAATAACACATTAGTGTTTGTTCCATTGTTGCTTACACAATAATAGAATCTGGCAAAAGTTCCAAAAGCACCTCGGATTATATTGTTCGAAATATCCGTAATGGTGCTGGTTACGCCGAGTGAATAATAAATGTATAATCCATATCCGCTTCCACCTCCCCAGATAGCAGCCATAGGGTTTTGATAAATTTTATTGTGATTTATTTTTCCTATACGTGTATAATATGAATAAATACCGAAATAGTAGATGTTATCAATCTTATTATTTATGATATTTACATTATAGGTATTTGAGTTAGTGCCACCTGAAAGAAAGTAAATGCCGCCACTCCCATTGATATAATTATTAGATATGGTAACATTCGTATCTAATGAAGTATGGGAATAAATTGCCATAATGTCAGTAGAGGAGGTGCTGCTTGGATTGTTTTGAGTGGTTGTAATATAATTGTTTGTGATTAAAATATTTCGATTACTGTTTTGCATTTTAATGGCGGTAGAGGATGTGCCGGTTCCAACTCCTTTTATGGTTAAATTCTTTATGATTAAATTATTGGTATTTGAAAGTGTAATGGCAGGTGTGGAAGATAAACTTTGAATAATAACCGAAGAAGAATCTCCTGTTGCTGATGTTATGGTAAGTGTATTTGCTGAACTAGTGCCTCTGATATTGGGGACAATAATATTTTCGTTGTAAGTACCGGGATTAATGGAAATAGTTGTTGGAGTCATTACTCCACAATAGGAAATTACATCTATTGCTTCCGAAATAGTTAAAAAATCGGCAGAGCTACCACCTACCGTATAAGTGGTGTTTATTATGGATTTACAGCCAAACGATGTTCTTCGAATGGTATCGTTTTGAGGTTTACTGTCTATTTTTCCGCCTAATAGACTGGTATAAACCAATATGTCATTTTCGCCTGCTTGAGGTGTGAAATAACCGACGGTAATCATAGGTGTTGAATCCCCTAAAGCTAATGGTGTTCCTGTCCATAGAAATGTTTGTGAAACGCCATTTACTATCCAATGTATATTGATGGAATCAACTGGTAACGAACCCATATTCATAAGGCTAATTCTAACAGGTGTAGAAATACCGACAGTAACATCTTTTAAAGGAGAAATTAAATTTAATATTCGCGTGTCATAGGGTTTAGGTGAATAATTATGGTATGCCCCCATTGAAGTAATAGCTTGACGGTTGGTGTCTCTTATATCTTTAGGGACAGAAGTTATGCGAGGACATATTAAATCTTCTCCGTCGGTTAGTAAACGATAGGAAAATAAATCGGTATAATTTGGATAGATGCTGATAGAATGAATATCCTGTCCGGTTATTGATTGCCAATTCGACATAGAGGTAACATCACCGCCGGCATATCCTACAAAGGATTGATTGTAATAGTTGTTGTAATCTAATGTTAAAATATTTCCTAAAAAATTAACGCTTGCACTTGGAATGTAAATAGGATATGCAGCAGAAGCGATTGCATGAAAGTTGTTATTGCGTATGCTTACAGGGTAACCGGAAGCTAAATGTACATAGAGTGCTCTTGCTGTACCACTTCCTCCAACAAGGATGGAGTTGTTGAAAATATTAGCCCTAGAGTAAGTAACATACATGCCGTAATAACTCGAATTTGTAAAAACAAAAATTTCGTTATTGCTTATCAATACCGGTGTGGTTGTATTACGATAGTTGACATATTGAAAAATCATACCGTAGGGATAAACAATTGCTGTAGTTAATGCTTGTATTTTATTGCCTTTAACTTGCGTAGCATTAGAATAGGTCATGTATGAGCCATAATACGTTGATGAATAATTTGATGATCGTGAAGTAATCATATTATTCGAAAAACTATTTAAACTGATATAGTAAAAATAAGTGCCTGCTAAGTATGTGTTTGATATAGTATTGTTATCAACGGTGTAATTTGTGCAATAATTATTATAGCTGTACCCATAAAAATATATACCATAATAACCTCCGTCTATTGTATTATTTAAAATACGAATGTTATTGGCTATCGTACTTGTTGCACTGTAATATATGCCTGCTTGGCTGGAACTGCTTCCCGTTGTATTGGCACGAACAATACAATTACTTATTTCTAAATTATTGCAAGTTCCCGTTAGTTCAATTCCTTTTGTGCCGGTAGTGGAGCCAATGGTAATTTTTTTAATAACTAAATTTTTAGCATTATTAATGGTTAATGCTGTTCCCGATGAAGATATAATAACATTGCCGGGATTGTTCGAGGAAGATGAAAAGGTGATGGTGTCATTGTTCCCCTGATTTGGAATCCCGCTTGCGAAATTAATAGTTGCTCCTGTATAAGTGCCATTCAAAATATTGAAAGTAACATTTCCTGAAACTCCATTGTTTTGTAAAGCATTTACAGCCGCTGAGATGCTTGCATAATTACCTCCGGAACCTATAGTGTAAGTTCCACTTAGTGATTGAGATTGTAATGCAAATGGGGAAGAAATGCATAAAGCCAACATAAAAAGAGTATAGAGACGCTTCATTTTTTTATATATTATATTGTTAATACCTGTTTTAATAGCTGTTAAATAGATTTTTTGCGTATTGATTAAAATAGTCAAATGTATAATTTTTTTTATATGTAGTGAATATTTGATAGAAAAAAATTATAATTAAAGAATTTCAATTTGCTATACTTAAATTTATTAATTTTTATAAATTTTAATAGTTTGTAAGGATTTATCGTCCAAATAAATCTTTAGAAAATATAAGCCAACAGAAAATTCAGAGAGATTTATAGTCGTGGATTGATTTTTTAAAGAGGAGTTTATTAGTAATTTACCATCGGTATCATATAAATAGAGTTTATTGATACCTTTTAATTTTGATGAAAAATCTAATGTAATAAAATCTTTCGTCGGATTAGGATATAGGGTAACCTTAACCGCACTCACATAATTATCAATATCTAATGTGGATTGTATTAAAAATTGACTTGCAGGAGAAATGCCACATTGGTTTTTTGCAGTAACCGTTAACACTCCGCTACCTCCGGTGGGAATAAAAATCTTTGTAGAGTCTTTTTTGTAGGATTTGCTTATAATCCATTGAAGATTTGATATTTGCCAAGAGTATTCTTCTGCATCCTCAACAGGGTCTATCTTATACATATAATGCCCGAGTTGATAAATGATGCTGTCTCCTTTTATATTACCGGGTTGTATCGGTGCGTTTAATACAATCAATTGAAATCTTATGATGCTGTCTTTCCCTTCAGAAGTTTTTAATGCAATGTCGTAGTTTCCTCCTTCCGAAAATAATTTATTTGCATAGAAAAAGGGTAATTCGGAACGACAAATGGTAATGGAAATATTTTCATAGATTGTATCTTCTGTAGTTGTTTTCGTGGATTTGAAATCAGTATACACATTTGTTTTCCCTTGTAAATCAAATGTTAAATAAAAAAATAAAAAGAGGCTGCTGAAAAAATATATATGTTTCTTCATACGTAGAGAAGTTAATTAAACATAGATTAAACTTCCATATAAACGTATGAAGCTATTAAAAAGTTTATTATTTATGCAAATAAATGCTACTTTTCAACAAATAAATGTTGAAAAGTATTGTCTTCCGAATTTAGTGTTTTAATCTAAATGATTATCTCCTTGTTTACAATCATTTACCGATTTGTTATTCACTTTGAAATCATCGGCATCATATCCTAACTCATTTATCCTTTTTTTAATTGTATCCACATTGGTTTTTTGTGGATTATAAGTAACCGTAACTTTTGCTGTTGAAATATCATAGGCAACATCTATAATGCCTTTTTCAAAAGCTAATCCGTTTTCGATGGTTTCCTTACATGAGTGACAATGTCCGGATGTTTGAATGATACTAATTTCAGACTTCTTTTTTTTGTTTTTCGTTTGTTGAGCTTGTAATTGATAGCTTATCGTTAACAAGCCGATGATAATAATTAAGTGCTTAGTTTTCATTTTATTTTATTATTTTAATGTTAATCTTATTCCACCATAAATCATAATGCCATCTATAGGACCCCAAATGATAGAAGAGTCGAAATATTTTCCGAAGGGGTCTTCAGCGGCTATGATAGGATTTTTTTGTCTGTAATTGCTTAAGTTCTCACCACCTACATAAATATCTATATATTTGAATTTTTTTGTGATTTGTGCATTGAATGTAAAAAAATGTGGTGAATAATCTCCTCGTTGATGTATTTCCGGGTTACTACTTGTTGAAGGTAGTCTTTGTGCTCCATGAAATTGTCCTGTGATGTTGAACTTCCATTTTTCAAATTTCGTTGCATAGCCCACATTCAGCAGGGCTTTGTGCTTGCTGTGTAATGATTTTTCTAACATTTTACCGTCAATTTCTTGCATGACATAGTTGAAACGATAGGCAGCAATAATTTCAAATCCTTTGAAAGGATATATCATCATTTCAATCTGTGCCGAATGTGCAAATGATTTTTTCCCGTTGGTATTATAAAAATATGCATGCTGTGGGTCTCTGTCCAGATTAATGATGGTTTGATTCGTGAAATCGGTATAGAAATAATCAATGATAAAAGTAGATTCTTTGCCTTTTGTTTTAACCGTATGTGTTATGCTTGCCCCAATATTCCAGGCTTCTTCGGCTTTCATTTTTTCTTCAAAAACCAATGTGCGTGAGCTGTTTAAAATGTTAGTGTTTTCAATGTAAACATTGGGTGCTCGATATCCTTTCCCTGCTGATGCACGTAAGGATGTGCTTTCAATAAATTGCCATTTGAAATGAAAACGGGGCGTTAAAAACAAGCCGTATTGATTGTGAATGTCTCCTCGTAAACCTAATATTGCTACAAACTTATCATCTAAGATAAAACTGTATTGTGTAAATAAACCCGGAACTGATTCCAATCGAAGTTGGAGGCTGTCGTTAAATGTTTCATGATAACCATCAAATTGGTAACTTGTGCCTATATCTATTTTATGCCGATTTTTTTTGTCTAAAAAGTTTTCGTAAAAAACATTCAAATAAGCACTCAATTGTTTGGAATGTAAGGTTTTTATGCCGTAAAAAGCATCGTAATCGTGATAGGTAAAAGAAACAATACTTGCCAGGCTTTCATGTTCGCCCGGAAGCAATAAGCCGTTTTTTGAAATGACATTGAAACGATGGGTGGAAATGCCTGTCCCATATACATTTTTAGTCAGATAATCTTTTGTTTTATCAAAATTATATTGCCCCCCTTGACGGGTTTCATATAAATAGGAAATCATGGTTCGGCCCTCCATTTTTTCGGGTATCGCATAATCCCAGCGATTCATAAAGTTTACTTGGGTGTTAAGTGGAACATCCAGGAAATGGTCGTGGTTATGATCCAGTTTTAATGCTTGATTTTCAAAATGGAAAAGGAATAGGGTGCTGCTGTTTTCACGTACCGCAAATCTTGAATTAATATTTAATTCAGTTTTTAACATGCTGTTCAAATAGGCATTGACAAAAAGTTTCTCTTTATTGGTTTCCGGCTTTTTATAATTCACATCTATTTGCCCTGTAGTGGATTCATAGCCGTTGATAACCGAGGATGTCCCTTTTGAAATATTAATCGATTCCATCCAAGAACCGGGGATATACGTTAATCCGAATGGAGCCGCTAATCCTCGTATATAAGGTGTGTTTTCCAACATGATTTGTGTGTAGATGCCCGCTAATCCCAGCATTTGAATTTGTTTGGCTCCGCTTACAGCATCGGAATACGAAACATCTACACTGAGAGTGCTTTCAAAACTTTCTGAAAGATTACAACAAGCAGCTTTTCGAAGTCCTTCCGTGGTAATATTTTGTGTTAATATAGGACGGGAAGATACATATACCGCTTCTGTTGATTTTATGATAACATCATTTAATTCTTTGGCTTGACTGAGGATTATTTCGATATCATTGTCATTTTTATCGACTTCCAAGGTGTCGTTTTGGTAACCTATGAAGCTGATGACTAATGAACTGTTGTCTTTTATTCTCGGAATCTCAAATTTTCCATTTCTGTCACTTATTGTTCCTACAGTAGTGTTAAGCCAATATACCGCTGCTCCTGTCAGGCTCTCTTTACGATTATTTTCGAGTTGTTCATATATAATCCCTTGCAATGTTTGACTGTAAAGTTTTTGTTGGAATAACAATAGAAGTAAAATTACAATTACTTTTATGTTAAAATATTTATTCATACGCTTTTTTTATTTTATTAAATACAATTATTTATTTCTTGTCCTAAGACATAGTTTTTATAGGATAAATTTATGGATTTATCCTACATAATTGATTAATAAATTAAGCGTAAAGAATTTGTTGATGAGAAAAAATTAGAAATAAATCACCTCCCTGTTTCAGAGGGGGAGTTTCTTTGAAAGGAGGATCTTTCTCTGAATTGATAGGAGATGTGTAATTTATAGTAAAGAGTATATCATTAATCCAATTATCTACCGGCAAGAAATCAAAAGCTTGGTCGGATTGATTATTTGGATAAACATACAAAAGATTGATTTTGTAATATTTTAATTCGGATTTACAACAGTTGGCATTGCAATGTGAGATGATATTTTCATTTGAATGAGAGTTTTTACAACAATTTGCCAGTAGATTTTCCTGGGATTCAATAGGGCATGCATTGTGATGTTCGATGCTAGAAGAGGGGCAGCAATCAGGGTGTTGTAAAATGTACACTTCATTTTTCCCGCAATGTTCACAATGATGAATTGAAAAACTTATACCAATGCTATACACGATAAAAATCGTCAAAGCAAAGAGGGTAACAATTTTTCTAAATATATCCATCGGTGTTTTTTTTATGCGTTTCATGTCTATGCAAATAACGTTCCAATTTTTCTAAAAAACCGGATGTATTATTCCATATTTTATGAAAATGCCATACATATAACACATAAAATAGTCTTTTATTTTATTAAGGTATAAGAATATTATGCAAATAACACATATATAAAACGTTAATAACAAATATTTTAAAGAAACAGCTCGTCCTGTGAACTGTTGAATAAAAAAAAAGCAAAAAAACGGACTTTTGCATGCAAATTTTTACGATATTTGCATCCTTAAAAATTCAGAAAAAATAATTAACAAAAAAGAAATTTTATGCCAGCAAGAATTAGATTACAAAGACATGGTAAAAAAGGACAACCTTTTTATCATATTGTAGTAGCGGATGGTCGTGCACCTCGAGATGGGCGTTTTATTGAAAAGATTGGCACATATAATCCGTTGACTAACCCGGCAACCATCACTTTAGACTTTGATAGAGCTCTCTATTGGGTCAATTGTGGGGTTCAACCCAGTGATACGGCACGTTCTTTATTACGTAGAGAAGGTGTTTATATGAAAAAACATTTATTGGAAGGTGTCAAAAAAGGAGCTTTTGACGAAGCTGAAGCAGAAAACAGATTTGATACTTGGAAAACTGAAAAACAAAGAAAACAAAATGAATACAAACTGGAAATATTAAATACAACCAAATCAGAAGCAAAGAAACGTTTTGAACACGAAAGTAAATTAAGAGAAGCCAAAGAAGCTGTTGCTAATGAAAAACGTTTAGCTGAATTAGAAAAAACACGGAAGGTAAAAGAAGAAGCGGAAGCAAAAGCAGCAGCTAAATTAGCAGCTACCGAAGCGGTCGAAACTACCGACATGCCTGTTGATGAAGTTACCGCTGTGGAAACAGAAGAAATTACCAAAGAAGAAGTAGAAGCAACAAACGAAGCTCCTGAAGAAACAACAGAACCCAAGGCAGAATAATACATGCAGAAAGACTTTTTTTATCTCGGTAAAATTACAAAGGTCTTTGGGTTAAAAGGAGAATTGTTGGTTTATCTGGATACCGATGAACCCCAAAAATATCATCAAATGGAAATGGTTTTCTTTGACATACAAGGAGAACCAATTCCTTTTTTTATACAATCCATTAAGATTAAATCAGCCAATCAATTAATAGTAAAATTCGAAGATGTTGAAGCAGACAATTCCTCTCAATATGTTAACGTATCCTTGCTATTACCGCTGAGTATGCTTCCGGTGCTGGAAGGAAATAAATTTTATTACCACGAAGTGAAAGGCTATACTATCGTTGATGAGGAATATGGCATATTAGGCGTCTGTGAAGATGTATTGGAATATCCTCATCAGTCTATATTTCAAATCAAACATCCCAAAGGAGAAATATTGGTCCCTATTGTAGATGAATTTATTTTAAACGTAGATAAAATACATAAGACAATTAATATCAAAACACCTCCCGGACTCGTGGATTTGTATTTGAATGCATAAATTTAGACGTATTTATTGCATATAGTAATATAAATGTAACATAAATATCATCAAAATTACACCATGATGGACTATAATTAATGGTATCTTTGCAAAAATAACAGGTATGAAAAAAAGAACAAAAATTGTAGCAACTATATCCGATAAAATCAGCAGTCCGGAATTTTTATCTCAACTTTTTGAGGAAGGGGTTAATGTAATACGATTAAATACAGCCCATCAAAGTAAAGAAGAAACAAAAAAAATCATTGATACCGTTTATGCGTTGAATCCCAGAATAGGTATTTTAATCGATACCAAAGGACCGGAAGTGAGAACTTCTTCTTTTGGTGAAGCTTTTAGTGTCAAAAAAGGAGAAACTATAAAAGTAGCCGGCGATGTACAAGGGAAAAGCAGAGAAGGTTTTTTATATGTTAATTATACGCATTTTGTTAAGGATGTAGCTATTGGCGATAGAATACTGATAGATGACGGAGATATTGCCATGTGTGTTACTGCAAAAGAAGAGAATGCTCTGATATGCAGCATTGAAAATGAAGGAATCATTAAATTGCGAAAAGGCGTTAATGTTCCTAATGTCAAACTGAATTTACCTGTTTTATCGGAGAAAGATAAAGATTATATTTCGTTTGCAATGGCACATAAAGTGGATTTTATTGCCCATAGTTTTGTGCAAAAAGCAGATGATGTGCATGAAATACGTGAACTTTTAAACGCTAACGGTAGTCATATAAAAATAATTGCTAAAATTGAAAATCAAATCGGGGTGGATAATATAGATGAAATTATCGAAGCTGCCGATGGGATTATGGTTGCCAGAGGTGATTTAGGTATTGAAATACCGGCTGAAAGGATTCCGGTCATTCAACGTGAACTGATAAAAAAATGCAAACGCAACAATAAAACAGTTATCGTCGCTACGCAAATGCTCCATTCTATGATTCTAAATCCTCGACCTACACGCGCGGAAGTCAATGATGTGGCTACTGCCGTATATGAAAAAGCCGATGCACTGATGCTTTCAGGCGAAACGGCAACAGGACTTTATCCGGTTGAAACCGTTAAATTAATGTCGAAAGTTATTGTTGAAGTGGAACGTGCCATTGAAAAAAATCCGATAAAAATAAAACCTATATGCGATGATGTTTTGTCTGTTTTGTCTCATTCGGCTGTTTTAGCATGTAATACACTGCCTATAAAAGCAATTATTGTTGATACACAAAGCGGAAGAACAGCCAACTTTTTAGCGGCTTACAGAGGTCAAGTGCCGGTATATGCGTTTTGTTATAATGAATATGCTATGCGACAACTATCATTAACTTACGGAGTGAAAGCATATATGATACCTGTAAATCCTTCACGTGACAGGTTTTTGAAAAATACTATCGAATTTCTACTCGCTCAGCATACCTTGAATTGTGCGGATTGGGTAGTGGTAGTAGGAGGGTCTTTCGGCTCTGCTAACGGTGCTAGTTTTATTGAAATTTCTACGGTACAGAATTTAATTGATTATGCGGAATAAATTTATTCAAATACAGTAATAAGTAATTTATAAATATAATAGTTATGGGAGGCTTTTTCGGAACAATTAAACATTCGGATTGTGTAAACGATCTGTATTATGGTATTGATTATAATTTTCATATGGGCACCAAACGCGGTGGTATGATAACATTAAATGAAAATAATAATTTTATACGTGGTATTCATAATATTGAGAATTCTTATTTTCGAACGAAATTTGAAGATAGTTTGCATGAGTTTTCAGGAAAATCGGGCATAGGGGTTATTAGTGATACAGACCCTCAACCTATTATGATGAATTGTCATTTGGGTAGGTTTGCCATTGTTACGGTAGCACGTATCAATAATTTAAAAGAATTAGAAAAAGAATTTCTATCACAAAAGAAATATTTCAGTGAGCATAGTTTCGGTTCTGTGAATCAAACAGAATTTATCGCTATGTTGATAAACGAAGGAAAAACCTTTGAGGAAGGCATTGAAAATGTTTTTAATAAAATCAAAGGCTCTTGTTCCATGCTGATATTAACAGAGAATGGCATTATCGCCGCTCGCGATAAATACGGAAGAACGCCTATTTTGCTTGCCAAAGGTACGGACGGCTATGCCGTTTCATCCGAATCCTGCAGCTTCCCCAATCTTAGCTATGAAATGGAATATACGATTGGTCCCGGTGAAATTGTCCTTATTACCGCCGACGGTTATAAAACATTGCGTAAACCAAACAAAAAAATGCAGATATGTTCGTTTTTATGGGTGTATTACGGTTATCCGGTTTGTACCTATGAAGGTTGTAATGTAGATGATATGCGCTATATATGCGGGTGTGAAATGGGAAAAAGAGATATGGATATTCAAGCCGATTTTGTGGGCGGTATTCCTGATTCGGGTGTGGGGATGGCTGTAGGGTATGCCGTTGGCAGACAAATTCCTTACAGAAGAGCTATCATTAAATATACGCCTACTTGGCCCAGGAGTTTTACGCCTTCCAACCAAAAAAGAAGAGAATTGGTGGCAAAAATGAAATTGATTGCCAACAGAAACATGCTTAAAGATAAAAATGTTGTTTTCTGTGATGATTCAATCGTAAGAGGAACACAACTTCGCGATAATGTGAACGATTTATATCGTTATGGTGTCAAACATGTACATATGCGTATCAGTTGTCCTCCCTTGATATATTCTTGTAAATTTCTTAATTTCACCGCTTCACAATCGGAAATGGAATTAATTACACGCAGAGTCATTCAAAAATTAGAAGGTGATGCCGGTAAAAATTTAGCGGCTTATGCAACTACTGATTCTCCGCAATACAATCAAATGGTAGAATGTATACGCAAAGATTTACACATCACAACGCTTAAGTTTAATCCTTTGGAAACATTGGTAAAAGCAATAGGCTTACCCAAAGATAAAATCTGCACCCACTGTTTTGACGGCAGCAGTTATGAATAGGGGAAAGAAAAATTAAAAATTAAACTTGATACAAGACGATAAAAAACTGACAAAAAAGTCGCGAGTCCCGTGTCCCGAGATGTTAATTCTTAATTTTTAATTCTAAATTTTCTCTCAACTCCGTAGGAGTTGCATATCTGTAGTAAAAAGGATAAGAGTCCCATTTTTTCACCCCGTAGGGGTGATATATTTGTATTTTTTGTTTTTCATCGCTTTGAAAAAGGCAACAAATCAATTAAAAATTAAAAATTAAGAATTAGACGTGATGCCACTCTAATGAAATATCCTAAAAAAAGTGAACACAACACAACGTTTTTTTATGCTTAAAAAGAGGGTGTTTTTACTTCCTTTTTTTGAGACCCCATTCTCGTCGTCACGAGTTGGCCAACTCGTCGCTCTGAGTTGCCCAACTCGTTGCTCTGAGTTGCCCAACTCAAAATGACTCTTTCGGGCTCTACAATAAGATACATTATATCAACAATTTAGCAAAATCACTTTTTTCACCTTTTTTACTCTCCCAAAAGCCCTAAAATACTCCCCAAAAACACCCTTTTTTTTGCTGTTTTAATAGGCGAAATTACGAGCAAAAAGAGGTAAATTTGATGTGATGAAATCAATTAAAAGTTAAAAATTAAGAATTAAACTTGATACAAGACGATTAAAAACTGACAAAAAAGTCGCGAGTTCCGTGTCCCGAGTGCCGAGATTTTTTTTGTTAATGCCTAAATAAGGGTAGGCTGTGTATATCTCTTTGTGTTCTTTGCTTAAAACCTCTGCGTCCGCTGTGGTTAAAAAAAAGTCTCAAGTCGCAAGACAAATTAAGAATAAAAAATCCGCATAAATCCGTTGCATCCGTGTCATCTGCGTGCCATTTCTTTACGAAAAAAAACCAAAAATCATTCAAAAAAAATTACAAGGCTTTCCGGCGATCATTTGTACGTATACAAATAGTAATTTGTACGCATACAAATTGTTGTTTGCACGCATGATAATTCTGAGAGAGTGAAAATCGCTTATTTTATATAAAAATAGCTTTGAAAGGATGGATGTTATAAGAGCTCTAAAAAACTAACAGCTGACAACTTACGAATTCATAAAAACGCTGTCCCTGTCTCTTTCATCGGAGCATGGAGACTCGTTGCAAAGAGTCCCCATGCTCGTTGAAATGAGATTGCAATCTCAGTTGAAGAAGTAAGGGAGGTCCTTTTAACAGCCTTGGAACGTCCTGCGAACGGGCTTGAGAACTCATAAACGCGCTATTCAATAAGAGAGATTTCTATTGCCCGATAGAATCCTCTTGTTTACAAATGCTACATACAACCTAATTCAGACATTAACAATTCTTAATTTTTAATTCTAAATTTTCTCTCAACTCCGTAGGAGTTGCATATCAGTAGAAAAAAGGATTAGATTCCCATTTTTCTCGCCTCATAGGGGTGATATATTCTCATTTTTTCCCGATGAAACAAATAAAAGTATATTTTTGCAAACTGAAATCATATAAAAATGAACCAAATCTACAAGGCAACACTCTCACAATACGCGCTACCGCCAAGTCTCCCCAGTTGGGGAGATTTAGAGGGGTGTAGCCTTAAAACTATGATGTTTGAGAAATATCCTTCCATTTCACCGTATACCTATTGT
>JAGOKS010000094.1 GCA_017994425.1 Bacteroidales bacterium | reverse complement strand
CGAAAAAAATTGTACTTTTGCCCATGAGTAAATGTGTTAAATTTCGAAGTACAAATTTACTCAAATGAGAAAGGAGGTTTAATTATCTCCTTCTCTTTTTTTTATTTTTTTATCGGACAATAGTGATAACAAATCACTGCCTTCAATCATGCCGATGACATTGCGACAACGGACATTTTTTTGGATGAAGAAGGGTTGAATAAAACTGGTATCATTGAAAGGTTTTAATCCTATTTCCTTGAATTGTTGTTCAATATAATAGGCTGCTATCAAGCCTTCGTTGCTGCCGGCATCACGTCCTCGCATGGAGTCGTGAGCAAGGGTGAAGATATGTTGTTTTAATAAATTAACATCGGTAAGGGATTGACTGTTGAGGAATCCCATAATAATAAAGGTAAAAATGCCGGTTAAAAGATTTTTTTTCATAAGACTATAATTTAAAAAAATACCCCGAACAAGACTTGAACTTGCACAACCGTTTGGTTACTACACCCTGAATGTAGCGCGTCTACCAATTTCGCCATCGGGGCAAAAATAAGTGTCCGGAACAAGACTTGAACTTGCACGACCTTGCGGTCACTACCCCCTCAAAGTAGCGTGTCTACCAATTCCACCACCCGGACGTAAATTTTGTGCAAAAGTACAAATTTTTTAAATAAAATAATAAATGAAAAGCAAAATAAAGAAAACTATCATTTATTCGTGCAATAGAAGCCGATAAAGACAACCGGAAAACTTTTATGTTGCGACATACTCCCTTCAGCTTTAAAATCTGATATTTTTTTTTACCTTGTCGCATCATTTAATAATTTTATGTACATTTGCAAAACAATTCAGTAAACATATTAAAGTTATTGTAAACATTAACAGAATCATTTAATCATTTAAAAAACAATCATACATGAAAGTGGATGTTTTATTAGGCTTACAGTGGGGTGATGAAGGAAAAGGAAAAGCCATTGACGTGTTAACTCCCACCTATGACATAGTTGCACGTTTTCAAGGGGGTCCCAATGCAGGACATACCTTAGAGTTTGATAACCATAAATTTATTTTACATACCATTCCTTCGGGTATATTCAGAGACGAAACGTGTAATATTATTGGCAGTGGGGTGATTATAGACCCTTATATCTTGATAAATAAAGAGATAAAAGCTATTTCTCCGTTTACGAATGTGAAGGATAAACTATATATTTCTTTGCGTTCCAACTTAATATTGCCTTCCCATCGTTTGCTTGACCATGCCGGCGAAGCCGAATTGGGGAGTAAAAAGATAGGCTCTACGCTTAAAGGTATTGGACCAACCTATACCGATAAGGTATCACGTAAAGGGCTCAGGGTAGGAGATATGTTCTTACCCGGTTTTAAGGAAAAATATGACTGTCTTAAACGGAACCACTTGCAACAAATAGAAAACATGGGCTTTGATTATGCCAATGTACAAATGGAAGGTATGTCTTTTGCTGCTTATGAAGATCAATGGATGGAGGCACTCGAAGCTTTACAATCATACCATTTGGTGTCAACAGAATATAAATTACACAATGCTTTATCGGAAGGAAAAACCGTATTGGCAGAAGGAGCGCAAGGCACCTTGCTCGATATTGATTTCGGTACCTATCCCTATGTTACTTCTTCCAATACCATCACGGCGGGTGCTTGTGCCGGTCTGGGTATAGGTCCTAATAAAATCGGAAAAGTATTCGGCTTGTTTAAAGCCTATTGTACCCGTGTCGGTGCCGGTGTTTTCCCCACAGAATTACTCGATGATATGGGTAACTACCTGCGTGAAAAAGGACATGAATACGGTTCTACCACTCAACGTCCCCGCCGCTGCGGTTGGATAGACCTTCCACTGCTCAAATATGCGTGCATGATTAATGGTGTTACCGATTTAATTATGACCAAAGCCGATGTACTCAGTGAACTTGACGAAATACAAGTATGTGCTGATTATGAAATAAATGGGAAAATAAGTCAAGACATTCCTTTTGATTTAAACGACAACATCAAACCTATATATAAAACCCTACCCGGATGGAAAAAGGAATTAACGCCGACACGCATACCGGAAAATTTAAATCATTACATTAAATACATAGAATCGTATCTAAAGCAACGCATCTTCTTGGTTTCCATAGGTGCTGACCGTAAAGATAATATTTTATTTTAAATTCCACACTATGCCTCCTTATATTCCCCCTTCCGATTATATTTATCCGAAAGCGGTCGATGACCATATGATAAAGGTTAAAATGAAATATCATGATGTGTTTGATGAGCATTATCCATACATCGATAAGAGTTTTTCCTTTCGTTTCAAACGCTTTTGGTTTCGGATTATCTTTAACTTCATTGCTTTTCCTCTTGCAGCTATTCGCTTTGGTTTAAAAGTAGAAGGAAAAAAACGATTGCGTCAATACCGGCAAATATTAAACAAGGGTTTTGTGTCAGTTTCCAATCATGTATTGTATTGGGATTTTATCGTTTTACAAGCGGCTCTGTTTCCACGGAAAGCCTTTACACCCACTTGGATAGTGAATATGAGTGCTCCCATACGCACTCTTTACCGCTATAGCGGGGTAGTGCCAATCCCCAAAACCAACATTGCCAAAATGAAATTTGCCGAAGCCATGCACAGCGTTATCAAAGAGAAAAAATGGTTGCATGTCTATGCTGAAGCCAGTATGTGGTTTTATTATGTACCCATACGTCCTTTTAAAAAAGGTGCTTTTATCTTTGCGTACGATAACAAAGTCCCGATTTTACCCATCGTCTTCACCTATCGTAAACCCGGTGGTATCTATAAATGGTTCAAAGGCAACGAGCCCCTGGTTACTTTGCGCATCGGTGAACTGCAATACCCCGACGAAAAGCTCGAAAAAGCCTTTGCCGTGGAAGAGTTGAAAGAGCGCTGTCGTACCATTATGATGAAACTGGCAGGTATCAACAGCGAAGAAGAAAACCAAGCACTGATGCAATTATACAAGTACAATACAACCGATGAACCTATATTGTACTAACAAGTTCATTGTTAGCTGTATTATATAGGTAAATACCAATGTGTAACTTGTGGACAAAACTACTTTTGCAAAGAAAATAATTACATTAATACTATATAAATTTTAAAAGATGAAAGAAATCAATGCTTACATTGAGCAAAACAAAGAGCGTTTTTTAGACGAATTATTTGAATTGTTGCGTATTCCCTCTATCAGTTCCATCGAAGACCATAAGCCGGATATGCTGCGTGCTGCAGAAAAATGGAAATCTATTATTCTGGCAGCAGGTGCTAATCGTTGTGAAATAATGCCAACGGAAGGTAATCCCGTGGTCTATGCCGAAAAAATTATCGATAAGAGTCTTCCTACTGTATTGGTTTACGGACATTATGATGTTATGCCGGTCGACCCGCAGGATTTATGGAATACAAAACCTTTCGAACCTATAATTAAAGACGGTAAGATATGGGGACGTGGTGCTGATGATAATAAAGGACAGGCGTTTATGCATGCCAAAGCCTTTGAATTTATGGTTAAAACCAATACATTACCTTGTAATGTGAAATTCATGCTCGAAGGAGAAGAGGAAATAGGCTCTCCGAGTTTATATGAGTTTTGTAAACAAAACAAGAGTCTTTTACAAGCTGATATCATCCTTGTTTCCGATACGAGTATGATAGCTCCCGATGTACCCTCCATCACTACCGGTTTACGGGGACTCAGTTATTGGGAGGTGAAAGTAACCGGATCCAAACGTGATTTACACTCCGGCTTATACGGTGGTGCCGTTGCGAATCCTATTAATATATTGTGTGAAATGATAGCGGGGATGATAGACGAAAACCGTCACATCACTATACCGCATTTCTACGATGATGTATTGGTAGTCTCCGATTATGAACGTAGCCTGATGGCGAAAGCGCCTTTTGATATAAATGCCTATAAACAGGAATTGGATATAAAAGAAGTGTGTGGAGAAAAAGGATATACTACCAACGAACGAACGGGTATACGTCCTACTTTTGATCTCTGTGGTATTTGGGGAGGTTATACCGGCGAGGGTGCCAAGACCGTGATACCTTCTGTTGCCAAAGCCAAGATATCCACGCGTTTAGTACCGAATCAAGATTACAATAAAATAGGCGAACAATTTAAACGGTATTTCGAATCCATAGCTCCGGCTTGTGTTAAGGTGGAGGTGGAATTTTTGCACGGGGGTGATTCCTATGTGTCTCCTATCGACATGCCTGCCTATCAAGCTGCGGAGAAAGCGTTTGAAACAACTTACGGCAAAAAACCCGTTCCCACACGCAGTGGCGGAAGTATCCCCATTATTGCCGGTTTTGAAAAAATATTGGGCATTAAATCTATATTGATGGGCTTCGGCCTCGGCTCCGATGCTATCCATTCCCCTAATGAAAATTACCCCCTTCAACAATTTTTTAAAGGCATAGAAACTATTCCCTTTTTTTACAGCTTTTATGCCGAAATAATGAAAAAATAAAAAGCGAAATTATACGTAAAAAGGAGCTTTGAAGAAGGAAAGCTCCTTTTTTTATACATAAAACAATTGAAAAACAAAGTACTGTATTTTTAAGCTCGGCTAAAATATTTTTATCGAAAAAAAAGAAAATATGATGAAAGATATATAATTTATGTATATCTTTGCAATCCTAAAATTCACCTGGAAAAAGAAGATTAGAAACATTATAAAATTACGATTATGTCACGCATTTGTACGATTACCGGAAAGAAAGTTATGGTGGGAAACAATGTTTCACATTCTAATATAAAGACAAAAAGAAGATTTTATCCTAACTTGCAAGAAAAGAAATTTTACATCCCCGAAACAGACGAGTGGATTATCATGAAAGTTTCCGCAAAAGGTATTAAACACATTAATAAGAATGGTGTGTTAAATTCATTGCAAAAAGCATACGATAAAGGCATATTATATTAAGCTGCATACTTTTTAAAATAAACTACAAAAGGGAAGTTCACACGAGCTTCCTTTTTTGTTTTATTAAATTGATAATACGAAGTGCCAAGAGCAAAAGTACGGGGAATACTGCCGGGTTGAATGTTTGCGGTAAAAACCAAAAGCCTAGTATGCACAGAACAATCAAACCATAACTAATATGAATAAGAATATCCTTTGATTTTCGGAGTCGTAGCAGGAGATATATAAACAAAGGATGTGCCCATATTAAATTTAGATTGTATTTGGTAGTGTAGTGATTGGAAAAGAACCACAGATAGGCTATTAATAAGGATAGCACACTTGCCAAGCTAAAAAGAATAATGTCGAGCCATTTAAAATACGTTTTCTTTTTATATTCCCAAACGGTCAGAAGAATAACGATAATACACAGCAGGGAGGTAATCAGTAGAGGGGGGACGCTTTTGGTTTGAGGGAGTTTGGTTTCTTTCGCTATTAATACTTTCTTTGCCACCATCCTTTCCCCTTCAATGGTGGCGGTATCAAGTTGAGCCATCAACTCATTTGGGAGAAACATGTATTGCTCATGGTCAACGGGTTTATCACAACGCATACCTAAGGCGAGGTCAATACCTAAACGCCACCATTGCATGGAGTGCATATAGGGTTTTATCAACTCGCGGAAGGTAGTATTGGTATCGGAAAGCGACTTTTTAAATAAGCTGCGGTCAACTAGGGAATTACTTATCAAATCGCGGATACGTGTAGCACAATTGTCCATAAAAAAATCGTAAGCATAATAACGGTTTGCCGGCAGATAGTTCTCCAGCAGCAAATCATACATCTTTTCTTTTTCCTCGGGAGTCAATCTCAACTCTTGTTCGTATACCCACCTGCCTTCCTGACGGTAAGCGTAAATAAAATCCTCAAAAGAAGTAATCGATAACATATACGGTAAACGTCCTTGCGTAAATTTCACATAGAAATTAGGTGTGTTAAAATCAAATGTCCCGTAATTAAACACTAAGTTCAAGTGCTTGTTTGTATCCCATAAATGGATAGCAGTATGCCCGAAGGTGGCGTACAATTCATTGCTTGGTCCGCACGTTAATACACTGATTTTGGCTTCTTCAGAGAGCCTTTGTACAGAAGCAGATGCAAACATCGTTGCTATTAACAGGGATATTAATACTATATTTTTCAGCATAATGCGTTGTTGTTTTATTTAATGCTGCAAAAGTACTTAAAATTAGCAAACGAAAGAAGCAAAGAGAGATTTTTAGCTAAGAATAAAACTGACAACTTCTGAAAGTGAATAGTGAAAAATGTTGCGAGTGCCGAGTGCCGAGTGGTTTTTTCGGAACGAAACATAGGGATTTTGCTTTTAGTATATGCTATAACACAACATAAGCCTGAAGGGCTTGAATTAAAATAAAAAAGCAATATTCAAGCGCTTTGCGGTTGATGATAACAAAGGTGCTATCAACGGCTGCATTTCATGCAGCCCTATTCACATTGAATCCCTTTCGGGATTCGTATTTTATCAATTCACACGTATTTATTTTATAGAGAAAAATAGAAAAGAAACGTCTATACTCTCTGCGTAGAATTGCTTTTCCATCATCACATCACCACATCATCCGCGTGCCATTCCTCATTTTTCCTTCCAAAAAACTGCTCTTATTTTTACGCCTTTTTGTGTTGTTTGTGCTAACATGTTGATTGTCTTTTTTTTTTTTTAATTTTATTTTATAGAATTATGTATTAAAAAAAAATATACTTTTACGGCACGTAAACAACCTAATTTAATTAAAAAAAATGGTAGACACATTTTATATATTGAA
>JAGOKS010000021.1 GCA_017994425.1 Bacteroidales bacterium | reverse complement strand
AAATAAATTCAAAAAAAAATATTTTGCTTCCATTTTTTTTTAAATTTTAATAGCAATTCACTTACATATAGCAAAAAAAAAAAAACAAAAAAAAAATAAATGGCAGTATTACTGCTGTTTACACAGAAATAATTTTTTTTTATTTTTTTTATTTTTTTTTTAGTAATAAAAAATAAAGTTATATCTTTGCACCACATAAATAAAAATATTTTTTTTTAACAATTAAATTTTATACTAGTATGAAAAAATTAATGGCATTATTAGTTGTAGCTGGAATGGTATTCGTTGCATGTAACAATACCCCAAAAGAAGAAGAAGCAGTAGTTGCAGAAGAAGCAGTAGTTGAAGAAGCAGCTCCAGCACCAGTTGAAGAAGCTACAGCACCAGTTGAAGAAGCAGCTCCAGCAGCAGAAGAAGCAGCTCCAGCTAACTAAGAAAAAGCTTGAGAATCAATCAAAAAGGCTACCATGTGGTGGCCTTTTTTTTCTAAATAAAACAAATTAGTATGGACGAGAAATTATTACAATATATATGGCAACATAAATTGTTTGACAGTACAGATTGTAGAACAAGCCAAAATGAAAAAATCACAATTTTATCGGTAGGGGAACTGAATCTGAATAGCGGACCCGATTTCTATAATGCAAAGATTCTCATAAATTCTACTCTTTGGGTTGGCTGTGTTGAAATACATATAAAAGCCTCCGATTGGTATAAACACAATCATCAAGACGATAAGGCATATAATAATGTAGTGTTGCATGTGGTTTATGAAAATGATAAAGAAATTTTATTGCCTAATAACGCTTTAGTCCCAACTTTGGCGTTGCAACCTTTAATTTCAGAGAAAATCATTCAAACCTATACTTCTTTCTTGAAATCAAAAGAAAACATTCCATGTACATATCAATTTTCGCAAATTGATTCTTTTCGTTTGTTTGCATGGCTGGATAGAATGTTAATCGATCGTTTGGAAGAGAAAACGGAAACAGTAGCATTAATACTAAAACAATGCAATCAGAATCAAGAAGAAGCTTTTTATCAATTTTTGTCGTATTACTTTGGATTTACTATTAATAATTTACCGTTTCAACTTTTAGCAAAGTCTCTGCCACTGTATTACTTGGCAAAACATAAAAACAATTTGTTTCAAATTGAATCCTTGCTTTTTGGGCAAGCAGGATTATTGGATGCTGAATTTCAAGAAGAATACCCTCGAAAATTAAAGAAGGAATATGAGTTTCTAAAACAAAAATTCGATTTGAAAAAAAAATGTACGAAAGAAATGTGGAAATTTGCCAAAACATATCCATCCGGATTTCCGAGTATTCGTATAGCCCAATTGTCAGCTCTTATTCATCAGTCATCTGCTTTGTTGTCGAAAATTATGGAAGCAGCAGATGTTAATGAAATACGAAATTGGTTTTGTGTTCCATTAAATGCCTATTGGGAAACACATTATATGTTTGATAGCTTGTCTTCAAAAAAATCAAAACACATGGGAGAATTGGCAATACATACATTAATTATTAATGCAGTGCTTCCTTTTATGTATCAAGTAGGAAAAATTAGAAATTCTCAGGAAATAAAAAACAAAGTGGTGCAGTTTTATGAAGATATTCCGATAGAGAATAATAAAATAAGCAGAGAGTTTCAATTGTTACGCGATGATTTCAATAATGCTTTTCATTCTCAGGCACTCATACAATTAAAGAAAAAATATTGTGATGCTAAAGCTTGTCTTCATTGTGGTATAGGCTTATATTTATTGAAGTTATAATTTTTTTTCTTCGATAAATATCCATCGGATAGATTAAATTAAAATTATTTTCTAAAAAAATGGATATATTACGTAAAAATTCATTAATTTTGCAGACTTATAAAAATTAATGAAGATGCGTTTTTTTAGCTTTATTGTTTTGATGGTTTTGATCATGGGATGTTCTCATAAAAAGGATAGCAGTATATCTACAGATTTAGTGAATATTCCAATAAATGCGGATGGAGAAGTTACTGATACAAGTATGCCTGTTTTTGAATTTGAAACTACAGATCATGATTTTGGAACATTGAAACAAGGGGAAAAAGTGAGTTTTACCTATAAATTTAAAAATATCGGGAAAAACGATTTAATTATTTCAACCGTTGTTCCCGGTTGCGGTTGTACCGTTGCTAAATTTACAAAAACCCCTGTAAAACAAGGAGAAAATGGTTATGTTACTTTAAATGTTGATACAGAGAATAAAACTGGAATGATGCGTAAAAAAGTTGCAGTACAAGCAAATACGTATCCGGCAGAAACACTTTTATGGTTTTCAGCTACTGTAGAATTACCTTAATTTAAACTATAATATATAATTTATGAATTTATTAAACATCATTTTGTTTGCTCAACAAGGAGCAGAAGGAGGAAAAGGAAGTGGATATCAATCCTTGATATTTATTGCTTTAATTATCGTGGTTTTTTATTTCTTTATGATTCGTCCTCAATCAAAGAAAAATAAAGAAATACAAAAATTTAGAGAAAATCTGAAAAAAGGAGATAAGATAGTTACCATTGGTGGAATACATGGTAAGATTTTAGATATGGAAGGAAGTATTGTTATTATTGAAGTGGAGGGTGGAACAAAACTTAAAATAGAAAAAAGTGCAGTTGCCCAAAATGTAAATGATATTGGTACTACTCCTGCGAAATAAAGATTTTTTCTTCAGACATTATGGCAAAGAAAAAAACCAAAAAAAATTATGCTGTATTGCTAACATGTTTAATATTAGCTTTGTTAGCTTGGTTTATTGTGAAAATGTCTATTAATTATACGGCAACCTATCAATTAGATGTTGTGTTTTACAATATTCCGAATAATAAAATGTTAGTAAATCAATCGGATTCTTTGATTAAAGTTGTTTTTGAAGATAAAGGATTGTCATTTATGCCTTTGGAGTTATCGTCCAAAAAATTTAAAATTGATTATGATAAAATCACTTCATCGTATCAAAAGAAGTACAATCATATTTGTATACAAGAAAAACAACTAAAAGATTATATGGCCAACTGTCCTAAATTTTCAAAAAACATCAAAAGTATTGAACCTACTCGAATTTGCATACAATTGCAGGATGAAATTGAAAAATAAAGTATGGCTTATCCATGGAATCACGAACGTAGATATAATGCGTATGCTGACCATCTAAAGAAAATATTTGGAGAACGCGTTCAAAAAGTAAGTATTGATGCAGGTTTTACGTGTCCCAACCGTGATGGATTACTCAGTGTAGGAGGTTGTACATATTGCGACAATAAAGCATTTAATCCTTCGTATTGTCATCCTGATAAAAGTATTAGTCTACAAATAGAAGAGGGGATAGAATTTCATAAAAACAGGTACCGTAAGGCAAATAAGTTTTTGGCTTATTTTCAAGCATATTCCAATACCTATGCTTCTTTAGAGAATTTAAAAAAGATATTTCATCAAACATTAAGTAATGATAAAATAATTGGATTGGTAATCGGGACCCGACCTGATTGTATAGATGAAGAAAAATTACATTTTTTTGCCAAATTAGCTGAAACGTATTATATCATTATAGAATATGGTATAGAAAGTTGTAATAACCGAAGTTTGAAAGCCATTAATCGGGGACATGATTTTGAAAAATCAGTGTGGGCACTTCAGTTAACTCATCAAATGAATATACATGCCGGTGCTCATTTTATTTTCGGCTTGCCCGGTGAAACAAAACAAGAATGGATGCAATGGGCAGATATTATTTCAGAATTACCCATACATACTATAAAATTTCATCAATTACAACTAATCAAAGGTACGTCAATGGCATTGGATTACCAAACAAAACCTAATGAATTTCATTTATTTGAATTTGAGGAGTATGTCGATTTTATAATAGATTTTTTAGAACGATTGAATCCTAAAATAATTATAGAACGCTTAGCCGGAGAAGTTCCTCCTCCTTATTTAATTGTTAATCCTTGGGGACATATACGTAATGACCAAATTTTGCAAATCATTCATCAAAAGATGGAGTTAAAAAATACTTGGCAAGGGAAATATTACAACTAAGAAAATTTTTGTACTATTTTTTTTTATACTTTTGCACCATTAATAAAAGGCTTGAAGACATTTTGTGAGATAAAAATTTTAAATTATGCATGTTGTAATTATCTGTCTTATTTATTTATTAGCACCTTTATTTATTATTTTTTTATTTAAACGCTATAAAATTGTTCAGCAAGTAGGAACTGTCATAATTGCTTATGCCATTGGTATAGCGTTGGCTCTTTTCGGTTTCATCCCCGTTGGGGATGACCCTGATGCGGCATCCATGATGTCATTGCAAAAATGGATTCAGAATTTAACGGTACCATTGGCTATCCCGTTGATGTTGTTTAATTGTGATTTTAGATTATGGACGAAGTCCTTACCTAAAACAATTGCGGCACTCATCGGTGGTGTCCTATCCATTATTATTGCCGTTGTATCTGCTTTTTTTATTTTCCGAAATGCCGGTATTGACGATTTTGCCAATGTCGCCGGAATGATGACGGGTATTTATACCGGTGGCACGATGAATTTTTTTGCAATAGGAGCGGCATTACATGTTAATCAAACAACAATAGTATTAACCTATACTTTTGAAATGTTAGTTACCTTGGTTTTAATTTTATTTTTAGTGGGTGGTGGTTATAAATTCTTCAGATGGTTATTGCCTTATAAAGATACCTTTACTATAGAAAATACAAATAACCAAAGTGAAATGGAAAAAAACGGAGTGGAAAATTATGCCGGTATGACAAATCAAAAGGTATTCCCGCGTATGATGTTGGCATTGTTGATTTCCTTACTCTTTTTAGGAGTAGGAGCGGGCATTTCATTTTTAATTACAGGACAGATTAATAAAAATCTTGCACTTCAAGGCTTGCCTCCAATGCCTCGATTAAATGAATTGATAATTATTTTAACAATCACAACTTTAGCTATCGTTGCTTCTTTTTTCAAAACCATACGCCTATTACCTAAGACGTTTGAATTGGGAATGTTTTTTATTTTAATATTCAGTGTGGTCGTTGCTTCACAATTCGATATCTACAGTATAAATGTTTCTGCCTTGAATTTGGGTTTATTTGTGTTGTATATCATGGTAGTATCGGTAGTATTACATGTTATTTTTTCAAAGATATCGAAAGTGCCGGGCGATTTATTTACCGTAGCTCATGTAGGCATGTTATGCTCCCCTCCTTTTATCCCACCCATTGTCAGTGCTATGAAAAATAAAAAAGTGCTCATCAGCGGCATTGTTATTGGATTGGTAGGTTATGCAATAGGCACGTATTTAGGTGTCCTTTTAGCTACACTTTTGAAGCAATTTATCTAAATTAGTCTATAAATAATAAAAAAAACATCTTTTTATGTTTAAAAAAACAATTCTATTTTGTTGTTTAACAATGACATTCAATGTGCTGTCAGCACAAACTGACAGTGCAAACGTTTATTTCACTCGTGATATTTCTCCGGAAGGGGTGATGAAGCTTTTTGCGTATATTCAAGATAATGTTAAAGGTAAGGTAGGCATAAAAGTACATTTTGGGGAAGAGGGAAATCAGTATTTTGTGCCGGCAACCATTGTTGAGAAATTATGTCTGTCGTTGGATGCAACCTTAATAGAGACCAATGTAGCCTATACGGGAAAACGTCGTACGACAGAATCACACATACAATTAGCAAAAGAACATGGCTTTACTTTCGCACCTATAGATATTTTGGATGATGGCGGGACCTTGGAATTAGATGTTGTAGGGGGTAAGAATTTCAAAAAAGCCCGAATAGGTAAAAATATTGATAAATACGAAACCATTATTTATTTCAGTCATTTTAAAGGACACGGTAGTGCGGGTTTTGGCGGTTGTATTAAAAATGCTTCCATGGGCATGGCTACACCCGAAGGGAAAAAGGCAATGCATTTTAACGATTATCCTGCCACCGACACGGCTAAATGTATCAAGTGTGCTGCTTGCGTTTCTCAATGTCCTGCAAATGCCATAAGCCTTAATCCTTTGATGATAGATAGAAACAAATGCATTGCCTGCGGTAAATGTGTAAGCGTTTGTCCCGCGAAGGCTATTGTTAATGCTGAGGATTTGGAACGCAAACAACTGTTTCTAGAACGTTTGGTCGAATATGCGAAAACTACAACAACCTATAAAAACTCGCTTTATATTAATATCATTATTAATGTGTCTCCCGATTGCGACTGCAGTCGCAATCCAAACAAACCTTTCATCTCCGATATCGGTATATTGGCATCAACAGATATTGTAGCAATAGAAGCAGCAGCACATGACTTGGTCGATAAAGCACATTCCTGTGATGATGCTTTTTTGAAAGAGAATTCCGTCAGTGGCAAACATCAAATCAATTATGCTGAAAGCATGGGAATGGGAACGAAAAAATATCGGTTAATTTCTATCGATAAATAGATTTTTATGAAACTTTAAATCAATTTCAATTATGAAAAATGCAATGAAATGGTCAGTTTTGTCAAGTTTATTTTTGTGTATGTTTACTTCCTATACACAAACGGATTCCCTTTCTCGTCAGGAGGAGCCAAAGAAAATCAAAACGAGCTGGACCTTCGGAGCTTTGCCAAGTGTTTCTTACGATGCTGATTTAGGCTTTCAATACGGAGCATTAGCAAATGTCTATTATTACGGCGACGGTTCTACCTATCCGGAATATTTGCATTCTTTCTATGTTGAAGCTGCTTATACGACAAAGAATTATGGCTTGTTTCGGTTTTTTTATGATTCTAAATATTTGATTCCTAAGCATCGGCTGACAGTAGATATTTCTTATTTACCCGACGCTATGTGTGACTTTTTCGGCTACAATGGTTATCAATCTGTTTATAATGATACATGGAGAAATTCTAAAAAGTATACCGTAGCCGAAGGGTATAAATCGCGTGCTTTCTATAAATACAAACGCGATATTTTTCGCTTTGCTGCCGATATGCAGGGAACGATATATCACAAATGGAAATGGAATGCCGGACTGGGGCTTTTGTATTATAATATTGATGTGGTTGATATCGCGATGCTTAATAAAGGGAAAAAGCAAGAGAATCTACTACCCGATACGATACAGGGTTTGTATGAAAAGTATATCGATTGGGGTATCATTCATCCCAAAGAACAAAATGGAGGCGTACATCCTTATATTAGGGGGGGGATTACTTACGATAGTCGCAACAAAGAATCAAACCCCTCGAAAGGGATATATGCAGATGCATTCTTAACCTATACCGCTGCCTTTGGTCAACAGAAAGACTATAATAATTTGAAGTTAAATGCGAATTTTCGTCATTATGTACCGATATACAAAGATTACATTGCCTTGGCATATCGTGTAGGAACGCAATTGCTCATTGCCGGTAAAAGTCCTTTTTATACCAATAATTATATGAATACCTTATATATTCAGCGTGTTTTGTACGAAGGCTTGGGGGGAGGAAACTCATTAAGAGGTATACTAAGAAACAGAATTCTTGCTAATGGCTTTGCTTTTTCCAATATTGAATTGCGTTTAAAAGTATGGAAATTCGATATAGGGAAACAACATTTCTATTTGGGATTCAATCCTTTCTTTGACATAGGAATGATAACGCAAGCCTATGATTTTGAAGAAGACCATATTAATAGCGTAATGGCAGTGAATAATCCGGAAGATGATCCGGCTGATTATTTTGATTTTGATAAATCCTCAATCTACCGTCCGCATATGTCGGCAGGTATAGGTTTAAAAGTTGCCATGAATGAAAATTTCATACTTTCAGTCGATTGGGCAGTTCCTTTCGATAAACAAGATGGAGCCGGCTTATCGAATTTATATGTAAAAATCGGTTATTTATTTTAACTCATTCACTTCATCAGGATGATGTAATATAGGAATATACTCTTTTAATCCACTCATTTCAAATACTTCTTTGACCATTTCGCAGGGATTGAGTATAGCTATTCGTTTATTGGAAGCATCTAACTTCTGAATCAATAGTAAAAAGATACGTATTCCGGCACTGCTGATGTATTCAAGCTTTTCTAAATCAAAAACAAGATGGTCCTGTTTTTTGCTTAATATATCATCCATTGCTTTTTCAAATGATGTGGCATTCAAGGCGTCCAAGCGACCACTAAGTGTAATGATTATTGGATTTTCTGTACGAGCTAAGGTGTATTCTATCATTTTTATTAAGGTATAGGTATTTTAAAACTGCTTATATTTAGGTTGTTTCCTCGTTTGTAGCAAAAATCTTCCGTTAATTTATTTATTAATAAAAGTCCTCTTTTCCCGATAGTAATAATGTTAGCAGTGGATTGAACCGATATTGTCATCGAACTGCAGATGTCAAACTCTTGTCCATTATCACTATAAACGATTTCAATGTATTGGTTTGTAATGTTCATGTCAATAGCAAGTTGTTTGTTTTCAATATCCAAAAAGCCATATTTAAAGGTATTGGTAACAAGTTCTTCTATAACAAGTTTAACTCTATGCATTGTTTTAGTAGGAACATCTTTATTTTTTAAAAAATGTTCTGTTTGGCAATTGATTTCATTCAGAATGGATATGTCTTGTAGATTTTTGAATGAAAGGTGTAGGGCTTTATCCGTTAAACATTCCTTTACTTGTATACATAACATGCTGATATCATCGTGTTGAGGAGCAGCAGTTGTAAAGCTTTTCAATGCTTGACAAACAGAAGAAATAAGTTTGTCTTTGTTGCGTTGTGAATAATTTTTTAATATCTCAAGTAAAGAGGTAGTGCCAAATAATTCATTATTGGTATTCATAGCTTCGGTAACGCCATCGGTATATAAAAACAAGGTATCGTTTGGATGTAATTTGCATTGCGACGCTATGAATTGTTTGGGTTTTATAATTCCTAAAGGAAGCATGTGGGTGTGATTCATTAGAATTATTTCCGTATTTTCGCTAAGTATAACCGGATAAGTGTGCCCGGCGTTGATATAGTTTAATTCATGGGTTTGTACATTAAAAATACCTGTGAAGAGTGTAACAAAATATTTATCCGGATTATTGGCTGCCAAGTAGTCGGATGTGAGTTGTAGGATGCGGCACAGATTATTGCCGGCGATTTTTGCATGAGCTCTTAGTAAGGTGAGGGTAGAGGTCATGAACATGGCAGCTCCCATCCCTTTGCCCGAAACATCACCGATGACAAAAAACAAATGGGAATCATCCAAAAAGAAATAATCGTACAAATCGCCACCTACTTCTTTCGAGGCGTGTATATAAGCATGTATGTTGATTTTGTTTTTGTATCTGTCAGCATCTTCAGCGCAAGGCAACATGCTGATTTGTACTTTGCTTGCCAATTGTAATTCACTTTCAATGCGTTCTTTCGATATGGTAACTTCTTTTAAATGGGCAATGTATTTATTAAGTTCATTTTGCAAGTTGCGAAAGGAGCTCGTCAGCATATTAATTTCTTTATTAGAAATAAAATCCGGGATTTGCATATGTATAAATGCTTCGCTGTCTTTATGCATTAGGTCGGCTAAATGGCGTATGGGCTTGGTGAGTTTTGTGGAAACAAACAGAATAAAAAATGTTAACACTAAAATTCCGGATAAAAGGATAAGCAGCAAATCTTTTTGTAGGAGATGAAGGTCGGCGTAAAGTTCGTCTTCAGGAAAGACAAAACCAAGAGACCAGGCCTTGTTGGCGAGGGGTGTGTAAAAAATCCAACTTTCATTATTGTAAAAATCCTTTCTTATTTTCTCGAAACCACTTTTCCCAAGTATCATATGGTGTACTACTGTTTGAAAACTTGAATTGGTTTCCTTTTTGACATATTCCGATATGTTTTTATTCATTATGAATGTCGAATCGGGATGCGAAAGAATATTTCCTGTATTTGAAATCAAAAAAACATACGCATTGTCAATGAGATGGATGTTGTTTAGCATTTCATTTAGCCAATCAAGCGATACGTCGGCAGTAAGCACGCCCAAAAAATCGGAAGAACTTCCTTGTTTTCGGTAAGTGGGAACAGCATAGGTTGTCATCAATACATTGCCACCGCCCTCATCGTAGTAGGGTTCAGACCAAACACTTCTATGCTCTGAGGCAGGAATGCGATACCAATCCCACAATATATAATCGTAGTTTTTGTCTGCCAGGTTTTTAAATGATAATTTATTATTGATTTTATAGTAATACGGAGCATTCAACATAGTATCTCTGTTAGAAACTAAGGGTTTGAAAGCAAAACAACTGCCGTAAATTTCAGGATTTGAGAAAAGCACATCTTTTACTATGCGATGTGTTTGATAATCGATGGAATCTATTTGAGTTATCAATGAGGCGGCCTGTTGTGTGGTTTTTTCTATACCACTGAAAAAACTTTCAATCTTATTCACAGCCGAAGTGCTGAGGTGTTGTGCATTCTCTTCTACGTTCTTTAATAATAGTTTACGCGATATGTTGTAATTGTAAATTAGGAAAAAAGTAAATACAATGATTACAATGCCAAGTACGTATATACTTAGATAATAAGCAAAAGTTTTATTTTTATGAAATATCCTGATTGGGGTCATGGCGATGGATATAATTTACTAACATTTTAGCGAAATCAGAAAAAACATGCAAGCTTTCATAGTCGTATTGTTGGTTGTTGAGATATTGGAGCATCAGATAATATTGCCCATCGGCGTGGTATACGATGCCTCCAAAAAAGAACTCAGCTTTTTCAAGTTCTGTACAACACATATTTACTTCCGAACTATCGAGGGGTAAATAGAGGTAAATGCTTTCAATACGATTGACGCAGAGTGATTTTAAAGTTTTATGAACCAGAGAAATGATGTTTAGTCCGTATTCTTTTACGATGATAAAGCCACAGCCGTAACTATCGGTTGATACTTCAACTACAGCTTCGTCATTTATGTTAAATGATTCATGCTTCGCAGGTAAGATTTCTATTTTTTGTCCGATATTGGCAAATATCTCTTTGATGATTTTTGCATGGTGATCAGGAACAAATATTTGCTTTTTATTGTCATTGTTTAGTAGTAATAACATCAGCAACATGCTTTCACGAATGAGTTTCGTTTCTTTGATTTCGTTCATTAATAAGGGCGTTGCCCTTGATATATAAATTGCTGTTTCTCGAAAATTTAATTTATAAGCAGCTTTCTGACTATAGGGATGGGTTGTTACAGCATGCACGATGGCAGCTATAGTTTTATTTTTTTTAAGCAAATTGATGAGAAATTCCGAAGTTTGCTGCAAACAGCCACCGCCTCTGTAATGAGGATTGACAAAAGCTACTCCCATTTCCGGTAATCCGCTAATTTCATGTTTGATGGCTGCCACATGACCTATGATTTCTTCGTTATCACTATTGACGGCTACTATGCTAAGCATTTCCCCTTCTTCATTTAGTTTCTTAACGTATTCAGGATAGTATATTTTGTCGTAAATATAACTTACACGGTAAGCGTAATAGGCAAGTTGCGAAATAAATAAAGACTCTTCCGGCTTCAATCGCCTGACATAAAAAGTAAATGCTGTCTTTGGAATGATGTTGCTATCAAAGTCTGTTAGGTTTTGTGTTTCAGTAAATGCTTTTCCTACAATATTTTTTTCAAAATAAATAAACTGTCCTTCTTTGCCTTTGTTGATGTAGTTAACACTATCGGCTAATTTATTAATAAGCAAGGAGCCTAAACCGGAAGCATTGTGTTTGATGATGTTTTCTTTTTCGATGTTTGAAAATGATTTGATTTTTTCAATATCCAAAGGGATGCTGTTGGAATGTATGGTTACAGATAATCCAAGTGTTGTTTTATTTAGTGTAATGTTAATGCTTTCTTTTTGCCCGGGCATAAAATCATATATGATACTATTACTCAAAATTTCTTCTAATAGTAATTCGATATGATAACATTCTTTCTTTTCAAATCCAAGCATTTCGGCATAAGCTTTCGCTGTTTGTTGTATAGGGTAAATCATGCTCATTTCATTGGGCATAATAAGTTGCAAAGTATGCGAATCTATGAAATTGTTCTCCATGATAGCTTTTTTTAAATGCGATTGTCAATGATACGTCTTACTTTACCACTGCGTTCTACTCTGGGAAGTGTGTAGGGTTCTAGAAGAAAGACTTCAAATTGCGAAATCATATTTTTTTCTTTTGGTAATTGTAATACAGGTATTTTGTTTAAAAATCCATGATAAAGTTTTTCTTTCAATAGGGTATCTTTCCAAGAGCCGGTTTCTACATTTAAACGCAATTGGGTATACAATCCATAGGGGTCCAGTAGTAATTGGATAACAAACCCGTCTTTAACGATAGATTGTGTTGTTTTTTCAATTTCTTCAAAATAAATTTCGCTATACCCTGATATTCTTATTTTCTCTCCGCTTCGTCCTAATAGACGGAACTTAGGGCTTAATCTGCCACACTTGCAGGTTTCGTGAATGAATTCAATGCAATCGCCGACTTTGTATCTGATGATGGGTTGAAGGCTTTTGTGCAAACAGCTTACCAGTGCTTCGTTATTTTCATCCGATTCCAAGTATGCCCATTCTTCTTCTACGTGAAATTCATTGTCTTTACAGCAGTTACATTGGTATCCGATAGGACCTGTTTCAACGGCAGCATAGCCGAAAGAAGAGATTTTTTTAGCATGAAAAACAGCTTGTAAGTATTTTTTTGCATCAGCAGTCATGTGCTCGGCAGCGTAAATAATATTTTCAAGTTGGAAACGGTAATTATTTTGTTCCGCATATTGAGCCAAGGGTATCAATAGGGAAGGCAATCCAAAAATGGTATCAGGTTTACACATGGTGAAATATTCCAAGGTGTCTTTGTGTGAAATATTTCCGGTTAACGATATAATTTTACATTCTGTTTCTTCCAATCCTTTGTTGATGGCCAAAAATGCTGTATATAAGGCGCCACATGGGAAAAGATTGGCAACAACATTCTGTTTTTTAATTCCTAAAGCTCTGAATCCTTTGCCAAAGAGTTCTTTGGACTTTGAAAATTCATCGGCTGAATACAAGACATATTTTTTTAAACCGGTACTTCCGCCTGCGGAAAAGAGATAGCAATGATTGTCAGCAGCGGTAAAAGCAGCATCGGAATGATGAGCACTTATGCTTGCCATTTCTTCTTTTGTTAAAGGATTAAGTTGTTGAAATTCTTGAAAATTCTTAAGTGGTAAATCAATGCCGGTATATTTCTGTTTATAAAAAGGGGTTTGTATGGCTTGACTTAAAACAGTATTTATCCGACTGAGTAGTATTGGTTCTTTCTCTTTTTCAGACATAAAGTCAAGGCCGATATGTGCATCGTTGAAATCTTCAAAGTTTATAAAACGGATAAGTGATTCTACAATGTATTTGCCATCGTGAGAGTAAGAAGCGCTCGCTGATGAAGACATCAATCCGGGAGAGCAAAATCGCATCACGCCAAAAGGTATCAAGGTATTCATGATTTCTTGTTTGTGTTTGGAAGCAATGGAAACGGTAGACATATAATATTTTAATGCCGGCACGGAAGCGTTTAATATGTCTTTCCAAGCATTAACAATATTTACAATTACGGTTCTTTCTAAAGGTGAATCACTGATGTAATTGCTGTATTTTACTAGGATACTGTGGTTTGATGTTGTGCCTTCCATGACTTGTCCGTTGCCGGTAAATTGTTCCCATAGAGCGATTTCTCTTTGCTTACGGATTTCCACGGCAGCATCTGTGTTGACAGTTTCTTGAGGAAAAGTAATTCCGGTTTCTTCCAAGGCTGAAAAGAGAGCTTGTAAAAAGTAATCGGTGTTTTCCGATTTTTCGATAAAAATGTTCTGGCAAGCGGTACAGGCACGTTGTTCCCAAAAAACAATGTCGGTAGCAAAGCCCTTGGCTGCTAATGAAAGCTCATCTTGGCTAAGTTCCGCACTTACAATTCCGAAACTGGTTTTAGGACCAAAGGCTATCACTTCGCATTTTGGGGCTATTTCTTTCTTTACCGATTTAACAGCTTCTTCTCCTCCAAACAATAAAATGATATCGGCAGTATTTTTAACCAACTCTGCGATGCTTTCGTTGCTTGATTTCCAATAAGTCATTGTGATGTACGGGAATATAATATTGTCAGTATCTGCTTCTCGCAGAGCTTCCATGAATACTATGGGGAAGAAACAATCGTTTGCTGACATTTTTACAATATTAATATTCTTTGTTATCACCCCATATAAAAGGGAGTCAATGGCACCCAGAAAAGTGTTGCCGGCAGCCAGGTGGCAAACAATACCGGTGGGTACGGCTCTTTTTAACTGACCTTTGCCACTATAAACCGGATAATCGAGGGCATGATGATTGCCTAAGTGGGATAATCGGTCTAACATGGTCTTACGACTAAGAAGGGAAGGAATAAACGACAATCCTTTTTCTACCATCTTAGGAGCGTAATGTAACATGTGAGGCAATGACTCCATACATTGTTTGTAATAGGGCTTCTCTTTATCATACATGTAAAGACCGGTTTTTTCTAATACATTTAATATGTTTTCCAAAGGAATTTGCATAAAACGTTTGGATAAGTCATTGAGCTTTTCTTGAGAAAAATACTCCAACGCTACCGCTATGTTAAGTTCTTCGCTTTCGATTTTGTTTCCGAACAGATAATGGGTACGACTCATCCTTTACCTCCTTGTGATTTAGTTAATATTTCTTGTGCTGCAATGGCACAACCTCTGTTTTTGGATATGCCTCCTCTGCGGATAGAGGCAATGTATTTACCTTGAATACCGCAGGGACAATTATCTTTTACGACTGCCAAGTCGGTAGCTAGTACCGATAAATTAGGTTGGGTTAGGTTATAAGGAGATATTAAATTCATCAATCCTTCTTCATTATCGGCAAGTGTTTGTAAGGACAAAGGGTCCCTGATAAGTAAACGGGAATAAATGGGGATGTGATAATTACCTGCACTGCACGAGCAATAAGGAATGCCATGTTCTGCCATGCCGAAAATATCGCGTATGCATGTGGGTGTTATACCCATGGTCTTTTCCATAAGATCGCCAAATTCTTTATGGGTGAGTACATTCCCTTTGTGATTTTTCCAACCACCACCTGCAGTAATAAAACTACCTTCTTTTACTTTGAAATTGGGTTTAATGCGTTGTATTTCATAGGCTATTTGGCACATAAAAGCAGGAAAGCCTGTAAGTCGTATGGGAGCGTCTTCACTTAATTCAATGATTTTCTTTGCCCAGAAGGTATAATCAAAAACAAATTCGCCTTGTTCGTTTTTTAGAATAGTCCAATGTACACTCTTGTTAGGGGCTAATGACAATAACTGGTTGTTGCTCCACGAAGTTCCCAAATCGGTGGCAGCAGTGATATCGTATCCCATAACAAAGAAATGAGCGGGGATATCCGAAGTCCATCCTCCTGCATGGAAGCAGTTAAGAGCAAGTTTCGAGAGTCTTTCTAAAGAGTCTGCATCAAAAAAAGATTGGGTTTTCTGTCCTTTAGTCCCCGAACTTGTCAATACCATTTTGATGTCTTTCTCTTCTACATTGCAGAAAGAATGAATTTTCATAATACCGACAAAAAGGGGAGGTATTTTAGCCAAGTCGTCAATGGTGTTTACTTCTTTGATATTAAAACCGCGTTGTGATGCTAAATAGCGTATAAACGCTTGTTTTTTATATTGTATATCATAGTTCTCTTTGATGGCATCGACAAATAGTTTGTCACGTTCAGTACTGTGAAAATATGGGTCTTGTAAATTACATAAAGTGTTGATAGCAGATGCTTTCATTCAGTAATGCTTAAGTGTTTTTTATTAATTCTTTGTAAACATTGCCTCTGTGTTCAAAGTTTGTAAATGCATCATAGCTGGAGGCAGCAGGGGATAACAAACATACATGATGTTTCCGTGTTACACGTTTGGCAATGACTATGATTTCCGTATAATCATTTGAGAAAAAAGTCTTTTTGTTAGAAAATGCTTGACACAAATGCATCATACGTTCTCCTGCTTTTCCGGTAAAAATAAAATTTTCCACTTGTGAATCGCAAAAAACACTTTTCATGGGCATATAATCGATACCTCTATCCATACCTCCGAGAATTAAAGTGTTCACATTATCGATGGCTTCCAGAGCAGCAATTGTGGCTTGAGGAATCGTTGAGATGCTGTCATTGTAATAGCTTACATCATCTATTGTAGCAACAAATTCCAAACGATGCGCTAGGCTCTGAAAAGAATAAACGGCATTTTTTAATTCCTTACGTTTTTCAGCGGGAATAAATGGTAGAACGGCAAGTAGTGCAGCGCAGCTATTTGCCAGGTTGTGCTTGCCTTTCAGTGGAAAGTCGTTTGTAACGATATCCATGATTTTCTCTTCTTTATCATTGTTTTTATACATAAAGGAATAATTTCGGATATAGCAAGCTGAAGAAGTAGATGAGGCAAAGGAAAAACCTAAGAGGTTAGATTGAGGGGGTGAATGTTGCAATAATTTTTTAATCAGTATATCATCGGTATTGTAAATGAATGTATCATTCTTTTGTTGATAACGGGCAAGCGCATATTTTGCTTGCTGATACGCTTCAAAACCAAGATAGTGATCCAAATGTTCTTGAAATATATTCAAAAGGATGGCTGTTGACGGTGCTTGTTGGATAAATTCCAATTGATGGGAAGATAGTTCCATCACAATTTTTACTTCTTTATGGATTAATGGAATAATGTCAAACAAAGGGATGCCTATATTTCCTGCCAAGAGGGAAGGAATATTTAATGATTGTAAAATGTGATAAATCAAACTGGAAGTAGTACTTTTTCCTTTGGTGCCACTAACGCCTATACATTGATTAGCATATGCTTGTAAGAATAAATCGGTTTGAGAGCTAATGATGTCTCTTTGAATGAATGAGAGATGATTTTTTAAACTAATACCGGGTGATTTAATAATGAGGTCATAAGCAGAGATAGTATCCAAATAATTTTCACCTAAAATATACGCATCATTATAGTTTTTAATTTCTGTGATATCTAAATGGGGATTGGCATCGGCGATGGTAACTTTTGCTTTTGGAAGATGTTGTTTGATAAAATTATATGTTGATTTTCCTTCCCGGCCATATCCTAAAATAAGGATGTGTTTTCCTTGTAATCGGGAAAGAATGATAGATTTACTCATTTATCTTTATATTGTTTAATAAGTTAACAGCCATATAAGCCATTAATCCGGGAGACAATTCCAATGCTTTCTCATTGATATCAAAATCTGCAGCATGCAGATTCAGTTCTTTGTCTTCTATTTTAACTCCCAATCGATACATTAATGAGGGTACTTCATGCGAGAAAGAAGCAAAGTCATCACTGGTCATACGATATTGTAAGGGAAGTACATTCCCTGAGCCTAAAAATTCATTCGCATAGCTTTCACACAAACTTGCTATTTCCGGATTATTGATTAATACGGGATAGCCGTTGGCAATATGAACGATGGCTTCTCCTTTGTGTTCTTTTGCAATTTTAGTAAAGGTTTTTTTGATTAATTTATGAGCATTTTTTCTCCATTCTTCATCAAAGGTACGCAAAGTGCCTTCCAAATGAGTTTCGTCAGGAACAATGTTTGTTTTACCTTCACCAACAAAACGCCCAAAAGTAAGAACAGATGGAAATTCTTCGGGGGCATTGGCTTTAAAAATTGTATCTAATTCAGTGATGCTATTGGCGGCAATGTAAATAGGATTGACGTATGAATGGGTAAGTGCGGCATGTCCTCCTTTGCCTATAATGTTTACATATATTTCATCGGTTGAAGCCATAAAATTGTCTGCTTTGATACCAATTTTACCGATTTCAATTTCAGGCGAAACATGCATGGCTAACATCATATCCACTTTGGGATTTTCCAATACACCGGCATTAATCATACGAATGGCTCCACCGGGATATTTCTCCTCTGAAGGCTGAAAAAATAATTTAACGATTCCTCCCCATTGATCTTTCATTAAAGTTAATATTCTTGCCGTTGTTAGCAGTGAAGCGGTGTGTGCATCGTGACCGCATGCATGCATAATACCTTTATTAGTAGAAATATAAGACTTATCACCTTTTTCTTCAATTGGAAGTGCATCCGTTTCAGCTCGTAAGCCTAATACAGTCTTACTTGAACCATTCCCTTCAATAGTTGCTGTAACTGCCGTATTGTTTAACAGCAATTCCGATTTAATTCCGAAAGATTTTAGAGTGTTGCAAATATAACGTGCCGTTACAAATTCATGTTCGGATAATTCGGGATATTGATGAATAAGCCTTCTTAATTTTATGGTTTCCAAAAAGTAGGTCGAAGACAGATGTTTTATTTGTTCAATGATAGTATTCATGTTCTTTTTGTATAATTACAATTGCAAAAGTACATTTTTTTTATATGTTTACAATAAAATTAAAGTATATTTTTTTAAAAGAATTTGTAAAAAATAATCAGGTTAATATAAACGCTATCAAATGGAATTTTAAATTTTAATAATCTTTGTTTGAAAAATGATTTTTTTATGTACTTTTGCACTCTAGATATCATACAATGTAAAAAGAATGTATGAAGTATTAACAGAGAAGTTGAGAAACCGTATACTATATTAATGAATTATTTGTAAATACTTTAAGATATGAAATATAAAAGAGTATTATTGAAAGTTAGCGGAGCGTCTTTGGCGGGTAAAGCATCTTATGGCATTAGCAAAGAAATGCTTGATTATTACGCTGCCGAAATAAAAGTTATAACTGATATGCAAGTACAATTAGCAGTGGTTATTGGTGGCGGGAATATTTTTAGAGGTCTTCAAGGTTCAGGGAAGGGCTTTGATCGTATACAGGGCGATTATATGGGAATGATGGCTACTGTTATCAACGCCATGGCTTTGCAAATGCAATTACAAGAAATAGGGGTTAAAGCAGTTATTTTGTCTTCTTTACCTATAGAATCTATTTGTGAAAAAATGAGTAGTCGTCTTGCTATTGAATACCTGGAAAAGGGTTATGTGGTGTTAATGAGTGCCGGAACAGGTAATCCTTTCTTTACTACTGATACAACAGGTGTTTTACGGGCTTTAGAAATCAAAGCTGATATTCTCTTGAAAGGAACACGTGTTGATGGAGTGTATGATAAAGACCCGGAAAAAAATCCTAAGGCAGTAAGATATGAAGGATTAACGTTTCAAGATGCCTATAATAAGGATCTGAATATCATGGATCTTACCGCTTTTACCTTATGTATGGAAAATAATCTGTCTATCATTGTTTTTGATATGAATAAAAAGAAAAACCTTCAAAAAGTGGTAATGGGAGAAAATGTAGGAACTAAAATTTTTAATATGGAATAATATGGAAACAATGGAGACGGAAATTAATCCGGTGAAGACGGAAGATCAAAAGAAAATATATAAACGTGCCAAGCGTAGAGTGTCTTTTAAAATACATTTTGCTATTTATTTATTGGTAATTGCTTTTTTTTGGTTGCTTTGGGGATTTTTATTTAAAGATAGTGTCAACGACGGAGAAACCTCAGTATTTTTTCGCTTATCATTGGCAATCACCTTTTTTTGGGGTATTTTTATTATTGCTCATTATCTGATAGCCTATAAATGGAACAAATCTTTTGTGGACAAAGAAATCAAACGCTTAGAAAAAGAACAAGAAAAAAACAAGTCCAAATTGGAAGCCTTACAACAAAAAGAAATAGAATAATAAGAATTGCAAGAATTAATATAATTTAAACTTTATGTCAGACGATATAGTATTATATATTGAAACCATGAAAGAAACCATGCTAAACAGCATGAACTTCTTTGAAAAAGAATTAGAAAAATTACGGGCAGGAAAAGCTAATGTTAAAATGTTAGATGGGGTAAAGGTCGATTATTACGGTACAATGACTCCCATAGCTCAGGTAGCTAGTTTGAGTATTCCCGATCCAAAACAAATTATGATTCAACCTTGGGAAAAAAATATGATTCTTCCAATTGAAAAGGCTATCATGGCTGCAAATTTAGGTTTTAATCCCCAAAATAATGGGGAAGTTATCCGTGTTGTCGTTCCCGTATTAACAGAAGATAGACGTAAAGATTTGGTGAAGAAAGCTAAACAAGAAGCCGAACAAGTCAAAGTAACCATCCGTAATCATAGAAGAACGACCAACAACGCCATCAAAGAATTAAAAGAAGATGGTGTGCCTGAAGATGAAATTAAGAAAGCAGAATCCGATATACAAAGAATTACTAATGATTTTATCGAGAAAGTTGATAAATTGTTGGAATTTAAAGAAAAAGAAATTATGACAATCTAACTCAAGAAAAATAATGAGTATGAAAGGAATTATTCTGGCCGGTGGATCCGGAACACGTTTGCATCCGCTGACTATGGCATGCAGCAAACAGTTGATGCCGATTTATGATAAACCTATGATTTATTATCCTTTGAGTATGTTGATGCTGAGTGATATAAGGGAAGTGTTGATTATTTCTACGCCGCACGATTTACCTAGTTTTCAAAAACTACTCGGTGATGGTAGCCGCATAGGTTGTTATTTCAGTTATCAAGAACAACAAATTCCAAACGGTCTCGCTCAAGCTTTTGTGCTCGGAGAAAGATTTATCGGCAACGATAAAGTCTGTCTGATTTTGGGAGATAATATTTTTTATGGATCCGGCTTACAAAAAACCCTTAAAGCCTCTTCAAATCCCGATGGCGGTATTGTGTTTGCTTATCATGTTAATGACCCTGAACGCTATGGTGTTGTAGAATTTGATGAAAATATGACCGCTTTGTCAATCGAGGAAAAACCTAAAACCCCGAAATCGAATTATGCTGTGCCCGGTTTGTATTTTTATGATAATTCCGTAGTGGAGGTAGCTAAAAACATTAAGCCAAGTGCCAGAGGTGAATACGAAATTACCGATGTTAATAAATATTATCTCGAAAAAGGTAAACTGAAAGTATCTTTGCTCGGAAGAGGTACTGCTTGGCTCGATACCGGAACTTTTTCTTCTTTAATCGAAGCTTCTCAATTTGTGCAGGTTATCGAAGATAGGCAAGGTCTTAAAATCGGTTGTATTGAAGAAATCGCCTATCAACAAGGGTTTATTGATAAAGAACAATTAAGCAAAATCGCTATCCCCTTGATGAAAAGTGGTTATGGAGATTATTTATTACGACTAATCAAGTGATTCACCCTGATACTTCTCAATTATATAATTTATAACATTTCTTTATTAAAGAATAAATATAGAGTTTTATAGAATCAAATGTATATAACAATAGTAATTTAGTAGTAACGTAAGTTAAATTTAAATATAACATTACATTCTTGAAAAAAATTGATACTTTCATATTAAAATACTACATAGGTCCCTTTTTCATGACTTTCTTTGTGGTTGTGTTTATTTTTTTAATGCAATTCTTCTGGAAATATGTGGATGAAATGGTAGGAAAAGGATTAGAATTGAAGGTATTATTCCAATTGCTCGGTTATATGTCGTTTACCTTTTTTTCGTTGGCATTGCCATTGGCAATTTTATTATCCTCACTTATGCTCTTCGGAAACTTAGGAGAAAGGTATGAGCTTACTGCCATGAAATCGGCAGGTATTCCCTTGTATCGTATCATGGCTTCCTTGATTATTTTGTCTATGCTTTGTGCTGGACTCGGTTTTTTTATATCCAATAATATTGTCCCTGTTGCTAATCTTAAGGCGAAAACTTTATTAATGGATATACGTTCTCAAAAACCGGCATTGAATATTGAAGAAGGGGTTTTTTATAAGGAAATTGATGACTATATCATCCGAATAGGTAAGAAAGAAAGAGATAATCAAACCATTCACGATGTACTTATTTATGACCACACCCGTGTAAATAATTATACAAGCGTTACTTATGCTAAGAAGGGAAAAATGTTTATGACTCAAGATAAACATTATTTGATATTTCATTTGTATGATGGCTTTATTTATGATGAAAATTTCAGATATGCCGATGAAAGAAAAAATAAACAAGCCCATGAAATTTCTATACTTCGGGGAACTTTTAAAGAGCAACATCTGAGTTTTAATCTTGCCTCTTTTGAGTTAAAAAGAACAGATGAAGAACTCTACAAAGACAGTTATGAAATGTTGAATGTGTTTCAATTGGATACCATAATTGATACCATGCGTTTTAAAATTATCACCGGTAAAGCTGAAATAGGGGATCGATTGTTAGGTTCATTAAAAAATCTTTTTCCACGGTATAATGACAGTATCGCAAGTATTGCAGCGGGAATTCCATTAATTCACAAACAATTTAATGTAAACGATAGCTTGCAAATAACACAATATGCTTTGCAAAATGCCAGAGAACATAAAAGTGTCGTCGAATTCAGTCATATGGATTATGGCTCTCAACAAAAGTTGTTATGGCGTTATGAAATTGAATGGCATCGAAAATATGCCTTGGCTTTTGCTTGTTTGCTCTTATTCTTTATCGGAGCTCCACTCGGTGCCATTATTCGGAAAGGAGGAATAGGAATTCCACTTATTGCCAGTATTTTAATATTTGTTTTCTACTGGGTAGTATCTACCATAGGTGAACGTATGTCGCGTTTGGGCGTTATAACACCCTCTGTGGGAATGTGGATAGCCTCTGCCATTTTATTGCCTTTAGGTGTTTTTTTGATATATAAAGCCTCCAAAGAATCGCGATTGTTTGACTTAGAATCCTGGCAGAAATTTCTAATGAAAATTAAAAAAATAAAACTTTTTGGTAATTAATGGAAATGATGAAAGTATTGCAATTATGTAATAAATCACCTTTCCCTCCCCGCGAAGGCGGTCCTATCGCCATGCATGCGGTAACCCAAATGCTATTAGAAAAAGATTGTAAGGTGAAGATTCTGGCGGTTAATACAGAAAAATATTTCGTTAACGAAAAAGATGTTCCCGAAGATTATCGGAAACGTACATCCATAGAATGGGTCTTTGTCGATACTCGACTGAAAATGTGGAATGCATTGAAATGTTTGTTGACAAATACTTCTTATCATATACAACGTTTTATCTCTGAGGATTTCGAGCGTAAACTGAAGAATATTCTTACCGAAGAAGAGTATGATATTATTCAGATGGAAAGCTTGTTTTTAACACCTTATATATCTCTTATCAGGAAATATTCAAAAGCTAAGATTATTTTACGAGCTCACAATGTCGAACATAAAGTATGGGAACGTACGGCACTTCACAGCAAGAATATATTCAAAAAAATATATCTAAAAATATTAAGTGAGCAGTTGAAAATCTATGAATTGGAAGTTTCTAATTGTGTCGATGGTATAGAAACACTGTCAAATGTCGATAGAGCGTATTTTCTTACTCATGGAGTAAATGTCCCTATTACAAATATTCCTTTTGGGGTTGATGCCAATCGCATTCAATTTAATTCCATTCCTTTCAATGCTCAAAATATTTTTTTTATCGGTTCCATGAATTGGATGCCCAACAAAGAGGGACTGGAATGGTTTCTGACTAAAATATGGACACATATACACGATGCGTATCCTCAACTGACATTTCGCGTTGCGGGAAGACATATGCCGGCAAAATTAAAGGAAAGAGCATATCCCAATGTAGAAATAATAGGAGAGGTCTCCGATGCGGAACAATTTATGAAAGATAATGGCATTTTAATAGTGCCTTTACTATCAGGGAGTGGTGTAAGAATTAAAATTATTGAAGCCATGATGCTCGGCAAAGCAGTCATCACTACTTCCATAGGCTTGGAAGGTATCGATGCCATCGATCATCATAGTGTTATGATTGCTAATACTCATGAAGAATTTTTGACTTGTCTGGAAGAATATTTTACCAATCCGGAAAAATTTACCTATATCGGAAAAAATGCAGCGGAATTTATTCGTTTACATCACAACAATCAACTTATTGCAGATAAATTGTTGAGCTTCTATAAACGATTACAGGAATAGATTTTTTATCACAACTTATACAATAGGTTTTGTAGGGATAAACTTATCCATAATCTGATAAGCAATTTTTAGAGCACGATAGCCATCATTGACCGAAACTTCACAGGGAGTATTATGTAAAATGCTTTGAATGAAAAGCTGTAATTCCATCTCAATGGCGTTCACATTTGCCGGAGGAGGTGTCTCAATAAAGATACGTTTCTTTCCTTTGTTATTTCCTAAATCAAGGATAAGTGGAAGTAAGTCGTTAGCATCTTCGGGCACATAATCGCGTATACGCATGATGTTGGTTTGCTTTTCAAGAAAATCAATGGTTATATACGCATTCTTCTGAAACATACGGGTGCGACGCATATTTTTAATCGATATACGGCTGGCAGTCAGATTGGCAACGCATCCATTCTCGAACTCTATACGGGCATTGGCAATGTCGGGAGTATCGCTAACAATGGCTACGCCACTGGCATGTATGTCTTTAACCTCCGATTTAACCGTATGTAAAAGTATGTCAATGTCGTGAATCATTAAATCCAATACTACCGATACATCGGTACCACGCGGATTAAAACCCGCCAGTCGATGACATTCAATAAACATCGGATTGTCAATATAGGCTTTGGCACCTAAATAGGCATCGTTGAAACGTTCAACGTGTCCTATTTGTACCTTCAATTGCTTTGATTGTGAGTAATCTAATATTTCTTTGGCTTCTAGTAAGGTGGCAGTTATCGGTTTTTCAATAAATACATGCTTCTTCTCTTTCAAGGCTTGCATGGCTACTTCATGATGCGATACCGTCGGTGTAACAATATCAATGGCATCGCTCTGTGCAATCAATGCCTCCGCATTGTCAAAATAAGGGATGCCGAATGTTGCCGATACTTCCTTGCGAACTTCTTCGCTTTGATCATAAAAACCAATAATTTCAACCTTCTCAACGTTTTTTAAACATTTAATATGGATTTTTCCAAGATGTCCTGCACCAAATACGCCTACTTTTATCATTTGTTTCACATTTTTTTTTACTTTTGCAAAAGTAGTATTATTTTGAATATAAAAATATTAAGTTTATAAAAAAGATGGAAGATACTTTTAGGGACAAAGGTTTACGAGCACAGATGGTAGAGGATTTGAAAAGCAAAGGCATCGATAATCCTCAACTTTTGGAGGCTTTTCATGCTATTCCACGTCATTTTTTTGTTCCTGAATCTTTATACGGTCATGCATATGCTGACAGAGCATTGCCTATTGCTTGTAATCAGACCATTTCCCAACCCTATACTGTAGCCATTCAAACACAACTCTTGGAAGTGCGTAAAAACAATCGCATCCTCGAAATAGGAACCGGTTCCGGCTACCAAGCAGTGATACTTAAAAAAATGGGTGCTTATGTCTATACCATCGAAAGACAGAAATATATCCACGATGAGACGAAAAAACTTTTTGAAATATTGGGTTTTAATATCGCCTCTAAATACGGAGACGGCTATATGGGATGGACTGAATTTGCCCCTTACGATGGCATTGTCATTACTTGCGGTGCTGCCGAAGTACCGCAAACGCTTTTAAAACAACTCAAAATAGGAGGAGTGCTTGTTGTCCCTATTGGTGAGGGTGTGCAAACGATGACCAAAATAGTGCGTGAGTCGGAAACATCCTACAAAACAACTACCCACGGGGTCTTTCGCTTTGTGCCTATGTTGGAAGATAAAGTTTAATGTGTAGTTGATGATATGATTTATACATACAGTATGTCTTCTGTGCGATAAAGGCTTTTTCCATAATAGGAAATATACAATTGTACAACTGTCAATACGTCTTTTTCACAATAGGTTTTAATGCGTTCCAAGGCTTGTTCTTTCCAATAGCAATCGTTGACTTTGCTTCCATCTATATCTTCTTTGGGAGAATCAATACCGAAGAGTGTTGCCAATAAATCCAAAGAAGTGTATTGTTTATAATCCCCGAAACGCCACATATCCATGGTATCCAAAAAGCTGGTCTCCCATGGTTTCTTGCCGGAAACATCAAGGATAGAAGGTAACTTTATTTTATGTATCAGCATTCTGCGACAGATATAGGGGAAGTCGAACTCCTTGCCGTTATGGGCACATAAACGATGATGTGAACCATTGTAATGTGTGTGCAATAGTGTGGCAAAGGCTTCCAGGAGCGTTTTTTCATCATCTCCATAAAAGGATTTAATTCGCACACGTTCTTCACGAATATAGGCAACCGAGATACAAATAATTTTACCAAACTCAGCATAGATGCCGGCACGAGGATAAAGATTTTCAGGAGTGTCTTCTTCACTTTTTCGCAAGTGTTCAGCTTTCTTATCCCAGAAAAATTTCATGCGTTCACTTAAGACTTGGTAATTAGGACAGGCGGCTACCGTTTCGATGTCTATAAATAAAATGGATTCGAGAGTGGTTTGTTTATGCATAATTTATTGGTTTTTATATTATTTGAAATAAGCTAGAATGGTCTTTTTAGAACGTACCGATTCCCCTAATTCTACATCCAGACGTACATTAATAGGAAGAATGACATCTACCCTGGAACCCATTTTAATGATTCCTATTTCATCGCCCTGATGTATCTCTTGGCCTACTTTAGCATAACAAACAATGCGGCGGGCAATGATTCCTGCAATTTGTTTAACCAGTATCTGGGTCTTGTTGGGATGCTCAATAAGAGTGCATGAATGTTCGTTGTTGTCCGAAGACTTCGGGTACCAAGCTATCATGTGTTTTCCGGGATAATAATCTACTTTCTTAACTTCCCCGGAAATAGGATAGGAGTTTACATGCACATTGAAAGGGGACATGAAAATCGAAACCTTCAAACGTTTGTCGTGAAAATATTTATTCTCTTCAATCTCTTCTATAACAACTATTTTACCGTCAGCAGGACAATAAATAATATTGTCGTCTTTGGTAAGATGGCGTTTGGGAACGCGGAAAAAACGTACGATAAAATAAAAGAAACAAATAGCAAATGTATACATAATGAATTGCGGAATAATAGAATCTGTATTTGCCGTTATTAATGCCGATACTACTACTAAAATTGCAAAAACACTGACAATGATACGATAACCTTCTCTGTGAATTCTCATTTTTTTATGACTTAATTGATGATATAAAGATAAATAAAAACAAAAGGTATAGCAAACAAAATTGAATCAAAACGATCCAATACCCCGCCATGACCGGGTAATATAGTGCCGGAATCTTTCACACCCAATTCTCTTTTAAACATAGATTCTATCAAATCACCCAGCGTACCTGTAAGAATAATAATTGCTGCCAACCCCATCCATTCCCAAGAGTTGTAGGTAAGTGAAGAGAATATTTCCGGAAAGAAATAGGCAAATATCCATGTGCATAAAGCTCCTCCCAGGCTTCCTTCCCATGTCTTCTTAGGTGAAATTCTTAAAAATAAAGGGTGTTTGCCTATTAAACTGCCTATGCTGTATGCAAAAGTGTCGTTTGTCCAGATAAGAACAAATACTGCCAACAATACTAAATGTCCGTTGACTGTTAATAATGCAAAATGATTGATAAAAGCAAAAGGAATTACTATCACAATAATACCGGCTAAAGAAGCTGCAATATCCGTCAATGCTCCGTGCTGTGTCTTTCGAAATAACGCAAATATGGAATATAGAAACAATATTGCCAATAATAAATAGGGGAAAAGTTTGACATAGAAAGGGACTCTCCATATGTTCGTATAGGCAATCATGAAATATACGGCAAGTGCAGGTATAAAAAACAAGGGAGATAAACGTATGTCTTTTACCATTAATAGATTCCTGTATTCAAAAAGGGCAAGACAAGTGAAAATCAGAAATACATTAAATAAAATCCAAGAATTGCTTACAATGGAAAAAATAATAAGTCCTACAAAAATAATTCCCGTAAGTGTCCTTGTAAGTAAAACTTTCATTAATCTTAATTTAGGATATGCTTATATAACATTTTTTACGCTACGCAAAAGTATACTTTTTTTGTTTATAGAATAGAAAAGAGACTTGATTTTTTTTTGTATTAAATGGACGTTGTTTCCAAAGCATCTTTGCCTTTGGCTTGTCCGAATTGCATCAAATAGGCTTTCAGAAAGCCGTCAATTTCTCCGTCGAGAACAGCTTGTGTATTGCCCGTTTCATAAGAGGTACGATTGTCTTTTACTAATTTATAGGGATGCAACACATAATTGCGTATCTGTGAGCCCCATTCTATTTTCTTTTTATTGCTTTCAATGGCGTTGATTTTCTCGTATTTCTTCTGTAACTCCTGCTCATACAATCGTGATTTGAGCATTTGCATGGCTTTTTCCTTGTTTTGCAATTGGGAACGGGTTTCCTGACATTCAACAACAAAGCCCGATGGCTGATGATGCAGCCGGACAGCAGTCTCTACTTTGTTGACATTTTGTCCGCCGGGACCTCCTGAACGGAAAGTATCCCACGTGATATCAGCCGGATTAATCTGAATGTTGATGTTGTCATCAATCATAGGGCAGGTGAAAACGGAAGCAAAAGAGGTGTGTCGGCGATTGGCAGCATCAAAAGGAGACAGACGTACCAACCGGTGTACTCCCGATTCGCCTTTGAGATTGCCGTAAGCATAGGCTCCATCTATCTCTATGGTTGCCGATTTAATGCCGGCAACATCTCCATCCAAACGGTCAAGTTCCTTAACTTTGAATCCCTTAGCTTCCCCCCATCGTACATACATGCGTAGCAACATCTCCGCCCAGTCCTGACTCTCAGTACCGCCGGCACCGGAATTAATCGTGAGTATCACTCCCAAGCGGTCCTCCTCATTATTCATCATATTTCGAAACTCCAATGCCTCTATCGCTTCACTCGCTTGAGAATAAATGGTGCCATATTCACTCTCTTCCATTTCACCCAACTCCAGAAATTCATAGGCAATGTTGACTTCCTCCATCAATGATTGTGCATGGGAAAAATCGTTCGTCCACGATTTTAAGATGTTAATTTGTTTTAATTCTTTTTCCGCAGCAGTAGGGCTTTCCCAAAAATCAGGAGCTTGGGTCTTTACTTCCCGCTCTTTTATTTCTTGAAGTTTGTTGTCAATGTCAAAGAAACCTCCTCAGCACTTGCAGTCGTTTGTCCAAGGCTTTTATCGTTTCGTGTTGTATCATATTCCTTTTTATTATATTTATAAAACAGAAACACATTAATTATGTTTAATAATTATAGGTTTTTTTTTTGAAAAATCTTTTCAAATAATCCGTGATATCCTACAAAATTTTTCCGTAGGAAAAACATATCTATAGTAATATATGACCCCTACGGGATTGCATGGGGTATGTTGTGTGGATTTTGTTAGCTGCTTAGGTGTTTCATAATGTCATTATAGGCATATCCTTTTCTCATGAGGAAGGCAATGAGTTTCTGTTGTTGCTGCGGACCAACGGCATGAGTTCGTAACCATTTCTCTGCTTCTTGCTGTAACCGACTGTCATACGCCTCGGCAATGCCCTCGAGGGCTTTTGTTATGCAATAATTACTTACCCCTTTAGCTTTTAAGTTATACTTAATTTTTTCTCTTCCCCAGCCTTTGATGCGGAATTTGCCTTCGGTATATGTTTTGGCATAACGCATTTCATTAAGGAAGTTTTCACTTATCAATTCACTGATTATCCATTCAGCTTGTTCTTCCGGCAATTGCCATGAGTGGAGCTTTTGTCGTACTTCCCATTGGCTACGCTCCTGATAAGCACAATATTTCTTCGCCTTTTCCAAGGCTTGTAATACCGATAATGTTTGTTGTTTAGTCATATTTTTAAGGTTTCAGTTGTCAAAGGTCCCGAGTGCCGAGTGCCGAGTCCCGAGATTTTTTTTCGTTCCGAAAAAATAAGTGTAGGTTGTGTTTATCTCTTTTGTCTTAATTCTTAATTGGTTTTAGTTCTTTGCGGTTAAATCCTCATGCCAATCCATACTCAATTATTTAAACTCTAAGGTATCATAACGTGCATGGTAACCCGACCATATGCCGGTAACATTTTCGCCTTCAATGTTGCTAGGGTGTGTGCCCGGTGTAACAAAAGGATTTTGTCCTGCCGATATTTCCGATTGTAAGGAAGACCAAAAACTCTTTGTCCATACATCGGTGGTGGTCGATTTTATATAAACTATATCGCCTTGAAAGAAAGTCATGCGGTAGTAATTATCGTATTCTTCTTGTGTCATGTTGGCAGTGAGGATGTTGCTTGTAGGCATGCGTACTAATTCAAAATTTAGCGTTAATCCGTTAAACGTCAAATCATCAAAAACACCTATAGAAGTCTGGCTGAAGGTGGGATCTAAATCTTTTATCTGAGTAAAGAAACGATAACAATTGAATTCGTTGCTGTTATCATTAATAAGTATGCGTATGGTAGCCGAAGTATCGGAAGGCTCTTTGATGTTGAAATGGATAGTGTCCAAAATCGGCGGAGAAGCAGGAATAATAGTAGTGGCACTATATACTTTTTCTTTGCTTTTAACCTTTAGCAGGTAAGTATGTCCGGCTTTACCTTTGATAACAGAACCCACATATACTTTCCCCAATAATCCGTATAAATGATCGGGCGAGAACCCTATAGTCAAGCTTTCGCTATTGCCCTCATCATCACTGACTATTACTTCCGCTGTCGTATCGATGGCGGAAAGTATGCTTGCCAGGGTGATTTCCGAAAAATAAGAAAGACTTTGTGATACAACGACCGTTGCCGGTTTGCCGTTTTCTATCCATCCTTCTATCACCGTCGGATTATCATGGTCGGGAATGGTAAGCGATATGGGCGTCTCGCAAGCTGCTGCTATTAAAACGATAATGCTTATGAAAAGGATGTATCTGATGCGTTTCATGTCTTTTTTTTGTCTCAGTTTATTGCTAACGCAGAAAGCAATACTTTATTTTAAAGATGTATATTAATAAAATGTACGAATCTATCCTATAAATTTAAAAAATCGCCTTCTATTTTTTCAAAAAAAAATCTATAGGGCGAAAAGTTATGTTTCTAAATCAAATATTGAAAGTGAAAAATTTTTTTTTTTTGTTAATAAAAAAAACACTAAAAATGAAACCTTATTCATAATGTATTGGAAATTAAAATAAAATATTTTATGTTTTTTAAAATATTTTTTTAATATTCCATAAAATGGCTTAGTGTTTTGTTGAAAAATTGATTATTGAAATTTCTTTTATTATTGGAAAATAATGTTTATTTTTGCAACTTATTTTTAGATAAATAATCTACCAATGGCTGAAAGTATACTGACACTTTCAACGGCGAAGCCGTGAAAAGGCTGAAATAAAACAATAAAGTTGTACAATGTCAATGAGTTAATTACAAAATTAAATTAGTTTTTACACATAAAATATAAAAAATGGATAAACAACTTTTATTGGATAAAATCGAACAAAAGAAAATACTGGTAGGGGTCGTAGGATTGGGTTATGTAGGCTTGCCCTTGGCAGTAGAAAAAGCCAAAGCCGGATTTAAAACCATCGGTTTTGATGTACAGTCGCACAAAGTAGAGCAAGTAAATGCCGGTATCAATTATATTGGCGATGTCGTTGACAGTGATTTATCCGATATGGTCAAAAACGGCTTGTTATCGGCAACGACCGATTTCAGTTTTATCAAGGATGTTGATTTTGTCGCTATTTGCGTACCCACACCGCTCGACAAACACCAGCAGCCGGATATCAGTTATGTGGAAAACTCCTCCCGTGAGATAGCTAAATACTTGAAGAAAAATACGATGGTAGTCCTTGAGTCTACAACCTATCCGGGTACTACCGAAGAACTGATAAAGCCTATTTTGGAACAAGGTTCCGGATTGCTTTGCGGAGAAGATTTCTATTTAGGATTCTCCCCCGAGCGTGTCGATCCGGGCAACCTGATTTATAAAACCAAGAACACTCCCAAAGTAGTAGGTGCCATCGGAAAGGATGCCGTAGAGGTTATCGCTGCCATGTATCGTGCCGTACTCGAAGGCGAAGTGCATACCGTCTCTTCTCCCGCTATTGCCGAAATGGAAAAGATACTCGAAAATACTTATCGCAATATCAACATCGGCATGATTAACGAGCTGGCGATACTGTGCCATCGCATGCAAATAAATTTATGGGAAGTCATCGAAGCAGCTAAAACCAAGCCTTACGGCTTTCAAGCTTTCTATCCGGGTCCCGGTTTGGGAGGGCATTGCATTCCCTTAGACCCGTATTACTTATCATGGAAAGCCCGCGAATTCGGCTTCCATACCTCCATGATAGAAGCTTCCATGATGATTAACGACCGTATGCCCGAATACTGTGTGCACCGCGTTTCTAAATTATTAAACAGATATAAAAAAGCCCTCAACGGCTCGAAAGTACTCGTACTGGGAGTGGCGTATAAACAAAATATCGACGACTACCGCGAAAGTCCTTCGCTCCCTGTTATCGACAATTTCAAACAATTAGGGGCAGAAGTCTGCTTCTTCGACCCGTATATTTCCGAGTATAAAAGAGACGGGAAAACTTTTATCGGCGAAAAAGAACTCACTCCTGAATTGATCGCTGCTATGGATGTGGTCTTTGTCGCTACCGCTCATACCAATGTGGATTATGAACTCGTCCAAAAACACGCCAAAGCTATCTTCGACGCTAAAAATGTTATGAAACATATTACACGGAGAGAGAATATTGAAGTGCTGTAAAAATAAAGTCGCAAGTCGAAAGTCAAGAGTGCCGAGTGCCGAGAAGGCTAATTACGAAGATGAAACAAAAAAATAAATTAATAAATTATGCAAAAGTACGAAGAATTAAGAATTTGGAAAGAATCCAGGGTGTTTGTATGTGAAATATACAAAATGTTACAAAACAATAAAGATTATGGTTTTAAAGACCAATTACAACGAGCAGCAATATCCATAATGAATAATATTGCTGAGTGATTTGATGCCGGTTCAGATAAGTTATTTATACGCTATTTGCATTGCGCAATATCAAGTTGTGGTGAAGTAAATAGTGTGTTATAC